>JBJYWX010000043.1:0-2782 GCA_046259695.1 Promineifilaceae bacterium (SeqCode) | reverse complement strand
CTAAGGGTCTGAAGTGTTCCTACTAACGGGACAGACCTGCCGGCCCGTGCCATGGGTGACCTTTTCCCGAGGGGATCAGGCGACGAATTATTGTCCTTGCTCCGAGCGGAAAGTCAAGCGGCCTAAGGGGTTTACCATGCGGGCACCTGCGACTGCTGCGGCGCCCGTTGGCCTCAAGTAAAGACCGTAAGATTTGAGTTGGCGATGAACGCGCTCAATTGACAGTCTAGGGCCAACAGCTATAATTACCTTTCACCAGCCCAGGTGGCGGAATTGGCATACGCAGCAGGTTGAGGGCCTGTGCCCTTTCGGGCGTGGAGGTTCGAGTCCTCTCCTGGGCAATTGAGCCACGGCAATAATGCCGCGGCTTTTTCTTTGGGCATTTGCTGCGCTGCGCTGGCCGTTCGATCGAGCGGCAGCGGGCAAACAAAAAGGCTTGCGTTTCTGCGCAAGCCTGAGTTCTTAGTATAAAGTAACTGAGTTAACCAGCCGCCGCAGCGGCAGAAGCGCCGGATTTGACGCTGTCGCTTGTTTTGTCAGACTTCTTTGGTTTGCTGTCCGTCTCTTTAGCCTTTTCTTTGCTCTCACCCGACTTGTCTGATGTATCCGGTGTCTGGACGCGCCCACTGCCATTGCGATGGTCGGTAACGTAAAAACCTTTACCCTTGAAGACGATACCCACTGACCCGACAACGCGCCGCACCTTTCCACCACAAACCGGGCATTCCGTCAGCGGATCGTCCATCATCCGCTGCCGGGCCTCAAACTCGTGGCCGCATTCTGTACATCTGTACTGATAGGTTGGCATTATGGCAAACACTTCCTAAATAATGAATTGGCGCGCCTCACGCGCACCGCATTGTATTGTAACTAGCGCTTGACCTTTTGACAAACGCCTTTAGTATGATAGAAGATGTCTGTTAGTTTTGCATTAACGGTCTCATAAGCCCACAAATTGTTCCAACACCCTAAGCAAGAATGAGGTAATCCAACATGATGGCAGGCGAAGCACAAGCGAGAATCAAAGCGCACGTATGGCAGGCCATAGCAGAGACTGACCTGGACCTGTCACAGCTAGACAAGGAAACGCGTTCGGCATTGGTCGATCTTGTTACGCTGGCAGCTATGGATGCCATCGATGATGAGATGGGTGAACTGCTCATCGAGAACAAAGATGCGCTGGCTGAAGGGGCGCGGGTCGATGAGATGCCCATGGACGCGGGCGAGGAAATCCTGTGGGAAGGACGGCCGTTTCTCAGCCTCACCGCGCACTACATGATAACGAACCAGCGTATCCGCGTCGCCACAGGTCTTTTCGGTCGCAGCTTTCAGAATATCGAATTGGTCCGCGTGCAGGATATGGATCACAGCCAATCGTTGGGCGAACGTATGATCAATCGTGGCGACATTGAAATCCGCAGCCACGATCCACACAGCCCGATCATCCTCCTGGAAAACGTCCGTGACCCGGAAGCGGTGTATGAGGTATTACGCCAGGCGGTACGCCAGGCTCGCAAGGATCAGGGGCTTACTTTCCAAGAGGAGATGTAGATTCAAGAATACGAGGGCAGTCCGGCCGCCGGCAGAGTGGAAGCCAGCACCAGGCGGCCTTCAAGTGGGTAATTGAAAAACCACGCGCGCGCCGCCTTCTGGCCCGTTTTCAGCCCAGATGCGGCCATCGTGTCCCTCGACAATGCCACGCGCGATTGCCAGGCCGAGCCCCGCGCCGCCGGTGGCGCGGCTGCGTGCCTGCTCCCCGCGATAGAACTGTTCAAAAAGGCGCGGCAAATCTTCCGGGCTAAAGCCGGGGCCGCTGTCTTGCACAGTCACGGTCACGCTCCCTTGGTCACGCTGCGCCGAAATGCGGATCCGGCCGCCCTGGGGTGTATGGCGCAACGCATTGCCCAGCAGATTGTCAAGTACGCGGCTGATCTTAGCCGGGTTTAACGGCACCGGGTCAACGCCGGGGTCAATTTGCGCCGAAAGCACAATCGCTCGCTCTTCGCTCAAGGGGGCGAACCGTACCAGCGAATCATCAATCAGCTCGCTCAATGAATTCAGACTCTTTTCCAGGGAGACATCGATGCGATCTTGCTGTGCCAGTTCGAACATATCGTCGTAGAGGCTACTAAGGGCCAGCACATCATTCAAAATAGACTGGTAATAGCGCCCAGTTTCCATTTCTTCAACCATGCCGTCATTCAGCGCCTCCACGCGAACGCGAATACTGGTCAGAGGGGTGCGCAAATCATGGGAAGCCCAGGCGACCAGGTCGCGCCGCAGGTTTTCCAATTCAATTCGCTGGCGTTCGACGTGCTCCAACTGTCCGGCCATTTCGTTGAAGGCGAGGCCGACCTGCGCAACTTCATCTCGGCCGTGCACCGCCACGCGCGCGCTCAGATCTCCATCCGCCAGTTGCTGGGCTGTCGCCGCCAGCTGCCGCAAATCATCGGTCACACTGGCCGAGACAAAAAGACCGAAAGTAGTAGCGATGAGCGCCGCGAACAGAAGCAGGACGCCGCTCAAAAGAAGGTCATGCTCACTCACAAACATTTGCTGCTGCATGACGCCGACATTAAAGAGCGTCAGTAAGGCGGCCCAGATATAACTGATGACCAGCGTGCGGCGCAGTGAAACGGAACGCACCCAACGCCGGCGGTAAACGAGGTAGCCAAGGCCAAGAGAAAGCAGAGACGTGATACCCAGCGTGGTCACCAGGGCAAGTATTTCCGACGATGGTGGCTGCATCTACGCAGACAGACTCAGGCTGCATAATCCGGAG
>JBJYWX010000042.1:0-5062 GCA_046259695.1 Promineifilaceae bacterium (SeqCode) | reverse complement strand
AAGTTTTCCTTGCGCCGGGCAATGAACCCTGGCAGCTTCTGCAGCTGCGCCAAGCCCATTGCCGCTTGGGGGTCGGTAAGCTTAAGATTGTAGCCGATTTCGGAATAATAGTAGCGGTGATCGTAGAAGCCACGCAGTCCGGGAACTTCGCGATCAAAGCGGATTCCACATTTTCCATTAACCGGATTGTCATAGCCGCACCAACAGTCTCGACCCCAATCGCGCACGGCGCGTGCAATCTTGGCCAGCCGCGGCCGGTTCGTATAGACTGCCCCGCCTTCGCCAAGGGTGATATGGTGTGCCGGATAGAAACTGAGTGTGGCCAGATCGCCGAAAGTGCCTGCCAGTTTTCCATCCCATCTTGAGCCAAGTGCATCACAAGTGTCTTCAATGAGAAATAGATCGTGCGCCTGCACAAACGCCATGATGGCGTCCATGTTGGCAGGATTGCCCAGCGTGTGCGCAAACGTGAGCGCCCTCGTTTTCGGAGAAACAGCGGCTTCAAGTTGGTTCACGTCCAGATTAAAGTCGCCCAGGCAGCTATCGACAAAGACCGGAAGGAGATTGTTCTGTATGATAGGGTTAACAGTCGTTGGAAAGCTGGCCGCCGGGACGATCACCTCGTCGCCCGGCCGCAGACCATCAGGAAGCTTTCGCGAGCACAAGGTAGTCATCGCCACCAGATTGGCGGAAGAGCCTGAGTTCACGGGAACGACCTCGCGAACACCGAGGAAACGTCCCAACTCTTCCTCGAATCGTTCGGCATAGGGGCCAGCAGTCAACCAGAAATCGAGGACGGCATCAACCATGTGCTGCATTTCAGCTTCATCGAAGACACGTCCGGCATAGTTGACAGTCGATTTGCCAGCTTCAAAAGGCTGCCCGGCGTGGGCAGCGCGGTAATATTCAGCAACCTGCGCCAGGATTGACTGGCGCAGTTTTTCAGACTCATTCATGTGCTAATCGATCCTGGGTTACCGGCGCGTGCAACTTAGTACCCAGTTTAGGCGCGCGTCGGAAAACCGACGAAAGATTATATAGCAGGGCCAGTCACAGCACCATGTTGCTATCAGATTGAAGGCCAACGTTTAGGCTTCGTTTATACACGCTGGGCGTTAAGGATATGGTTGGCGGGTGACGGTAGCCGTGGAAGTTGGTGTTGGGGTCGGGGTCGCGGTGGCGGTAGGCGTTGCGGTGGCTGTGGGCGTTAGTGTAGCCACGTGGGCGGGATACGGCGCCCCGATTGTCGGCGTCGCTGACGGGGGCTGTAGTGTCGCGGTTGGCGTAGAGGTTAGTGTGCTCGTCGCGGTAGCAGTAGCTGTGGCCGTGCTCGTTGGCGTTAAGGTTGGTGTACTTGTCGCGGTAGCTGTAGCCGTCGGCGTGACTGTAGCGGTCCACGTTGGTGTGTTTGTAGCCGTGTTGGTAGAGGTTGCCGTGGCGGCAGAGGTAGACGTAGCCTTTCCGATGGGTGGTAGGGTCGCAGTGGCTGTGATCGTGGGTGGAACGGGCGTGGCTGAAGGCCTTGGCGTTCGCGTGGCCCATACCGTGGGTGTAGAAGTCGGGGTAGAGGCGGCCGTTCGCGTTGGAATTGGCCACCATCTGGTAGCAGTTGGCCACCGTGGCTGTGTTGGTGCATGCTGCGTCCAACGGGTTCCAATCGCTGTGCCTGTTGGTGCCGGCAGCGGCGGCAGGAAAATGATATGCCCAGGCAAGATCTCTGCTTCTTCCAGGCAGTTGGCTTTCATCAGCATCGTCACACTAGTCTGTCTTTTCTGGGCAACTGCCTCCAGCGTGTCGCCAGGTCTAACAATGTAAATAACCCATTCTGCGGGCACGTGGCAAATCGAATCGGAAGCAACAGATTCCGTGGTTGCTAGCGGTTCAGGAGTGGCCGTCTGGCGTGAAACCTCTGTTCCCGGCAGAAGGATGGTCTGGCCGGTCACAAGCTCCTGCTCCAAACTGAGGCAGTTGGCCTCGCGCAGGGCAGCTATCTTGATGCCCAGGGCGAACGCGAGCGAGGTTAGCGAGTCGCCCTCCTCAACGACATAAGGTATCCAATCTTGCGGGGCTGCGCTGCAAGTAGCCGAGAACACGGCCGAAGGGCTTGCTGGGGCGAGAAAGGTGGCGGTTACTTCAGCGCCTGGTGTCTCCAGCGGCAGCGGCGTTGCTAGAAGCGCCTGGTCAGCGGTAACAACCACGATAGTCAAGTCGCCGGACGCTATCGTGGCTTCTTGATCGATTGTCACGACGGTGGCCGCGGGCAGCAGCGTACGCTGCTGCAAGATGTCGATCTGCGAAAGCAAGAAAGCAATGCCTACGGCAAAAGCAATACCGAGGGCAATCAGTAGGGCAATAAGCCACCCGGGTAAGGCATTTTTTGTATCCACTAGACGTCCTGCTTGCTGTCTTCTAGCGGACCCTCAGATGTGTTGGCGGGAGGTACGCTATTTGCGCCTGCCGCCTCCACCGAAGTCTGGACCGTCCGCAGCGCCGCCGCGAGATAGCGCGCCTGTTTCTGTGCCGCAATAGCGTTCGCTTCCGCCTGTCGTCGTTTCTGCTCCGCTTCAGCCAGGGCTTCACGCGTCTGATCGAGCTGAAATTCGAGATCCTTAACACGGGCGCGGTCGAATACGATCGCGGCAGGTACTGCAGCCGTCGCAGGGGGCTGTAATTCGACTGGCAATTCTGCTTCGGCCGTTGAGGGCGGGGCGACACGAGGCGCCAACAATGCCCGCGCCAGGAAATGGCCAAGGCCCGGCGCGAGGCGCAACGCTTCCTCCGCTTGTTCGTCGCGGTTGTCTGGCAGCGGAATAACCAGAAATCCTATGCGCTTATTATCTGCTGAGAGGGGCTGTACAAGGAGTGAAGCCGCCGGTTCGACGCCGGCAGCGGCGAAAAAGTCATAGAGCTGGCGTGAGCCGAGTCCATCGCGCTTCAGTTCGCTTGGCCGGCCCTGGCGGAGCACCGCACTAAGCGTCTGATTCTGTTCAAGATCCATTTGCCATTGGGTCAATTCACCAGGATTCTGGCTAACGCGCGAGCTGAAGAACTCAATCGTCTTATCATCTGCCTCGTTGAGCAGACCTATTGCGGCGAAATCGGTGCCATAGGTATGGCGAAGCATCTCCAGCGCGTAGAAGATCCTGCGCAGCGGCTGGTCAGAAGCAATAACCTGTGCGGCTCTTTCGTAGGACTGGGCAAGTTTTTCGACCGTTGCCTGGCGCCGCAATTCTGATTCTAGTAGCGGCGCAGTTGCATGTAGATAGGCATATACGGCCCAAAGGGGCAGGGCAATCAAGTATCCTAAACGTACCCAGAAAGCAACGTTGGTCTGCGCTGCGGCAAGTTCGGGATAGCTCCACAAGTAGATAATATGGGACGCCAGCAGTGTGCCAATGATGATTGGGGGGAAAGGGCCAAGAAAACGGCCGCGAATCAATAAATACAGCAAAGCCAAGGCAAGGATTATTATCTGGCTCAACGTCCAGATCAATGCCTGCTGGGTACTGTGATAAGCTACAGATGCACTGGCCTGTGTCTGCCACGACTGCGCAAAAAACAGGTAGGCCACGCCCGTCAGTACCAATAGAGCTATTAGGAGAATGTCTCCTGCTCGAGGATGTTCCTTGAACGGGGGCAGCAAGGACCACGCTAATAGAGCCAGCGAAGCTGTGTCAATTGCCTGATCCAGTGGTGGTAAGACGGCTGCAGCACCGGCAGGGTTATTGCTGTAGATTACTCCGGCAATGAGGAGAATTAACCGCCCAGCAAACAGGGCTGCGGCGGCAATCATCATACGCCGTGCCATATCATCTTCAGGCTTTCGGCGCCAGCGAGCGTAGCTGAGCGCAAAGACGACCTGCAGAGCGAACAGGGTGACAAGATGGTATACGAAGCTACCGGGGGGTTCGCTCAGGAGTTGTACTAGTTGGCCCGAAAAGTCCATTTGCTCGGCTGCTTATCCGGATGGCCGTGGCCCAAAAGCCGACCTATTCTGTAGCGAGCATAACATAAACAAAAGTCGCGGGCTATGAACGAATAGTAAAAGTAGACGATTAGGTCACGCTCACACCGTCAAGCCCCTCAGGTGGGCGTGGATAATGGGGATCCATCTCTTTCAAGGTGTCGACGATAACACGTTCAATGGCCAGATTGCGATACCAGTTCTGGTTGGCAGGAATGATGTACCACGGGGCGTGGGCTGTTGACGTGTTTTCCAGCATTTCCTCGTACGCAGCCATATAGGCGTCCCACTGTTTTCGTTTTTCGAGATCTTCAAAGCTGAACTTCCAGTTCTTGACTGGGTCATCAACACGCTCTTGAAAACGTGCGCGCTGCTCACCAGTAGAAATATGTAGATAGAACTTCAGAATCCTGGTATGGGCATCGTACAATAGGCGCTCGAAATTATTGATGTGCGTGTAACGGGGACGCCATATCGATTCGGGCACCAAATCGTCCACGCGCACGATCAGCACATCCTCATAATGTGAGCGGTTGAAAATGCTAATCATGCCATTGGCTGGAGTATGCGGGTGTATCCGCCACAGAAAATCGTGCGCGAGTTCTAGACTTGTAGGCGCTTTAAATGAGGCAACGCGTACGCCCTGTGGATTTACGCCTTGAGTGATGGCGCGGATCGTGCCGTCTTTGCCACCAGCGTCCATTGCCTGGAAGACTATCAGCAGTTTCTGTTTGCCCTCAGCATAGAGCTGCGCCTGGAGGATTCGGAATTCTTTACGCAGCTTCTTGAATTCTTTCTCGGCTGCTTTGCGGTCATCGTGCAAGTACTTACCATTCGCCTCAGTTTCGGAAAGATTTACTACCTGGCCGGGTTCAACCATGTGCTCATCACTCATTACAATCTCCTACACCCATCATAAAGGTGAGCCTATCTTACTGTATGCTCAGCGGGGCAGCAAAGACGATTTTTACTCATACGAAAATATTAGTATACTAGTCGGCATAGTCGTGCGGAGCCCGCTGCCAAGTCCCCGGTTCCGCCCTCTATTCGACACCCTTTTAATGGTCCAACTTGGGAGGTAACCATGGCGAAAGAAAA
>JBJYWX010000041.1:7490-12548 GCA_046259695.1 Promineifilaceae bacterium (SeqCode) | reverse complement strand
CATCGACGCCAAGATTTCCTTCCTGGTCGATGACCAGCTTAGAGAAGAGTAGTTCGCGCCGCAAGCTGCTGTCTTGAGAGCGATTGCGGCACAGAACAGGCGCGTGGGCCGGATGTGGCCAGCGCCTTCCCGGCCGCAGCGAGAAGATGAACCTCAGTGACACCCTGGCCCTCACCGGGGCGGCCGCCGCCGAGCATAGCGCGGTTGTGCTCGTCGAGGGCGAAAGCGATCAGATGGCGCTTTACTCACTGGCCCAGCGTCTCGGCCTGGACCTTGACGCCCGGCGCACGGCCGTCGTGGCTATGGGCGGAGTAACCAACATCGGGCATTTTGTCGATCTGTTGGCCCCTATCAGGCAGGAGATCGCTGTCGCCGGCCTGTATGACGCTGGCGAAGAGCGCCAGGTGCGGCGCGCTCTGGAGCGCGCCGGCTTTGGTTCACATCTAGCCCGATCGGATTTGCAGTCACTTGGCTTCTTCGTCTGTCAGGCTGATCTGGAGGACGAGCTTATTCGTTCTGCCGGCGTCAGCGCCGTGCTGGAAGTCGCGGCGCAGCAGGGTGAGCTGGCCGCCTTCCGCACCTTTCAGGCCCAGTCAAACTGGCGCGGGCGCAGCGCGGAAGCCCAGCTGCGGCGCTGGATAGGCGCCGGCGCGCGGCGCAAGCTGCGCTACGCCACCCTGCTGGCGAATGAGCTCGATCTCACCCATCTGCCCGCGCCCCTGGATGGACTCCTCACCTACCTGGCGCGCGTGAGTTGAACATGCGCTTATTAGCTTGCTTCCCGCTGCCACGTGCGGCGGGCGACCGCTGCAGCACCTGGGCTGTGAAGGAGATTTACCATGCCCCCAAGCCCCAACGCCATATCCTGGATGTTTTTGCACAACACGTGGGCCAACCTGAGCCTGCTCGATTTCTGCGAGAGCCTGAGCGATCAGCAGCTGGACGCCAGTGCCGCCGGCGGCTATGGGTCAATCCGTGACACGCTGCTGCATATCATCGCCGGTGAAGTGGACGACATCAACCTCGCCACCGGGAAGTCACCGCAGCAGCCGCTGCCGGAATCGTTTCCAGGCATACAGGCGCTCAAGGAAGCCGAGCAGTGGGTAGGCGAAGAATGGCAGAAGCTGGCGGCCATTGTGCAGCCAGATACCATTGTCCGCGTTACCCGGCCGGACGAGCCGATTTACGAGTATCCGCTGGCGGGCCTTATGGTGGCGGCCATTAACCACGCCACGGAGCATCGCACGCAAATCGCCACGATCCTCACGCAGCTTGGCCTGCAGCCGCCGAACCTTTCCGGCTTCAAATATATGCGCGAAATCGGCGTTTTTCACGAAATGCCCGCCGGGTAAGTGCAAGGCTGGCATCAGGGACAAATGTTGGTTCTTTCCGGTAGTCCCGCTGTGAAAGCAGTAGAAGGGCAGAACGGCCGTTTGCCCATGCCACCTGCCTGCGCTATCATACTTTAATAATGCAAGTGGCAAGTGGCAACCAGCACTGCAACCTGCAACCTGCAACATGCAACCTGCAACCTGCAACCTGCAACCTGCAACCTGCAACCTGCAACATGCTTCATTCTACGGCCGCCAAAAGGATCGCTGAACCTCTATGAATCGCATTGAACTAATGGAACTGGTGCGTGAGCGGCAGATCGGCCGTGTCAGCCGGCGCGAATTTTTGCGCCAGGCCACGGCCGTGCTCGGCAGCACCGCCGCCGCCTCCACCCTCCTGGTCGCCTGTTCCTCAACCACCACCGGCAGCACGCCCCCACCCGTGGTCGATGCCACGCGGCCTACGGCCGTGCCCGATGTGGCCAGCGGCGCAGCGCCGCAAACCGGCCTCGTCAGCTATCCCGGCGCCGATGGAACCGAGCTGATGGGCTACCTGGCCCTGCCCGAAGGAAGCGGGCCGTTTCCTGGCGTGATCGTCATCCAGGAATGGTGGGGCCTCAACGACCACATCAAGGACGTCACCGATCGCTTCGCCGCCGCCGGCTACGTCGCCCTTGCTCCCGATCTTTATCACGGCCAGTCCACCACGGAGCCGGACGAAGCGCGCAAGCTGGTCATGGAGCTGGATATGGCCGCCGCCGTGAGCGAGATCCAGAGCGCCGCCGCCTACCTGCGCGGGCTGGACGAAACGACGGGCCGGGTGGGCATCACCGGCTTTTGCATGGGCGGCGGGCTGGTCCTGCAGACGGCCGCCGTGGACGATACCATAGACGCCGCCGTGCCCTTCTACGGCTCCCCGCTGCCCGCGTCGCAGGCGGCCATGGTCAGCGCGCCGGTGCTCAGTTTTCTCGGTTCGGCCGACAACATCTCCGCCGCCAACTACGAGGCGATGCATGCCGTCTTTGACGAAAACAATGTGCCCAATCACTTTCAACTATACGAAGGGGCGCAGCATGCCTTCTTCAACGACACCCGCGCCAGCTACGATGCCGCCGCGGCTGAGGATGCCTGGCAGCGCATGCTCGCCTGGTTCGACGAATACCTGGCCCCGGCCAGTTAAAGGGCTAACAGTGCGTCAGTAGTCAGTGCGTCAGTAGTCAGTGCGTCCTTGCGTTGACGCTGCCTTCTGCCCTCTGCCCACTGCCCACTGCCCACTGAATTCTGCCCACTGAATTCTGCCCACTGAATACTGAACACGGCCCTCCGCCCGCCGCCCCATTGACGCCGCAGGCTGCCCGGCTCTATACTGTGCGAAAAGGGGGCTGCCATGGTGCGCCGGAACCTGTTCTTCTGCTTGGCCGTTTTCCTGCTGGCTGTCGCTTTGGCGCCTGCTGCCGCGGGCGCGCCTGATGAGCGCGAGCCTTATCCCCTGCCCGCCTGGTCCAGCGAGGTGGTCGCCGGCGGTATCCCTGGCAGCAGCGCGCTGGCCCTGGACAGCGACGGCATGCCGCACCTCCTCTATTACCGCCCTTCAACAGGGCACTTGTTGTATACCCATGGCGGGCAAGGCGCGTGGCAAACGGAAGTTGTAACCACGCTGCATGCGGTCGAGCTTGAGCTGGCAATCGCCCTCGCCGCGGACGGCACGCCCCATATCGCCTACATAGACGCCGATCATGACCAGTTGGTGGCCGGTCACCGCCAGCAAGACCACTGGACGCTGCAGACCATCAGCGGCGCGGGGCATGATCTCTCCCTGGCCGCCGGCAGCGACGGCGTGCCCCAGCTGCTCGTTGTGCAGGGCGATGAGCTTCGCTATTGGCGCGGCGGCGGCGTCTGGACCAGCGAGCCGGTCGGCACAGAAGACATATGGCTCCTGCACCCGCGCCTGGCGCTGGACGAAGCGGACCGCGCGCACGTCGCCTATACGCCCGGCGTGTCGTCGATATACGCCGAGCGCGATTCGCTGGCCTGGAAGCTGCGCGGCGTCCCTTTTGAGCTTGTCGAAGCTTTGGCGATAGGGCCGGACGGCCAGCCACGCCTGCTCTACAGCGAGGAAGAAGTAACCTTCTACGGCCGTTACCCCGACTATACTTACTGGCTGAAGCTGGCCACGCGCCATCCCGATGGCTGGCGCATCGAAGACGTTAGCCTGGAATATTACCCGTATGACAGCGCGCGTCTCGCCGTCGACGCGCTGGACAGGGCGCACATCATCTATCGCGATGAACTCAACCGCTTCGTCTACTTGCGCCGCGAAGGGTACGGCGGCTGGCGATTCGAGCGTCCCGCTCCGGCCGGCGAGGGCGACGTATCACTGGCGGTCGCGCCGGCCGGGAAGCCCTATCTGCTCACGCATGCGGACGGCAAGCTCATCCTTTCCACGCGTCAGATCATCCTCCTCGACCGCTTCTCTTTCCTGCCTTTATTAGCGGGTTGATCGGCGCCGCCGCAACTTGCGCCCCATTGGCAAGCCGATCATGACATTTGTCACTATCAAACAGGTGCCGGCCCTGCTATCATGAGAGCATCGGCCGGCCAATCGGCCGTTATTTGGGAGCGCCGCTAGGGAAGAAAGACACCACAGCCGTCACCGTTACCAGCTACAATTCCATACGGAAGCTCGGGAGGTAAGGAAATGTTTCCGTTATCATCTCGGTCCCACCGCCGCACCGGGCGCACGGCCGCTGCCCTCGCCCTGCTTCTAGGCGCGGTCATTTTTTGCTTGCAGCCCGCCAGCGCGGACAGCCAGGCCCGTTCCGTGGCAGCGCAGTTGGAGACGCTGCCCACCCGCCTCAGCTACACCTTCAGCGCCCCGGACTATACCCTGGACACCGATGACGCCGGCCAAACCGCCATCACAATCGATGGCCTGGCCGCGGAAACGCTGCCCGGCGACCCGCGGCTGCCGGCCCTTGTCTATACCATCGCTGTGCCGCCCCTGGTGGACCTGGCCAGCGTGCGCCTGGAGATCGACGCCGTTGAGCAAGTCGACCTGCCGGGCCGCTACGAGCTGCCCGCCGCCGCGCCGCTGCAGCGGGTCCAGGAGGGTCCCGCGGACGTCGATTGGGGGCCCAACGCGGCGACGATTTTCGACGGCAAGAACAGCGCTGTCTACGGCCACAACGCTTTCTTCCCCGCCGCGCCGCTGGAAATCAGTAACCTGGCCCACATGCGTAAATGGCGCCTTGTCCACCTGCGCTACTCGCCCTTCAGCTACAACCCGGCGGACGGCCGTTTGCGCCTGGTCCGCGAAGTGACCGCCACCCTGCACTTTGATCCGCCGCAGTTGGAAGGTGACAGCCTGCTTGAGCTTCAGGATACCTTGCTCGACGACGACGCGATGGACTTGGTTTACAACGCGGCTGAGGCCCGTGCCTGGTACGTTGGCGTCATTCCCGACCGCAGCAGCCCGGCGGCCAAACCCGGCTACGTCATCGTGACCACCAATCAGGTTGCTTCCAATATCTCCTTTAGTGCTTTCGCCGCGCACAAGGGCAATATGGGCTACAGCGTGCAGATCATCACCGAGGACGACTATGACTCCCTTACGGGTGAAGCGCCCAACGGCCGTGCCGAGAAAGTACGCAAATGGCTCCAGGGCCACTACCTGAGCGATAACATCCTCTATGTCCTGCTCATCGGCGACCCCGACCCCGACGATCCG
>JBJYWX010000041.1:0-7390 GCA_046259695.1 Promineifilaceae bacterium (SeqCode) | reverse complement strand
GAGCGATAACATCCTCTATGTCCTGCTCATCGGCGACCCCGACCCCGACGATCCGAAGATCGACGGTGACAAGGTCGGCGACATGCCCATGAAGATGTTCAAGGGCTATCCGCCCACGGACTATTACTTCTCTGACCTCGATAATCAAGGCAGCAACTTCCCCGACTGGGGGCCGGAGGTCTTTGTCGGCCGCATCCCCCTCTATTACGAGCACAGCGACTGGCGGTATACAGTCGACGATGTCCTTAACAAAACGATAGTCTACGAAGAAGACAGCAATGTGGGCTGGCGCCGCTCGGCCCTGCTGGCTATGGCCTTCCTTGACCAGACCTCCGACGGCGCGCGCCTGGCGGAGTTCATGCGCGACGATTATCTGCTCGACCGCGGCTTCGACACCCATCGCCTCTATTGGCACGGCGCGCTGTCCAACTCGAGATTTCCCAGCGAGGAGGAATTGATCGACGGCGGCGTGCGCGCTCGTTGGGCTGCCGAATCATTCGGCGTCGTCGCCTTCTATGGCCACGGCTCCGCGGTGCTGCAGGGCATTTATGAAGAGTACGACATTGGCGGCGGCATGTCCGGTCTGGGCGCTATTTTTGAGAGCCGAGAAGCGCCCTATCTCGACGACAGCAAACCGGCCATGGTGCTGCAAATCGGCTGCCAGACGGGCACGCCCGAAAAGACCGATAACATGGGCTTCAGCCTGCTGAAAAATGGCGCCGTCACTACTATCGCCGGCTCGCGCGACACGTATGGCTTTCCCGATAGTGCCCCCGGCACGGGCACCGGCAACATGAGCCTGTTTTACAACCACCTTAACTACCTCTCGGCCGGTGAGCCGGTTGGCCAGTCCCTGGCCTGGGTCAGAACAAACGCCTCGGGGCGTGATTGGAACGGCCTGGCCTATAATCTCTACGGCGATCCCAGCCTGACCCTGTTCGGCACGGCGAACGTATCGAGCGCACAAGACCTGCCTGGGGACACGGCGGTGGTCGCACGCAGCGAGCCGGCCGCCATAGCCAGGGACGCCATTATACCCCCGCCTGCCGCAGAACCTTCCGCCGCACAAGGCAACCGGCCGTCCCGCCTGGCGCCGGCGAACGACAGTGATCCCGGCCAGCTCCTGACCGGTCCGCCCGACGAGCTGGTCAGCATGGGCCCCTTCCACGTCTGCGCCATTCAGCCCGACGGCCGTGTCGACTGCCAGGGCGACGACTGGGGCAACGGTGAATTCTGGCCGCTGGCAGCCGATCGCACCGGGCTCTACCAGCAGGTCAGTGCGGGCGAGTTCTATACCTGCGGCCTGCTCAAGGACGGCTCCGTCCACTGCTGGGGCATGAATGAGTGGGGGCCTGTGGAGGACCAGGACGGACCTTTCTCCCAGATTGCCGCCGGCGGGACGCACGCCTGCGGCTTGCAAGAGGACGGCTCCGTGTCCTGTTGGGGCGACAATTCGTTTGGGCAGGGCACGCCGCCTTCCGGCGCCTTTACCGCCGTGACTGCCGGCGCGTTCCACACCTGCGGGCTGCGGTCAAACGGCGCGGTCGACTGTTGGGGCGCGAACGAATTCGGTGAGTCAGATTCCAGGACCGGCCCGTACGTGGCCCTGGCCAGCGGCGGGTATCATAACTGCGGCCTCAAAGCAAACGGCGGCATCGAGTGTTGGGGCGACAACACCGCCGGCCAGGCCGGGCAGCGCCCCGGCCCCTTCGTCCAGGTTGCCGCCGGCCGGCAGCACACCTGTGGCCTTTTAGCTTCCGGTGAGTTTCGCTGCTGGGGCGCTTACAAGCCCGACAAGAAAAATATCCCAAGCGGTACGTTTAGCGCGCTCAGCGCCGGCGGCGCGTTTACCTGCGGCCTTGAGCCGGACGGCGTGAGCTGCTGGAGCACCGAGCCCGGCAAAAAGTTCGGCGGCCAATATGACGCGTATTCGGCCGTCAGCGCGGGCCAGGACCATGTCTGCGCGCTGAAGGTCGACGGCACCATACGCTGCTGGGGCGGGAATGAGTTCGGCCAGGCCGACAGCCAGCTTTCCCTCGATCCGTTCAAGCAGGTCAGTGCCGGCATATATGCCAACTGCGGCCTGCGAACCGACGGCAGCGTATCTTGCTGGGGCCGCCCCATGAACCCGCCGCTCGACCATCCCGGCCCATTTGTCCAGTTCAGCAGCAGCTATCACCACGCCTGCGGGCTGAGGGACAACGGGTCCGTTGAATGCTGGGGCGACAACTCCGCCGGACAGGCGCCAGAATATGCCGGCAGCGGATTTGTGCAGATCAGCAGCGGCCTGCAGCACACCTGCGGCCTGGACGACTACGGCGGGGTGACCTGCTGGGGCCGCAACAGTTTCGGCCAGGCCAACAACCGCCCCGGCCCCTTCAAGCAAATTGCCAGCGGCTTCTTCCACACCTGCGGCCTGACCTTCGATGGCGATATTGACTGCTGGGGCGCCAACCAGCACGGCCAGGCGGTCGACCAGGAAGGGCCTTTCATCCAGGTCGCCGTCGGTTGGTTCAACAGCTGCGGTCTGCGCCAGGATTTTAGCGTGCACTGCTGGGGCAAGAACCAGTACGGCCAGACCGTAGATATGCCCGGTCCCTATCTGAGGGTGAGCACCGGTCTCTATCAAACGGTGGGCTTGAAGCCTGACGGCACGCTCGAATTCTGGGCCAAGAGGGAAGACAACAAAGGCGGCTGGATGAGGACGGAGGAACAGCCCGGCCCGTTTGGCCAGTATGAGCCTCCTTCACGGCGTATGACCTTCGAGGGCGTGCCCTATGGCTTTGGCGCCCATTACACGGCCGTACGCCTGGCCGACATGGACGGCGACGGCGCGCTCGAACTGCTGATCGGCAATCGCGAGACGCCTGCCCTGGAAATCTGGCGCTATGACCAGGCCCTGGCCGAGCTTGTCTTTGTCTCCGCCATCCCCTTCCCGGCCCAAATCCACGATATCGCTGCCGCCGACCTCGATGGCGACAAAGACATGGACATCGTCGCCGGCCTGCGCGGCGAGGGCCTCTACGTCGCCACCAACAATGGCGCCGGCGCCGATCCCCAATGGACCCTCAAGAAGATCAACGGTAAATACGCCTTACAGGTGCTTGTGGCCGATTTCGACGATGACGGCTTCCTCGATATCTTCGAGGGCATCGACTACGGCCCGATCCTGACCTACTACGGCAGTGGAGACGGCACATTTGTCGCAGGTGCGCCAGTTGAACCAGCCAGCACGAAGATGCGCCTGCCGCGCGGCTTTAATGCGGTTGATGCCGATAAGGACGGTCTGCTCGATCTCCTTGGGTCCGATGGCTCCTACTTGCGGACATTCAAGAATCCCGGCGATCGCAGCGCGCCCTGGAATCCCATCATGTGGGAACACACCATCGGTTCCTATCCCTGCTGCGACGGCACGGCCTTCTCCGCCGGCCTTGCCCCCTCCGCCGGCGACTTCGACCACAACGGCTACGTGGACCTGGTCGCCTTCTGGGGCACGATCGGCCGTCCCGGGCCGGTCAAGCTGCTGCTCTTCACCGGCGACCATGATGAGCAGTACGGCGACACTTATTGGCTTCAGTCGACCGTCGATACCCTGCTCTATCCCGGCTGGGCGGGGCATGCCGGGGTAGCCGATATCGACGGAGACGGCAACCTGGACATTCATTTCGGCGGTTGGAACGTCTTTGATGGCTTGCATCTTTACTATGGCGACGGTAAGGGCGGGTTTACGCACGAAATGGTGGACCTCAACTACGGTGTGGGTGAGCCCAACAGTTTCGCCGCCGGCGACATCACCGGTGACGGTGTCACTGATTTCGTGACCAACTGCACCACCCTCGCCGACGGTTCGGCCTGCGGCTTCGACCTGCTTACCGGCAAGCTCAACCCGAAAGAGCCGGAAAAACGATTCAACTTCCTGCCGCTCGCGCTTGCCGCCGGCGGCTGATTAAGACGCAGAAGGGCAATAAAGAGCGGGTAGCACAAGTTGCTGCCCGTTGTCGCTGCTCAACATAGGCTCTGGGCGCCGTTTGTCGACGGATAAGAATAGACGGGTGGCACGCTGCTGCCCGAAGGAGATCATGGTTCAGCAAGGAGCACCCATGAAACGCATCGCAGGTATATTCCGGAACCAAACCCTGCGTCCCGCTCTCTGGCTCCTCGGCGCGGCGCTGCTCTGTGCCATGCTTCTGGCACTTTCGCCTGGCGCTTCGCGTGCGGCGGCGGACGCGGCGGTCAACGTCAAGATCAGCGGCGAGCTCCCCAACTACAGGGACGTATCCTCGACCTACGTCGTCAGCCCGGACAGCCGCCGCGTTGCGTTCACTTCGAACAAAAGAAGCCTGGGTTTGTATGATCTCTACGTAACGGCCGCCAACGGCAGCGCCCCGCCAGTGCCCATTGACGAAGTGCCGGGCACAGCCTACTACAACGGCGTTGCCGGCATCGGCTGGACGCCGGACAGCCAGTCGGTGCTCTACCTGCTGCCGTACTACGCTCAGGGCCATCCTTTCTTCGAGATCTGGGACCTCTATGACCTGTTCGTGGCGCCCGCCGCAGGAGGCAGCCCCGTGCAATTGAACGGGCCGCTCACAGAGGAAGGCAGCGTGACAAACTACGCGCTCACTCCTGACGGCAGCCGCGTCGTATATCTCGCCGACGAGGAAGTCAATGACCGTTTTGAACTCTACAGTGTGCCGGTGACCGGCGGAACGGCCGTCAAACTGAACGGTCCCCTGGGGCAATATGGGCGGGTCTATCCCTCATTCAAGATCAGCCCCGACGGTGGCACGGTGTTTTTCTGCGGCTACGCGCAGTGGCCTATTCTTGAGCTGTACCGCGCGCCCATAGGCGGCGGCCAGCCGGTCAAGCTTAGCGACCCGCAGCGTGACGGCGGCACGGTAGCCGGCTGCCGCTTCGAGCTGTCCGCCGACGGCCGTTACGTCATCTACGCGGTAGACGGGCGCGAAGTTGACCAGGACCCTTATTTCGGCCTGATCGGCCTGCCCGTGGACGGAGGGCCTCCCGTTTTTCTCAACCAGGCAGTGCCCTCGACCGCGGCTCTGCCGCTATCCTGGTTCGCCGTTGATCCTGCCGGCAGCCGTGTAGTTTTTATCGCCGGCTGGGACGGCGCCGATCGACAGCAGTTGCTCAGCGTACCTGTTACCGGAGGGGCAGAAGTTGGTCTCAATGAGGGCATTGAAGCAATAGGCTTCCCCGGCAGTGAATGGGACACGATAGGCGTGGCGATAAGTCCGGACAGCCAGCGCGTTGTCTACCGCGTCGAAGAAGAAGTCGGACCCAATAGGTCTGCTTATCACCTCTACAGCGTGCCGATTGGCGGCGGAACGCCCGCCCGGCTGGATGTCTTCCCTCCGGACCCACACTACCTGGACGAGTTTTCGATCACGCCCGACAGCACGCGGGTTACCTTCACCGCGGACGAGAAAGGGATTGTCCAGCTTTATACAACCCCGATCGCAGCCGGAGACCCAATCAGGTTAAGTGACCCGGCCGCTCAGCCAAAAGGGGTTCGCAGGACGGTTGTCAGCCCCGACAGCAGCCGCGTCGTCTTTCTCGGCCGCACCAAGAATGAAGAGCTGTTCAGCGCGCCCATAACGGGCGGCAGCAACCAGAAGCTGAACGGCCCGCTTGTCGAGCTTGGCAGCGTAGAGAATTTTGTTGTTGCTCCTGACAGCAAGCGCGTGATCTACCTCGCCAGCCAGGACGACTATTGGAAAGACGAGTTGTTCGCGGCGTTCGGCGCCTTTTCCGGCTTCTTGCCGCTGGTAACACGATAAACAGTGGGCAGCGCCGCAGTGGCCAGTATTCAGTACTGCCCTCTGGCTGCTACCCGCTGCTACCTATTCTTCCCGCACCCCAAGCGCATTGCCCCACGGGTCCAGTACCTGGCACATGCGACGGCCGTCTTCGACTTCCAGCGGCCCGCGATAGAGCGTCGCCCCCAGCGCTTCCAGCGCCGCCAGGCGCGCCTCTAGATCGGCCGTGCGCCAGTAAACGACGCTGCCCGCCGCACCGGAAGGCGATTGTTCGTCAGCGTCCACCACCTCAAGCGCGATGCCGCCAATGTCCAGGGCAATAAACCCGGACGCCTGCTCCACGCGCTTCGCTTGCGGGAACGCCTTTTCATACCAAGCCAGGCCGGCTTCCCACTCCGCCACCGGCACGCGCACCATGACCGGGCGCACGGCCGACGGCGCTTCCTTGCCAATCCACTCCCAGGCATCCTCTTCCGCCTGGGCCAAAGCCGCGCCAAAGGTGTCCCGCGCCGGGTAAATATCCTCCGCGCCCAGCGCGTCGCCCAATCCGGTGC
Organism: Promineifilaceae bacterium (SeqCode); assembly: GCA_046259695.1. Classification (GTDB taxonomy): domain Bacteria; phylum Chloroflexota; class Anaerolineae; order Promineifilales; family Promineifilaceae; genus JAACFF01. The sequence goes on along the minus strand of JBJYWX010000041.1, from coordinate 1,059 downwards.
GCTGCAGCTGCTCCACCACGCGCTCACTCAGCCCGGTCAGCTTCAGCTTATTGCCCTGTCCTTCTAACTCTTGAGCGTAGCGCGTCAGCACGCGCACGAAAGTGCTGCCCACTTCGTCCCGGTCACGCAGGGACAAGATGACCACGGAGCGCGTTGCGTCGGCCGTGTCGGGCAGGTTCTCCTCCAGCTCCGCCGCTCCGGCGAAGAACAGGCTGCCCACCGGGTAGAGAATCAACACCTGTTCGCTCTCCAATTTGTCCGGCACCTCGGCCTCGGCCAGCGCGCCGTCGGGTCGCCGTACCAGGCGTTCGATGCGCACCTCCTCCGAAGAGGAAAAAACGTACAGCACTATGTGCAGCACCACGCCGAGGCCCACCGCGTACTGGATTGGCAGGAATAGCGTGGCCACAAAGGTAACGACCATGATAAAGACGGAGAAGGTTCCGGTGTTGTAAACCGTCAGCAGCCGCCCGGTATTGATCATGCTGATCCCGACCATCACCAGCAGCCCGGCCAGCGCCGGCAGCGGGATGAGTTCGATCAGCGGACCGATTGTCAGCACCGCCACCAGGGTAAAAAGACCGGCGAATACGTTCGCCCAGCGTGACTTCGAGCCGAGCTGCATGATCATCGCCGTCCCGCCCAGCGAACCGCCGACGGGAATGCCGCCGCCCAGGCCCGCGGCCAGGTTGCCCAGGCCCTGCCCGCGAAAATCGCCGTTGGCATCCGGGTATTCGCCGTCCGGATTAGGCACGCTCTGGCTCACGCCCGATCCCTGCACGACAACGATAATGGCGATCGCCAGCGCCGGGCCGATCAGGCGCGGCACGAATGACAGCTCCGGCAGGTGGAAGGAGACAAAGGTGCGCGGCACGGCCGTCGCATCGCCCACCAGGGCCACCGTTTGCGGCGAGAGGACTGCCACCAGCGCCGTTACAGCCACCAGGGCGATGGCATAGGAATAACGCTGGTAACGGCTGCGGTCGCCGATAAAGACCAGGCCCATGGCCAGCAGGCCCACGGCCAGCGACGGCCAGTTTATCAGGCCGGGGTGCGCCA
>JBJYWX010000040.1:0-17614 GCA_046259695.1 Promineifilaceae bacterium (SeqCode) | reverse complement strand
TAAGGCGCCCACTTTCGGTCGCCCTACCCCCTTTCCTCCACAGCACATCCATACGTGACATTTGTCATGGATAGGCATGACGAATGTCATGCCTCCTGGTATCCCTACAATATAGAATAAGGGTAACCTTATAATTGAAAGGTGGATAACCAGCTGATGCGTACACAGACAACAAGCAACGAAACGGTCGAGATGTACCTGAAGACAATCGCCGAATTGGGCGAGGACGGCTCACCGGTGGTCATCGCCCGCGTGGCGGAGCGCCTCGGGGTATCGCCCGTATCGGCGAACGAAATGATGAAACGGCTTATGGAACAGGAGCTCGTCGTGCACGAACGCTACAAGGGCGTGCAGTTGACCGCCAACGGCCAGTATTACGCCAACAGCGTTATACGCCGCCAACGGCTTTGGGAGTGCTTCCTGGTCGACCGCCTTAACTTTAATTGGTCCGGCTCTTATGAGGCGGCCTGCCGATTGGAACATGCTACCTCAAACGTACTGGCAGAAGCCCTGTCGGCATTTCTTGACCACCCGCAGTTCTGCCCGCATGGCAATCCGATTCCTGGTCCTGACGGCAAGATGCCCGTTTCCGAAGGAAAACCGCTGGCTAAACTGCAAGTAGGGGACAAAGCGCTTGTGCTGAGCATTATTCCCACCAATACCGAGATATTTTCGTATCTGGACCAACACCATATCGTGCCGGGACAGACGCTAACGGTTCTGGAAAAAGCGCCAATGGACGGCCCGATCACGGTTCAATTGAATGGGCAGCGCGTGGCTCTGGGCCTGGCCATGGCAGCCATGATCATGGTCAAACGCCAGGAAGCCGGTGCTATGGAGGTGGTGACCACCCTCGATCATCTGGCCCTCGGACAGCCGGCCAGAGTGAAGAAAGTTGGCGGCAAGGGCGCCATCCGGCGTCGACTGATGGATATGGGTATTACGCGCGGTGTGGAGATCACGGCCGTCAAAGTTTCGCCTTTAGGCGACCCCATTGAATATCGCCTGCGCGGGTACAGCCTCTCGCTGCGAAAAGCGGAAGCGGAAATGATTGAAGTCAGCCTTTAAGGGGCTGCCGGTAATCTGGAGAATGCTTAGATGCCTTTCACGATAGCATTGGCCGGCAATCCAAATGTCGGTAAGAGCACCATATTTAACGCCCTGACGGGATCGCGCCAGCATGTCGGCAACTGGCCCGGCAAAACAGTCGAAAAGAAAGAAGGTACTTTGACCATCAACGACCATGACATGATGGTCGTAGACCTTCCCGGCACATACAGCTTAACCGCTTACTCGATTGAAGAGATTATTACGCGCGACTTCATTATCAACGAGCATCCGACCGCGGTCATTGCCGTGGTCGACGCCTCTAACCTGGAACGGAACCTGTACCTGGTCGCGCAGATGGTGGAGCTGCAAGTGCCGGTGATTATCGCCCTTAATATGACCGACATTGCCAGCAGCCGCGGCCTTCACATCAACGCCGGTCGCCTCTCCGATGAACTTGGCGGCATCCCAGTCGTGGAAATGGTGGGCACGCGCAATCTCGGCCTGGATGATTTAAAGAAAGCGATCTTGCAGATTTCACGTCAGGAACCGCCGCAAGTGATGCGGCCGGAATATGACGAGATAGTTAGTGCAGAGATCCAAACCCTTGAGGGGTTGATCGAACAGAATGAGGCGTTAGCCGCTACCTATTATCCCAACTGGCTGGCCACTAAGCTCCTTGAAGATGATGTCGCCATTATCGAGTTGGTCCAGCGCCAGGGGGGTGATGCGCTCCTTGACGCGGTGCGCGAAGCGCAGGCGCGTATCGAAGACACGACGGGCGAAGACGCAGAAATACTTATCGCCGACCAGCGTTACGCCTTTGTGGGGAATATTATCGATGCGGTACAGCAGCGGCCGTCGGAAGCGGTCATAACTACCTCTGACAAGATTGACGCGGTTGTCACGCATCGGTTCTGGGGCCTGCCTATTTTCTTATTCATCATGTGGCTTGTGTTCCAGTTCACGGCCAACGTCAGTGCGCCCTACCTGGACTGGGTCGACGGGTTCATTAACGAGACAGTTTACGGCTGGGGAGTAGCACTGATGGGCGCCTTGGGTCTTGGCGGGACCTGGATTGCCGACCTGATCACCGACGGCATCATTGCCGGCGTTGGCGGCGTGCTCGTTTTTGTCCCGGTCTTGGTTTTTCTCTATATCGCCCTCGGCCTGCTTGAGGATTCCGGCTACATGACCCGCGCCGCCTTTGTGATGGACCGTGTCATGCGCTGGATGGGTTTGCACGGAAAGAGTTTCCTGCCGATGATTATCGGCTTTGGCTGCACGGTGCCTGCCATTTACGCCACGCGCTCCCTGGAAAACGAGAAGGACCGCAAGGTCACCGGTTTCTTGACCACCTTCATGAGCTGCGGGGCGCGCTTACCGGTTTATATACTCTTTGGCGCGGCGTTTTTTGGCGCCTCTTCAGTCAATCTTGTTTTCGCCATGTATCTACTTGGTATCGGGGTCGCGCTCGCCGTTGGTATCGGCTTCAAACATACTGTGTACAAGGGCAAACAACCGGCCCCCTTCGTCATGGAGCTGCCGCCGTACCGTATTCCCCATCCGCGGGATGTCTGGCGGCAAACCTGGGAAAGGACAAAAGGTTTTATCCAAAATGCCGGCACGGTCATCCTGGCCGTATCGGTGGTGCTGTGGTTACTGATGGCCATTCCGGCGCACGCGGGTGCCGGGTCGTTCAATGAGGTTGCGCCGCAAGACAGTGTCTTTGGCGCAGTAAGCAGTACCGTAGCGCCGGTCTTCCAGCCCGCGGGTTTCGGAAGTTGGCAGGCGACCGGTTCGCTTGTCGGCGGATTCCTGGCCAAGGAGATCATTGTCAGCAGCATGAACCAGATCTATATGGGCAGCGACAGGGCCGACGCGCCGGATGAAACGGCCGTTTCCGGCGGCGACTTGCTTGATGCCGCGGCCGGTTTTGGTGAGGCAGGCTTGCTTACCCTGCAGGAAATAGCCAACATCGCACCGCGCACGGTGAACTTGCTGCCGGGCGTCGATCTACCATTGTTTAACTTTCTGGGCGTGAATGAAGTCGAGGAAGACAGTTCTAGCCTACAGAATGCGCTCGTCAGCTCGTTCGCCGTTTCCGCTGGTTCGCCGGCGGCGGCTTCAGTGGCGGCCGTGGCCTTCACCGTTTTTGTGCTGCTTTACGTGCCTTGTATGGCTGCCGTCTCTGCGATGCGTCATGAGTTTGGCAATCGTTGGATGCTGGCCCAGATCGCCTTTACCCTGGGCCTGGCCTGGCTGGCCGCGGTGCTGGTCTTCCAAGTCGGGACGAGCCTGTTTGTCTAGCCGCTAAACATTATTCGGGAATTCTTATGAGCAAAAGTACGTTAAGCCAGGTTCTCGCTGCTTTCGAAGAGAATCGCGGCCCAGTTACATTAGCCCAGATCGCCCGCAAGCTGGATCTATCCCAGGTGCGGCTAGAAGGCATGATCCAGTACTGGGTCCGCAAGGGGAAATTACGTGAGATCGCTTCGTTCAAAGAATGCGGCAGCTGCGGGAATGGGCCGGAGAGCTGCCCATTTGTAGTAGAGCTGCCACGGAGCTACGAACTGGTAACGGCCGATAATTTGACCATTTCTCTTTCCGCCGCTGGCGCTTCATGCAATCACAGGCGTTAGATAGGCCGGTCATTTCTGAGCAACCTCGGGCCCCCGTCAGACCATGAAGCGTGTGCGGCCGGCGCTACCAACCCATTAACAATGAGAAACAGTCTTCCTGCATCCCCAAGCTTTCGCTGGCGCACCGTGGCCTTGCCAGCCGAACATGGCGGCTGGGCCATGTTGTTTGGCCCAATTCTACTTGGCTTGCTCGTAGCTCCCTCGCTTCCGGCCGTTTTCTTGGCGCTAGTTTATGTCGCGGCCTTCTTGGCGCGCACACCGCTAAGAATAATCTCGAAGAATCGGCAGCGCGGCCGGCGCACATCGCGTACCGCGGCGGCCACGAAAATGTTTGGCATTTACGTCTTTATCATAGTTTTCGCCGTCTCTGGTGTATTGGTGACTGGCGGTACGCTGCCACTCGTGCCGGCCATCTTTGCCCTGCCATTCGCGGGCGCTCTGCTGTATTTCGATCTGCATGCTACCAGCCGCCGTTTGCTGCCCGAATTGATCGCTCCGGCCGTTCTTTCAACTTCTGTGGCCGGTATGGTTCTGGCCGCGGGCTGGGACTGGCCCCATACGATGGCCATTTGGTCCATTCCCCTGATGGCCTCCCTGCCAGAGGTGCTCTTTGTTCGCGCGCGGCTTCGCCTGGACCGCGGGCTGCCGGCGCATACGGCTATCGCCATTGCGGCTCATATTCTGGCGGCCCTTATCGCCGTCGTCTTGGTTAGGGCCGGCCTCCTACCTTCGCTGGCCGGCATGGCGATTCTTGTCCTGCTCGGCCGTGCTCTCTATGGCCTATCTTCATACCGGCGTGTTATGTCCATAAAGACCCTGGGTTGGTCCGAAATTGGTTTCAGTTTACTCGTCGTGCTCTTCTCGGCTGCCGGCTACTGGTCGACTGGTTGAGCAGTCAATGCTCCGGGTGCGAGGCTTGTGCCTGCAGGGCACATAACATCTGCTCTGTAATTTGCCTGGGCAACCAAATCTGGGAAAATGCCGTGTGGCGATGCAGCATTCGGCAGGCAGTTTACCAGTTAAAGGAGCTCGCTTTGAAGACCTTCGGCCTTAACTATGACATAAAGCCTCAGTACGTTGATGAATTTACCGCTTATTCACTTAAGGTGATCGAGCTGATGCAAGACTGGGATGGCCACATCGAAACGCGGCTCTATATCGATGCGGCCAAACCCAACTCGATGATGATCTACTCCAACTGGGAAACTACGGAGCAGTTCAAGGAGTTCATGAAGTCCGATGCTTTCAAGGGAGCGATCGGCGCGACCTACGATATGTTGGAGGGCATGCCCTCACATAAGGTCTATGAACAGACCGGCGATCTAAACTAGCTGCACTGACTAATCACTGCGCCAGAATCGATTCGATCGCGGCCTGCTCCTCTTCACTCAAGTCAAGATTGTCCAGGGCCATCACAACATCTTCGATCTGTTCTGGACGGCTGGCGCCAATCAGCGCCGAGGTAATCAAGTTACTTCTTAAGGTCCAGGCAATCGCGAGCTGGGCCATATTTTGGCCACGCGCTTTGGCGATCTCATTTAGTTTGCCAACTTTGGCGATACGATCGGCCGTCACCGCGTCACCCCAGAAGAATTCGCCGTCGTACTTCTCGGCGCGCGAGCCAACCGGTATCTTGTCGAGGTACTTGTTAGTCAGGATTCCTTGCGCCAGGGGCGAGAACGGAATGCAGCCGATGCCTTCTTCTTCTAGCACGTCCAACAAGCCATCTTCGATCCAGCGGTCAAACATGTTGTAACGCGGCTGGTGGATGAGACAGGGGGTGCCTAATTCGCGCAGGATGCGCGCTGCTTCGCGCGTTTGTTCAGGACTGTAGCTGGAAATGCCGGCGTAAAGAGCCCGGCCGGAACGCACAATGAAGTCGAGCGCGCCCATAGTTTCCTCCAGCGGCGTATCCGGGTCGGGCCGGTGGCTGTAGAAGATATCGAAATAGTCCAGTCCCGTTCGTTTCAGGCTTTGGTCGCAGCTCGCGACGAGGTACTTGCGTGACCCCCACTCACCATACGGTCCCGGCCACATATAGTAGCCTGCCTTATCAGAAATTATTAGTTGATCACGATAGGGTTTGAAGTCCTTCTTGAAGGCCTTACCCAGTGTTTCTTCGGCCGATCCCGGTGGCGGGCCGTAATTGTTGCCAATATCAAAGTGCGTGATACCTAGATCGAAGGCCTTGCGCAGCATGGCGCGGCCGTTTTCGAAGGGGTCGACGCCGCCAAAGTTGTACCAGATTCCCAGTGAAATCGCGGGCAGCAGCAGCCCGCTGCGCCCAGTCCGGCGGTATTGCATGGCGTCATATCGGCTTTCATCGGCGGTATAAGGCATCGTCTACTCTCCTCAGTCCAAAGGACAGGCGCTCGCCCGTCTCCCTGGCTCTCCCACTTCTCATAAATTAGAAGCTAATTCTATCATTGATCCCCTCTGGTCCAAGTCGCGCCCTCGCTGGACAAACGGGCGATCATGGTTCGAATTCGCAGGTGCAAAAACCTCGCCCATTTCCATAGTCGCGGTCGAATAAGATAGGCTTAGAACTGTCTACACAGCCTCTTCACACCTTCTTCATAACCGCAGATGATACTTAGCCTATTCAAATTATTGCGAGGAACTGGCATTATGAAAAAACAAGTTCGGGTATCAGCGCAAACGAGAAACAACTGGCTAATCGATGCCCTTGTTTTCCTCGGCGCCTTCCTGGCAAGCATGTCCGGCATTTACTTTCTGTTTCTGCCGGTGGGCGGTTATCAGGGCGGGCGCAATCCCAGCTATGGATTGACCATTCTGTTCAGCCGCACGACCTGGTCTGACCTTCATACCTGGGGCGGCATATTAATGATCGTGGCCGTGCTCGTACACCTGACCTGGCATTGGTCATGGGTGAAAATGATGAGCCGTCGCGTATGGCGTGCGTTCCACGGTATGGGCAGCAGCTTTTCACGGGGAGCCATTCTTAACGTGATAGTCGATCTGGGCGTGGCCCTGGGCTTCCTGGTTGCTGCTGTCTCCGGCATCTATTTTCTTTTCGTGCCGGCCGGATATCAGGGCGGGCGAACGCCTGGTTGGGATCCCAACCTACTCTTCAGCCGCACAACCTGGGACTTGCTGCACACCTGGGGCGCCATCGTTATGATTGTCGCCGCGCTGCTGCACCTGATCATCCACTGGCGCTGGATCACAAACGTTACCCGCCGCGTATGGCTCTCGTTGCGACCGCAAGCAAACCATGAAAAAACAGTCTCGAAATCTGTCGCCTGACCTCTGGCCAGGGAGCTAGAACAGGAGTACGCGATACAACTAAGGAAAATCATCATGTTTAAGAAAATCACACTCATAACTCTATTTATTCTTATCGCAGGGGCGCTTGTTGCCGGCGGCATCTACCGCACCTCGGCCAAAACGGCCAGTGAACAGCGGGACGGCACGGCACAAGTGGCCGGGACTGGACTGGGCCACGGCGCCGGAGGACAGGGCACAGGCGCCCAACAGTTGGGCGAGCGGACCGGGCTGGGCCTGGGCAATGGCGGCACGGCTCAGGGCCGCAACCAAAAGGCGGAAAGCATCTCTGGGGAAGAGGCCGCATCAGGCGAAGGCCGCCAGGGCGGTCAGGGCCGCGCCGATCAGAACAATGTAGATAACCAGGGCCAGGGTAACCAGGGCTTGGGCAGCCGCAACCTGGGCGGCAGCGGTGCAGCCGTCGAAGCGCATGAAACCGTGACGATCCAGGGGACCGTCAGCCAGGCGCCGGCCGCCGGCGTGGACATGATCTTGGAAACGGCCGATGGTGAGGTCTTAATCGGCACCGGGCCGGGTTACCTGCAGGAACAGGGCTTCGAACTATCGCTCGGCGACGAGGTGATCGTAGACGGCTTCTGGGAAGACGGAGAGTTCAAAGCGGAAGCAATCACACGCCAAGCAGACGGCGTCAGCATAGCCCTGCGCGATGCCAGCGGCCGGCCAATGTGGAGCGGCGCTGGCCGGCGTGCCGCCAGGGGGTCTGCCCAAGACACTGCCAAGCAGTCGGGTAGGAACGGCGGCGTAGGGGCTGGCGTTTAGCGCCGCACACTCTCTCTTTTTCATGCAGATTGCACAGGCGGTGTAGCTGTCTTGTGCAATCTGCGCGTCTTTGTTTATTATTGCTTTGAAAGGATGCGGCTGTTCGAAAACACCCTGGCCGCGATTCGATATCATGAGCCAACTGATACTTGTCGTAGATGACGAAGCCGCTCTGGTAAAAGTTGTTCGCGGTTATCTGGAACAGGAGGGCTACGAAGTGGTCACCGCGTACAACGGCCGCGAGGCGCTATTCATTGCCCGTGAAGAGAAGCCCGATCTGATCGTGCTGGACTTGATGATGCCCGAGATGGATGGAATGACATTCATCAGGGAATTTCGCCGTGAGGCCGACACGGCGATCATCGCCCTGACAGCGCGTATTGATGAAATGGACAAAGTATTGGGCCTGGAACTTGGGGCGGACGACTACGTGACCAAGCCGTTTAGTGCGCGCGAACTGGTGGCGCGCGTGCGCGCCTTACTGCGCCGCACGGCCGGGCAAAGCACGCCGCCTGACCGTTTGCGTGCCGGCGACCTCATTCTCGACCGCCAGGCGCACACTGCCATTGTCGGTAGTGATGAATGGGAACTCACGCCGATGGAGTATGGGCTGCTGAACACCATGATGAGCAACCCCGGACGCGCCTTTAATCGCATGGAGTTGTTGGAACGTACCCAGGGCTACGCTTATGACGGCTACGAACGGACAATAGACGTCCACATTAAGAATCTACGCAAGAAGATCGAAACGGATCCTGGCAACCCGCGATATATCCTGACTGTATTTGGCGTAGGGTATCGTTTTAACGCCAACGCATGAGTAACTTGCGCAGCAGCCTCTGGCTGCGACTCACGCTGGCCTTTCTTTTTGTGGCCTTGGCCGGCGTTATTTTGGTCGCGATTCTTGCCAATCGCGCCACTTCGGCCGGATTTGAACGTTATTTGCAGACCAGCGAAATCGCCCGTGTACAGGCTTTACAGCAAGAACTGGCCGACTATTATGCCCAACAAGGTAACTGGAACGGCGTCGCTATGCTGCTGCGCAACAGTGACGCTGGCCCGCAGGGCAGCGGCGGCGGTTATTTTCTGCGTCTGCTGGACAGCGATGGCCAGATGGTCGCCAGCCGCGGCGGACAATCGCGCGCGGCCGATGAGTTCGATCTGCAGCTGCCTGTAACGGTCAGCGGCCAGACGGCAGGCACGCTTCTGGCTACGCCGGCGGGCCGCGGCGAACGGGCCGGCGAACAGTTCCTGGCCTCGGTCAACCAGGCCATTCTTTGGTCTGGGCTGGCGGCGATCTTAGTGGCCCTATTTCTTGCTTTGCTCCTTGCGCGCCGCCTCACACAGCCGTTGAGCCGCCTGGCAGCAGCCACGCGCGCTGTCGCCGCCGGAGACCTCAGCCAGCAAGTTCCGGTCAGCAGTGACGACGAACTCGGCCAGTTAGCCAGCGATTTTAATCGCATGGCCGCCGCTCTTGAGCTTTCCGAAAAACAACGACGGCAGCTGCTGGCAGATACGGCGCATGATTTGCGCACACCGATTAGCGTCATCCGCAGCCATCTGGAAGCCATGCTGGATGGGGTATTTCCGCTGACGGAGGAGAACCTGGCTGTCATCCATGAAGAGACGCTGCATCTCGGCCGGCTGGTAGAAGATGTGCGCGTCCTGTCACTGGCGGAGACTGGCCAGCTTCCGCTGGACAAAAAAGCGCTTGATCTGCGCGCATTGGCCAGCCAGATGGTGGCGTCCTTTTCCCCTTTGGCGGAGGCGGACGGCGTGACACTCACGGCCGCACTTAAAGAGGTTTCGCCGGTATTTGGTGATGAGGCCCGCCTGCACCAGGTGCTGGCCAATCTGCTGGCCAATGCCCTGCGTTACGCGCCGCAAGGCGTAGAATCGCCTCCCACAGTCATGGTCTCGCTGGCGCAGGAAGGCGATAAAGTCCAGCTTGCGATTAGCGATAATGGACCCGGCTTGACGGCCGAACAGCGAGCGCGCGTCTTCGACCGTTTTTGGCGCTCTGATGAGGCTCGTGAGCGCCAGGCCGGTGGCTCCGGATTGGGACTGGCCATCAGCCAGTCGATCGTTGCCGCCCATCAGGGTTCTATCACGGTGCAATCACTGCCCGGCGAAGGCACGACGTTCACTATCACATTGCCGGCCCTGCCGCAATAACCCCCGCCCGTCCGGGCCATACACAACACTTACCTGCCTATTATCTCGCTTGACAGCGTCACCGCATAAGCTATAATAAGCAGCGATATATGAATAACTGTTCAGGTATTAAATGATGAGCGTGATCGTTAAGGGGCCTGATCTACAAATTGATGAAACGACAGCGGCGCAGATGGCGGAACTTTTTAGTGCGCTGAGCGACGCCAGCCGTATTCGTATAATCGCCGCCCTGACTGGCGGAGAAATGAATGTTGGCGCGCTGGCCGGCGAAGTAGGTATCAGTGAATCGGCCGTTTCGCATCATCTGCGCCATCTGCGCCAGATGCGGCTGGTGCGCGCGCGCAAGGACGGGCGTTATGTGTATTACGCCCTGGACGATGCCCACATTAACGAACTTTTCCTCCGTGGTCTGGAGCACGTTCAGCATGGATAACGGAGCAGGTTTTGGATCCCGACCAGCAGCAACTATTTAACAAACAGTACAAACAGCAGATGAAAGACAACAGCAACATCCTTGAATTTAAGGTGCAGGGCATGGACTGTGCCAACTGCGCCAAAACTATTGAATCGGCCGTCGCGGGCATGAACGGCGTCGAACAGGCGGAGTTGAGTTTCGCAACTGAAACGCTGCGTGTGCGCGGTTCGCGGCCCGTCTCCGACATAACGGCCGTGGTTAACGATTTAGGATATACACTGCAAAATGAGCCAGGGAAAGAAATGGCTGCGATGGGACCTTCTGGCTTCGCCCAGTTCCTCTGGGGCCGGCCCGAAACGCGCACCCTGCTGCTGGCCGCACTGCTTATCTTACCGGGCCTCTTGTTCAACGAACTGCTGCGCCGCGATTACTGGTGGGTCGACGCGCTGGCGATCATATCGCTTATCCTGGCCGGCTGGCCCGTGGCGCGCAGTGCCTGGAAGTCTTTGCGTTATGGGCGCACAATCAGTATCAATCTGTTAATGACCATAGCCGCCATCGGCGCAGTAATTATCGGCGCCAACGTGGAGGCGGCCATGGTCATGGTTCTCTTCGCGCTTGGTGAAGCGTTGGAAGGGTATACCGCCGGTCGGGCGCGCCACGCGATTCGTGAATTGATGCAAGTCGCACCGGCCACAGCGACACTCATCCGCCGCGAAGCCGCCGGCGAGGCGGCGCCGCAGCAACTGCAGGAAGTCGCTGTCGAAAAGCTGATCGTTGGCGACCACATCCTGGTGCGACCTGGCGAGCGTATCCCCATGGATGGTCAGGTGGTCAGCGGCGCCTCCACCGTTGATCAGGCGGCGATCACGGGCGAAAGCCGGCCAATCACAAAAGCAAGCGGCGACACACTTTTTGCGGGAAGCATGAATGGCGAAGGGGCGCTGGAAATAGAAGTAACCCACTTGGCGCAGGACAACACGATCAGCCGCATGATCGCCCTTGTTGAAGAAGCACAGGATCGGCGCGCCCCTGCACAGCGCTTTGTCGACCAGTTTGCCAGCTATTACACGCCGGCGATTGTTGTGCTGGCCATCGCCGTCGCCGCGATCCCACCCTTATTCTTCGGACAGCCGTTTTGGAATACGGCTGCGGGCGAGCTAGGCTGGTTTTATCGTGGACTGGCGCTGCTCGTTGTTGCCTGCCCTTGTGCCCTGGTAATCAGTACGCCGGTGAGCATCATCAGTGCAATCAGCAATGCGGCGCGGCACGGTGTCTTGTTTAAGGGCGGCGCCTATCTGGAGCGCCTGAGCCGCGTGCGCGCGATGGCCTTCGACAAGACCGGCACACTTACGGAAGGTAAACCTTCCGTGGTCAGCCTGCGTACGGCAGCTTGTGAGACGGACAAGGAAAACCAATTGGCTGACTGTAGCGATTGCGATGAAATGCTTGCCCTGGCCGGGGCGGTGGAGAGCCGCAGCGAACATCCTCTGGCACGCGCAGTGAGCGAGGCCAGTGCCGCACGCGGCCTTTTAGAGCGTTACCCGTCAGCAGATAATGTCTCCGCGCTGACAGGGCGCGGCGTGAAAGGATGGGTGCGCGGCCACCAGGTCATGATCGGCAGCCACCAGTACTTTGATGGGCACATTGCCCACTCCGCGCAGCAGTGCGCCCTCGCGGCAGGGGACGAACAGCAGGGCTACACGCCTTTATTGGTCGGTCGTGACGATGCCTACCTGGGGACGATTACCGTAGCCGACAAGGTACGCGCCAGCAGCCAGGACGTCATTGCTGAGCTGAAAGTGTTGGGCATGAAGAGCCTAGTGATGCTGACTGGAGACAGCCGCGTTACGGCCGAACGGACAGCGGCGGAAATCGGTATGACTGATGTGCGCGCCGAGCTGCTGCCGGAAGACAAGGTGGCCGCCGTCCAGGCCCTGCAGGAGGAGTACGGCCCGGTGGCCATGGTCGGGGATGGCATCAACGATGCGCCGGCGCTCGCTACGGCCGATGTGGGCATCGCCGTTGGCGGTGCAGGCAAACCGTCGCAGGCGATGGAAACGGCCGATATCACCTTGATGGAAGATGAAATTGTACGCCTCCCCTTTGCTGTTGGCCTCAGCAAAGCCACGATGCGCACCATCTATGCCAATGTCGCTTTGAGCATTGGCATTAAGCTGGTCTTCCTTCTGCTCGTTCTGGCCGGCGTCGGTACGATGTGGATGGCGGTACTGGCCGATGTTGGCACTTCTCTGCTGGTCACCTTGAACGGCATGCGCCTGCTGACCAAACAGCCCGCCTAGTCCTCCCTATCTCATTTTACGACGGGCCGGCCGTGGTGTTGGTGATTTAGTCCAATCAACCGCATCGCTTCTCGGTCAAAATCCGGATTGACGCATAAGTAATACTACTTTAGAATGAATCCAGCTACAGCCATGGGGGATTGAGCCACGCGATGCGCGTTCGCGCCCATCAGACAACTGAATAAGTCGCCTGGATAAACCGAATAGAGTAGGAGGAGAAGTGACATGAGCAGCAAGCTTTATTCTGAAGACCGCAAGCGTATCTTGACCATCGTCCTGGTAGCCGGCCTAATGGCCATCATGTTATCCGGACTGACAATGTGTGCCCAACCTGCTGCAGCCCCCGTTGAAGCGCCCGCCGAAGAAGCCGACGCCCCTGCAGATGAAGCCGAAGCCCCTGCGGAAGAAGCACCGGCCGAGGAGCCGCCGGTCGAAGAAGTTGAAGAAAGTCCCGGCGCCGTCCTGGCCATAGAACATTTTAGTGTCATCGAAGGGACCACTTGGTCCGGCGCGCACGACCGTGCTGGCAAGCGAATTGCCGAGAAATACGACAACGTCGAATACGTCTATCGTGAAGAGGTAGGGCCTGACTTGGCGGTACCTTATGCCGAAGAGCTTATCAACTCTGAAGGCGCCACTATAGTCATCGGTAACGCCGAATTTATGGGGCTGCCGCTAGCCGATATAGCGCCGCAGTACCCGGACGTTTATTTCGGATCGGCCATCACCAGTGACCTGACCACAGACACCAATTTCATTCGATTCTTCCCGCGCCAGTACCAGGCGCTTTACCTTGAGGGCCTGATCGCCGGCGCCCTTACCGAGAGTGGCAATATCGGCATCGTTTCCGCCTTCCCCGGCGTCCAGGTGATACGCCGCCAAAACGGTTTTATCCTGGGCGTTCAGGATGCAGCCGAGATGTTGGGCAAGGATGTCAACATCTACGTCAAATATGTCGGCGACTGGTTCCTGCCGCCGGAAGAGCGGGCAATAGCGGAAACATTGGTTACCCAGTATGACGTCGATGTCATCACCCAGCAGACAGACTCCGGCTCGCCCCTGGATGTTGCCCAGGAGCAAGGGATTTGGTTTGTCGGCAAGGACATGGACATCGTTGGCGAATATGGTTGGTCGGACACCGATACGGTAGCCGTCTCGTTTGACACCCGCTGGGAAGTGCTATACGAGCACATGCTCATGGAACAGATGGCCGGCGTAACGAATCCGCAAACCGTGTTATTCCTAGGCATGGACAGTTCTATGGTGCTCGCCGACGGCACAGAAGAATCTACCGTAGATATCATGAACGACGGCAAGGTAGGCATCGAAGCAATTAGCCCATCCGCGCTGCCCTCCATTCCACAGGAAATAGTCGATCTCGTCGCGGAGCGCCGCGCGCAAATGATCGCCGGCGAGTGGGATCCGTTTACGGCGCATGCCTTTTTCAGCAATGGCACCGGCCTGGATTTGGACGGCACGCCCATACCGGAAGCGGGCGTTGAAGTAAAACCGGCTGGTGAAGCTCCGACCGATGAATGGCTGCTGTCACAATTTAACTTTGACCTGCAAGGCGTGGAGATTCTTGAGTAAGCCACCTGCGAGAGGCCGGTGGATGCGCGTGACCGTACACACGACCAATAACTGAAATGCGGGAGGCTCCCTTGCTGCCGGGCACTATGCCCCGAAGCGGGAGCCTTCTTCTGCATCAGCGAGCGAGCCACCCTGCCGTCGCAGGTGAGCCACTCCAGGGGATTTGTTAGCAGTTGATTATGGAGGACATTCGGTGCTGCTAGAGAATATCCAACGCGGGGACGTTGTGTTGGAAGCACGCGGAATTAGCAAACGTTTTGGTTCTGTATTGGCCAATGACAATGTCGATTTCGCTATCAAGGCTGGTGAAATTCACGCTATCCTCGGTGAAAATGGAGCCGGTAAATCGACCTTGATGAAGATCCTCTTTGGGCAGTACCAGCCGGACGAGGGTGAAATTTTCCTGGCCGGGAAGCGGGTGCAGTTCAAATCACCGCTGGATGCAATCGACCACGGCATAGGCATGGTCTATCAGCACCGCAAGTTGATTAACGCGCATTCGGTGCTAGAGAACATACTCCTTGGACATCCGCGGGCCGGCAGGCTGCTGGATCTGAAGCGGGCTACCGAGGAGATAAACGCCCTGTGCGAACACTACGGTTTCACAGTCGATCTGCAGGCCAAGGTGTGGCAGCTTTCGGAAGGCGAAAAGCAGGTGGTAGAGATTTTGAAGACCCTCTACCGTGGCGCGGAAATCCTGATCATGGATGAGCCATCCTCCGCCCTTACGCCGCTGGAGACAGAAAAGCTGCTGCAGTCGCTGGAAGTAATGTCTGATGACAATCTGGCCATCGTGCCATTCATCACCCACAAATTGCCCATCGTCTTACGGATCAGCGATCGCGTCACGGTTATGCGCAAAGGCAAGGTCGTCTCCCGCCTTAATACGGCGGACGCTAGCGAAAAGAGCCTGACGGAAGAACTCGTTGGGCGCGACGTCATTTTCCGCATCGAGCGGGTCAAAGTGGAACCGGGAAGGCCTATCCTGGAAGTCAAGGAGTTATCGGCACGCAGCGACAAGGGGATCATGGCCCTGAATGGCGTCTCCTTTACGATCCGTGAAGGGGAGATTTTCGGCGTGGCCGGTGTATCCGGGAATGGTCAGACTGAGCTCGTCGAAACACTGGCCGGGCTGCGCACGACAGAAGGCGGCGCGGTGCATTTGGACGGCGTCGACATTACGAACGCGTCC
The DNA here is from genome assembly GCA_046259695.1 of Promineifilaceae bacterium (SeqCode). Lineage (GTDB taxonomy): Bacteria > Chloroflexota > Anaerolineae > Promineifilales > Promineifilaceae > JAACFF01. Next base: position 2,185 of record JBJYWX010000040.1, on the reverse strand, counting down.
AGCGCTGACTTATGGCGCTTGGGTATGGGCTATATTCCGGCCGATCGCGTCCATGTGGGCTCTATCCCCGAGTTCACACTTGCTGAAAACTCGGCTATGAACTACTACTACGACCGGTCGTATTACCGGGGATGGGCCATGAACCACGGCCGTATCCGCGCGCTGACCCAGGCCTTCATCGACGAATACGATGTGGCCGCACCCGGGCCCGATGCTGTCGCCAAAACGTTGTCGGGAGGAAATCTGCAGAAGATGATCTTGGCCCGGGTGCTTTCACGTAACCCACGTCTGGTCATTGTCGACTTGCCCACGCAGGGTCTGGATATTGGCGCGACCGAATTTGTACGCAATAAACTGATTGAGGCGAAACAGAAAAAAGCCGGCATCCTGCTGCTATCGGAGGATCTTGACGAAATCCTGGTTCTGAGCGATTGGGTAGCTCCAATCTATGAAGGCAAGTTTATTGACGTCTTGCCGGGCGATCGCGCCAACCGTGAGAATATAGGAGCTATGATGGCCGGGATCCGGTTGTAAGGACACCACCCATGACGATTGGCGCTTATCATATTCGTCTGCGGAAACGGGTATCTCTGAAAGGGTGGCAGGCGGCCCTCATTGCCTTACTGGCTATTATCACCGCTCTCTTGCTGTTCAGCCTGCTCTTTATTCTGGACGGCGTAAGCCCGATAGAAGCGTATCGTGAAATCTTCTCCTACGCCTTCTTTAACCCTTTCGGACTGCCGCTGACAATGAACCGTTTCGTCTTCTTGCTGTTATGCACCTACGCCTTTATCGTCCCTTACTGGGCCAGGTTGTGGAACATTGGCATGACCGGTCAGCTGTACGGGGGAGCAGTAGCGGTGTATGGCGCCCTGTTGGCGTTTGGCGCAGACAGGGCCTCAAATGCTCTGCCGCCGGCGATCGTTGTATTGCCCCTGCTGTTGCTGGCGGCGGTTGCCGGCGGCGCCCTGCTGGGCAGCATTGCCGGTATGCTCAAAGGCAAATACGATATCAATGAAATCGTCGTCACTATGATGCTGAACTTCATGATGTATTGGCTGGTCTCATTCATGATCAAGGAAGGCGGCCCGTTCATGAATCGTGGCGGCCGTGGCGAGAGTTTCGAACTCCCGGATGCTTTGCGTGCGCCCCTCGTCCTCGATGTGCCCTTCACTATCTTCCTGGCTCTGGGTGCCGGCATCTTGCTTTACTTTATTTACAGCAGGTCGAAGCTGGGCTACGAGATACGAGCCTATGGCCAGAGCCCACAGGCCGCCCAATACGCGGGTATCAGCGCGCTGCGCATTCCCCTGCTGGTCTTTCTTGTCGGCGGCGCGCTTGCTGGGCTTGCCGGTTATCATTATTTCGCCGCGGTGCCCGGCGTTTATAAGATCGCGCGCAATTACGGGTTCTTCGGGGACCTTGCCTTCTACGGCATCATTTGCGGCTTGATTACACGAGGCAATCCTATCGCCGCGATTCCCATTGCCCTGCTCTTCGGTGGCCTCTCAATCGGCGGCCGATTTGTGCAGGGCAAACTGGGCATGGATTTCGGACTTGATTACGCTTTACTGGGCGTGCTGATGATGACCCTGGTCGGCTTCCAATTCTTCTACCGCTACAAGATCGTCGTTGAAAACGAACGCGAGGAGCAGCTCAATGCCGGAGTTCTTGGCCAGGAGTCTTGACGCCTCGACCATTTTCCTGATCGCCGGTTTGGGCGAACTGCTCGGCCAGCGCGCGGGCATTATCAACGTCGGGATCGAGGGCGTTATGCTCTTTGGCGCCACGCTCGGTTTCATCGTCGCCCAGACAACAGGCTGTTATCTGCTTGGCTTTCTTATCGCCATTCTAATTGGGGGGCTGCTCGGGCTGCTGCATGGATTCTTCTCGATCACGCTTGGCGGAGACCAGGTTGTCTCAGGCATGGGCATTTGGATCGTCGGCTTCGGCCTGACTACGTACATGGGCAGCCCTTACACGGGCCCGCTGGGCATGGACCGTATCCCAACTGTTGCGGGTCTGTCTCCATTCTTCTTCATCGGCATTGCCCTGGCATTTATCGTCTGGTTTATGCTTTTCAAGACCAGCCTCGGCCTGCGCATCCGCTCGGTGGGCGAGAACCCGGAAGTAGCGGAGGTCTCAGGCATCAGCGTGGCCAAAACACGCTATTTTACGGTTATTA
>JBJYWX010000039.1:0-9243 GCA_046259695.1 Promineifilaceae bacterium (SeqCode) | reverse complement strand
CTGGAAGAAATTCTGCCCAAAGTGTCGGATGCGGGATTCGGGCAGATAGAGTTTCCGATCGAGGGTATTGGTGATTTCGACTATGATCGCGCGCGGCAGCTGGCCAAGGAGTATGATCTGGACGTGAGCTGCTGCGTGGCGATGGGCCCGGACCGCGATCTGGTGCATCCCGATCCGGAGATCCGCGCCAACGGCATGGCTTATGTTCGCCAGGCCATAGACGCCACCGCGCAGGTCGGCGGCAAGAACCTGGTTGGCCCGATCTATTCTTCCGTCGGCCGTAAGTGGAAATCCACGCCGGAAGAACGAGCCGCCAACATAGACACCCTGGTGAAAGCGCTGGAGGAACTGAGCGCCTATGCCCAGGCAAGGGGCATCGTATTGGGCATTGAGCCGCTAAACCGCTTTGAGACGAGTTTCATCAATACACACGACCAACTGCTGGAAGTGATCGACCGCGTGGACAGCCCGGCCTGCCAGGTCATGCTCGATACATTTCATATGAATATTGAAGAGCGTTCGCTCGGCGATGCGATACGCGCCACCGGCGGCCGGCTGGCGCACCTGCATGCTTGCGAAAACGACCGCGGCGCCCCCGGGTCGGGCCATGTGCCCTGGGCCGATGTGGCCGCGGCGCTGGAGGACATCAACTACGACGGTCCGGTGGTGATCGAGTCCTTCACGGCCAAAGTGGAATCGATCGCCGAAGCGGCGGCGATCTGGCGGCCGCTGGCGCCTTCGCAGGACCAGCTCGCTGCGGATGGCCTGGTGTTCCTGCAGGATCTTTTAGGGTGATGCCGCGCGCCGTTTTTCCCTGAGTCGGGTGAAAGGCGCTTTATTAATTTGGAAAAGGAGCTAGCACATGAAGGGTAAGTTTATTCAAAGAGATGATGTGAAGGTGGAAGAACTGGATTGGGGAACATTGGGCTGGGCGGTTTTTCCGGGCAACGCCGGTTCAACCCAGTTGACGTTCATCGAAGTGAAGATTGAGCCGGGCAAGGGGCATGCTTTCCACAAGCATCCGGACCAGGAAGAACTGATATCGGTGCGTGACGGGCAGATCGAACAGTGGCTTGAGGACAAGAAGATGATCCTCAGTCCGGGCGAATCGGTCTTTATCCCCAAAGATATGGTCCACGCCTCATTTAACGTCAGCGATAAGCCGGTCAATCTGTTCGTAGTGCTTGGACCCTGCGTCGGCGAGACGGGGTACGAGATGGTCCCCATGGATCAAGAGGAGCCCTGGAAGAGCCTAAGGTAAGGAGCGGGCCCCAAAATTAAAAGGCTATTTATTAAGGAGATGGTGCGCGACGCTTCGGAGGGGCGGGAGGGCCTCCGCGCTTTTCCGTTCCACGGATGTGCCTGACGCACTCAACTTTGGAGGAACTACAATGGCAAGACCAGTAACTTTATTTACCGGGCAGTGGGCAGATTTGCCCTTTGAAGAAATATGTCGCAAGGCGAGTGATTTTGGCTTTGACGGCCTGGAAATCGCCTGCTGGGGCGACCATTTTGAAGTTGACAAGGCGCTTGAGGAAGATGGTTATGTGCAGGGACGCCGGGATATCCTCGAAAAGTACGACCTGCAATGTTTCGCCATAGGCACCCACCTTGTCGGCCAGTGTGTCGGAGATCACCCCATTGACGAGCGCCATAAGGGCATCCTGCCCGGGCGCATCTGGGGTGATGGCGAGGCGGAAGGCGTGCGCCAGCGCGCCGCGGAAGAGATTAAGAATACGGCGCGCGCCGCGGCCAAATTCGGGGTCGAGACGGTCACGGGCTTTGTAGGCTCGAAAATATGGCATACGCTGGCTGGTTTCCCACCCGTGCCGCCGTCGATGATTGAAGACGGCTACACCGATTTTGCCGAGCGCTGGACGCCCATCCTCGACGTTTACGCGGATGAGGGTGTGCAGTACGCGCTGGAAGTACATCCCTCGGAAATCGCCTATGATTTCTGGACCACCAAGCGGGCGCTGGAAGCGATTGATTATCACAAGGCGTTCGGCATCAATTATGATCCTAGCCATCTCTACTGGCAGTTTGTGGACCCGGTCGAGTTCCTGTACGAGTACGCGGACAAGATTTTCCATGTACATGTGAAAGAGTCCATCCGGCTGCTAAACGGCCGTAACGGTATCCTGGCCTCACACCTGCCGTTCGGCAACCCGCATCGCGGCTGGGACTTTGTCTCACCCGGACGTGGCGGCGTGCCCTTCGAGCGTATTTTCCGCGCCCTCAACGATATCGGTTACGACGGCCCGCTGTCGATCGAATGGGAAGACACCGGCATGAACCGCGAGCAGGGCGCGCCGGAAGCGCTGGCTATGACCCGCAGGCTGGACATCACGCCCTCCGACGTGGCCTTTGACGCCGCCTTTGAATCAAAGAAATAAGGGTGAGCAAATGAGCGAGACGACACAATCCTTCACTTCGATGGCCGGCAAAAGCGCCGGCGACGATATTCCCGAAGTCGGCGTGGGCATGCTGGGCTACGCCTTTATGGGCAAGGCCCATTCCAACGCTTACAAGACGATTCCCTATATGATGTATCCGCCGCCGGCAATCCCGCGCCTAGTATCGATCAGCGGCCGTAACGAATTCGCCTGCGCAGAAGCAGCGCGTCGCTACGGTTACGAAAAGTATTACACCGATTGGCGCGACCAGGTTCAGGACCCGGATATCCAGCTTTTTGATAACGGCGGACCGAATGATACGCACGCCGAGCCAAGCATTGCCGCTGCCGAGGCGGGTAAGCACGTCTTGTGCGAGAAGCCGCTCGGCCGTACTGTCGAAGAGTCCAAGCGCATGCTGGATGCCGTGGAAAAGGCGGGCGTCAAGCACATGGTCGCCTTTAACTACCGCTTCGTGCCGGCAGTGCGCCTGCTGCGCAACCTGATTGACGCGGGTGCTCTGGGGCGCATCTACCATTTCCGTGCCCAGTACCTGCAGGAATGGATTATGCCGCATTTTGGCACGCCCAAGATTTGGCGCCTGGACAAGGACGTCGCCGGCAGCGGCGCCCTGGGCGACCTGGGCGCGCATATCATCGACCTGGCCCACTATCTCGTCGGTGATATGAAAACGGTAGCGGCGATGTCCGAGACCTTCATCAAGGAACGGCCGCTGGTAGATGGCGAAGGGAGCGGCATCGTGGACGTAGACGACGCCTTTGTCGCCGCGGTGGAATTTACGAACGGCGCGATCGGCACGCTGGAGGCGACCCGTTTCGCCGCCGGACGCAAGAACCACAACACGTTTGAGATTAACGGCGAGAAAGGTTCGGTGCGCTTCAACCTGGAGCGTATGAACGAGCTGGACGTGTTCTGGGTTGGAGAAGACCACAGTGAAACACATGGTTTCCGCAATGTGCTCATCTCTGAGCCGACCCATCCCTGGTGGGAGAACTGGTGGCCGGCCGGGCATATGATCGGCTGGGAGCACACCTTCGTGCATGAGATCACGCACCTGCTCGACTGTATCGTCAACGATCGGGAAGTCGGCCCGCATGGAGCGACCTTCCTTGACGGCTATCGCGCCGATGTCATCGTTGGCGCGGTTATGGAGTCCGCGGCCACGAAACGCTTCGTGGACATTAACTACTAGTAACAAACGCGCTTGGGACCGCGGGCCGTATGCCAAAACGCGCTGCGACTCTTAACGCCCGCGATCCCAAGCGCCGGAGAGTGCTCATGGTTGAAGAAAACGAGTTCGTATCGACAACAAGGCCAGTGCCGAAATGGCTGCCGATCTCGGGTGTGGTGATCCTGCTGCTGGGTATCTTCGTCGGGCCGATGATTACTGACAGCTTTTCCGAACAGCAGCTCAACAAGACCGCTATCCTGAGTGGCATTTCGTTCCTGATGATCTTCATCGCGATCATCCTTTTTTACGCCGCCGCGATCTGGTACCTGGCATACCGCCTGAACGGCCGTATTTCATCGCGCGTATTCCGCATCATTGAGGCCTTGCTGATTGGCGGCATTATTCTCGGTATTGTAGGCATGTTCCAACCGTGGTTCTTCCCGGCATTTCGCTATGGCTTTTACCTGTTGCTGGCATCGACCATTGGCTACATCGCCTGGAGCCATATCTCTCCGGCGCCGCCGGCGAGCCGTGCCGCTGAGCTTATTGGAACGGTCGATTAACATCTCACTTAACAACCAAACAGCCAACAAGGGCGGGACCGTACGTGACATGGGCAAATGTGCAACCCGGAGCCTACCGCCTGCCGCATAGGAACAACTTATGGCCACTGCTATCCAATATGAAATGATTCGCTCCGAGCTTGAAGAAATCGTGGGCGAAGGGTACGTCTCTACCCGCGAGAGCGACCGGCTGGTTTACGCCACGGACTGGTTCTGGGTACCACAAATGTGGCTGGATCGCGGCGAAGAGCCGGTGAAGCCGGATTATATCGTCCACCCCAAGTCGGCCGAAGAGATCGCGGCAATCATGGGCGTTGCCAATAATTTTCGCATCCCGGTCGTCCCCTGGGGCGGCGGATCAGGCTCGCAGGGCGGCGCCGCACCGGTGTTTGGCGGCATCCTGCTCGATACGAAACGTATGAACCGCCTGATCGAGATTGACGAGAAGTCGCTGACCGTGACGGCCGAAGCGGGTATTAACGGCCAGCAGCTCGAGTGGGCCCTGAATGAAAAGGGGCTGACACTGCCGCACTATGCCGCCTCCTCCAACTGCGCCACGCTGGGCGGTTACCTGGCGCCGCGCGGATCAGGCACGATCAGTACGAAATACGGCAAGGCGGAGCAGCTTGTTTTGAGCATGCAGATCGTGCTGCCCACGGGGGAAATCATCCGCACGCCAATCGTGCCTATCCACGCCGCCGGACCAGACTATTTCCATCTCTTCCTCGGCTCGGAAGGCGTCTTTGGCGTGATTACCGAAGCCACGATGCAGGTTGAGTATCTGCCCGAGACGCGCCTGCTGCGGGCGGTGCTTTTCGACAGTTTGGCCAACGCCCTGGAAGCGGGGCGCCAGATCATGACCCGCCGCCTGGAACCGCTGGTTATTCGTCTCTATGATCCCACGGAGACGGCCTCACGAGTGAAGAAGATCCTGGGTTACGAGCTGGAAGGGGCCTATATGGTCATCGGCTTTGATGGCGATGCTGACTTGGCCGCGCTGCAGGAACAGAAGGCGCTGGAAATTTGCGCCGAGCTGGGCGCCCAGGACCTCGGCCGTGAGCCGGGCGAGCGCTGGTGGAACCACCGCTATGATTTCTATTACCCGCCGAAGAACCTGAAGTTTCCCTGGATGTATGGCACGACGGAGACCATCACCACTTTTGACAAGCTGGAGCAGCTCTACTGGGCGGAGAAGCGAGCGGTTGAAGAGGGTTATCCGCAGTGGGACATCCAGTTCATCGGCCACTTTTCGCACTGGTTTCACTGGGGCGCATCGCTTTACACACGTTTTATCATAGAAAACCCGCCTCAGGACGCGGAGGAAGTGATCCGCCTGCACAACCGTATCTGGAACTCAGCGATGACGGCCGTCCTGGAGAATGGCGGCATGATCAACGAGCATCACGGCGTGGGCCTGAAGCTGTCACGCTTCATGCGCCGCCAATATGGCCCCGCCTGGCCGATGCTGGAACGAATCAAGGATGCCCTGGATCCCAAGGGCATCATGAACCCAGGCAAGGTGGGTTTCTAATCGCATCAACAGAGGAATCTATGGCTTTACAAGATCCTATCGAGACCCTGGAAAACTGCCGCTTTTGCCTGATGTGCACGCATGTCGCGCCGGTCGGCTATTACACCATGCTGGAGACCTATTCGCCGCACGGTATGGCCCTGGTCGCCACCTCGGAAGAGCGCCTGCTCATCGACTGGGACGCGGAAACAGTCAATATTATGTTTAGTGAGGTTGATGGCGGTAACAGCCGCGCACACTGCGTCTTCAGCCAGCCTTTTGAGGAATCGATCGCCGCGATGCGCGCCCGGTTGGCCGCGGAAGGACTGGCCCCCGACAGCGCCATCGCCGCCCAGCACCGCCTAATAACCTACGGCAACCCTTATCGCGAAGAGGCGCCGCGCCCGGCGAGCGGGGAAGGAGCGTATGCCCTGTTTGTGGGCGACGCCGCTCCCTACCTGTGGCCTTCCGCGCTGCCCGCGGCGCTGGCGCTTTTGGCCGGGCTGGGCATAGAGCCGGTACTGGTCGGGAATGGGCGAAACAGCGGTCTAATGGCCCATTCGCTCGGTTATCCCGAACTCGGCCGGGAACTGGCCGCCGCGACGCTTGACGAGCTCCAGGCTAGCGGCGCCGGCACGCTGTTTGTGCTCAGCGCCGGCGACGCCTATGCCTTCACGGATGCGCTGGAAGAAAGATTGGACCTGGCGCTTCCCGACGGGGTAGAAGTGGTCGAATTGACGGCGTTTCTGGCCGAGAAGCTGGCGTTGGACAGCCGGGCGGCGGCGGAGGAGCAGGTCAGCGCTTACGTCGATCCCACGCACGCCGTGCGGCGGCCCGGCCGCGGCACGGCGCCGCGCGCCCTGGCTGCAACCGTTAGCCGTGGCCCGCTGGTCGAGCTGTTCTGGCGGGGCGAGCGCGCCCATCCTGCCGGCAGCACCTATATCCAGTTTACCAATCCCGCCCTGGCAGAGCGCCTGACCCGCGGCCGGCTGGAAGACGCGAAGAAGAACGGCGCGGGGCGCTTGATTTGCGATGATCCGGCCACGCTGCACCAACTGCGGCGCTATGCCGCCGACTACGATTTGGAGGTGAGCGGCCTGTACGAACTACTGGCAGATTAAGATAACAATCGTTCACAACGGTTACGGCGAACCGCCGCAGCCGCGGTTTAATTAACCCATTTGAACTGGAGGTAAAGTAAGATGTTTCTTTCCATGCACAACTGGATGCGAGCCGAACCTATCGAGGTGACCATCCGCCGCCTGGCCAAATACGGCTACGAGGCTATTGAAATCGGGGCCGAGCCGAGCAAATATGATACGAAAGAGGTGCGCGGTTACCTGAACGACAATGATATTCGCTGCTGGGGCGCGATCAGCCTCATGTTTACGGGACTGGACCTCATCCAGGCCGACGAAGCGGGGCGCGCCAACACCATTCAGTACCTGAAAGATTCGGTGACGATGGTTAAGGAGCTAGACGGTACGGTGATGAGCATAGTGCCCTCGGAGGTCGGCAAAGTGGTCGCCCAGGCCGACCCGGAGACGGAGTGGAATTGGGCCGTCGAAGGGCTGAAGGAAGTAAATGAGCACGCGCGCAAAGCAGGAATCAAAGTGGCCCTGGAGCCGCTGAATCGTTTTGAGACCAACTTCATTAACCGCGCTGACCAGGCGGTCGCCCTGGCCAAAGCGGTTGGGCCCGATGTGGGCGTTTGCATCGATGCCTTCCATATGAATATTGAGGAGGCTAATATGCGGCAGGCGATTCTGCACACCGGCGATATGATCTTCGATTTCCACGTGGCGGATAACAACCGCATGGCCTGCGGCATGGGCGCCTTGAATTGGCGCGACATCGTCGGCACGTTGAAGGAAGTCGGTTATGACGGCGCGCTGACGGTTGAATTCGTAGCGCCGGTCGATCGCACCCCGGCCAACCCGTACGAGCATGCCCTCGCCGAAGCGGAGAAGGAATTGACTGAAGAACAACTGAAGTTCATCCAGGACCACGGTTCGGGCGTCCTTTCCGAGGAGTTCTATAGCTGGCTGGTCGAGGAGACGGCTAAGACGCTGCTGCCGCAGATCGGCTGCTAGTTTCTGTCCGGAGCCCGGCGCGCGGCGGGCAGACGCTCGCCGCGCGCCGTTCCGTTGATAAAGGGCCTATCTATGAGCGTCGTTATCATTGCTACCCTGGACACCAAGGGGCCGGAGACCAAGTACCTGCGGGACCGGTTGCAGGCACTCGGCCTGGAAACGACCGTAGTTGACGCCGGCATTCTCGGCGAGCCGCTGGATATCCTGCCCGATATCGACCACGCCGAAGTCGCCACCTATGCCGGCACGACGCTGGAAGCGCTGCAGAATGCGGGCAGCCGCGGCCGGGCGGTAGACGGCATGCGCCAAGCGGTGCGCAACCTGACGAAAACCCTCTACGAGCAAGGGCGCTTGCAAGCCGTCGTGAGCATGGGCGGCGCGGAAGGCGCCGTGATGGGTGCGGGAGCGATGATGGTGCTGCCCGTGGGCGTGCCCAAGGTGCTCGTTTCACCGATCGCCTCCGGTTACCATTACTTCGCGCCGCTGGTTGGCACGAGCGACATGATGATCGTCCATTCGGTGGTTGATATCCTGGGCCTCAATCCTATCGCCTGCACCATCTTTGATAATGTGGCGGCGGCGGTAGAAGGCATGGTGCGCAGCGGGCACGCTCTTTCTCCGCCGGGAGAGGGGCACCGCTATGTGGCGATGACGATGCTGGGCAACACGACCAAAGCCGTCATGGCGGCCAAGGAAATGCTGGCGAAGGCCGGATACGAGGCGGTCATTTTCCATTCCAACGGCGTTGGCGGCCCGGCGATGGAAGAGCTGGCTGAGATGGGCCAATTTGTCGGCGCGATTGATTTTACGACCAATGAGATCTATGACCCCCTGGTCGGCGGCATACATGACGGCGGCCCAAACCGCCTCAAGCGGCTTGGCCAGCTCGGACTGCCGCAGGTAGTGGTGCCGGGCTGCATTGATTTCAGCGTCTGGAATGCCGGCACGATTCCTGCCACGCTGGCCGATCGGCCAGTCTACGACCACAATCCCGAATTCACCCTGGTGCGGGCATCCCAGGAAGAGATGGTGCAGGTGGGTGAAATCATGGCCGAGCGCCTGAACCTGGCGACCGCGCCCCTGACGATTGCCGTGCCTGTTCTGGGGCTGTCGATTCCCAACGTGCCCGGCGGGCCATTTTGGGACCCGCCGGCCGACGCCGCCTTTTTAGCGGCGCTGCGTGCCAATGTGCGCGACGATATCCCCCTATTGACCTTTGAGCGCCATGTCAACGATCCCGTCTTTGGCGAAGAAGTGGCGCAACTTTTTATCGATCTAATGGAGCAAGTCAGCCGGGCGGGCGCGCAGGTCTCCTGACTACCGCGCCGCGCTGCACGAGGAGTAAAGACATGATCGCAAACAACGGCCGAGACTACAAGGACTTAATGCCCATCACGACGGGCGATGAGGCGTTCCGCGAACAGTTCCTTTCCTGGGACCTGGGCAACCTGACCTTTGTGGATATCAACAACTATCTGGCCGAGAAGGATCT
>JBJYWX010000038.1:0-3087 GCA_046259695.1 Promineifilaceae bacterium (SeqCode) | reverse complement strand
AACTGAACCAAAGGGGATAGAGGAGGAATCGGATCGAGTTGGTGCGCCCACTGGTCGGCAGCCGCAATCTGACCTTGTCTGAGTGCCAACTCGGCCTGGAACGACTGGGCCACGGCCAAGAGCGTCGTATTTCCAGTCTCCAAGAAGAATCCTACGGCTGCTTCAGCTATGTCCCGAGCTGCGTCTGGCCGGTTCTGGGCCTGGTACGTCAGGGCCAAGCCACAGGCGCTATACAGGTAGCTTTGCCCGTAATTAAGGTAGGGTTGCCGCACTACAGATGCAAAGTGTTCACTAGCAAGTTCTAGATCATTTTGGTGATAAGCGGCTGTCCCTCGCTGAAGATGAGCCCATCCAGTAAACTCAGGCATATTCTGCTCATTGCTAAGCTGCAAGCTTTTGTCTGATGTCTGTGCTAGCCCTGCTAGATCAGATTGGATCCAATGTATCCAGCATGCAGTTAACAACAGAATGGACTTGAACCTGTTGCTCTGTCCTTTCCTCTCTTCGTAGCCTGCGTATATCGCTGCATAAGCGCCTCCTAGATCACCTTTCATCTGCAAGGCTGCACCTAAAAACAACCGCGCTAGAATTCGAACAATCCATAGATCTGACGCTGTCAGTTGGATTGATTTCTCGGCGGAAGCAATCGTTCCGTCAGGGTCGCTAGCGTAGTACTGTAACAACGCCTTCAGAGCGCTCATTTCGCCCTGCAGCCGGTTTACAGCCTCCGGAGGCAGAGAGGCTTTGTTAAGTTTTGACTCGACATTTTCTATGGCTTCCGGCAGCAGCGTATTGTGTCCATGATGATAATATATCCAAGCCCGTATCATGAGTAGGTCAGGGTGATCCTCAACAACATACGGTGGAAAGGACCGAAGCCATTGCTCGATTTGCTGCCATCTCGTTTCATTTAGCATTGCGTAACGAGCGCGTGCTACGGTTTCTGCGGCGCCAGCGAAATCATTGGCAGCCACGCGATGGCGCAGTGCTTCCTCCACAAAGCCGTTCTCTTCCAACCACTTGCTTGCTGCGATATGAAGCGTTGCCCGCTCGGCTTCGGTGGTTTCCGAGAGCAGCCTATGCGTAAGCAGGTCCCGAAAGAGCCGGTGATAGCGAAACCACTCACCGTGCTGGTCCATGGGCGTCACAAACAGATTCGACTTCTCCAGTCGCTCTAGAATCTCCTGGCTGGAGTTGATGCCTGCAGAGTCCCCAAGGCGCTCTACATTGTCCCCTTCCTGCAATTGGGGTTGACCCGCTACAGCATCACATAGGCCTGCGCAGAAACGATCGAGGATCGAAGTGCGAAGCAAGAATCTCTGGATCGCGGGCGGCTGATGCGCAAAGGTTTCGTCGACGAAGTAGGATGTGACGTAGCGGTGATTTCCGTGGAAGGAGTCAACGAAGACGGCCGGATCAGCGTGGTCTCGGATAGCGAGCGCGGCCATGCGCAACCCCACAGGCCATCCTTCGGTGCGCTCAACCAACTTGGCGACCAGATCCGGCTCAATGTCTAGGTCCAACATCTGCCGCATGTACTCCTGTGCCTCATCGTCTGTGAATCGTAGATCCCTGACTCGGATTTCGGTCATCTTCTCTGCGCCACGGAGACGCGTGAGGGAGAAAGGAAGATCATGACGGGTGGCCAACACCAAATGCAGAGCTGGCAGCGGATATCGGATCAGGCCAGCAACCAGCTCGTGAATATCGTTTTGACGAATCTCGTGATAGTCGTCCAGTACGAGGCAAACCGATTGTGGCAGCGCGGCTAACTCGTTGATCAGCGAGTTAGTAAGATGCTCCGGTGGCGGCAGTTGGAGCGCATTCAACAGAGACTTCGTGTCAGAACAGGCATTGGGCACCTGAGTACGGATTGCAGCAATGAAGTAGGAGAGAAAGGTGACCAGGTCGTTGTCGGCGGGTTCAAGTGTCACCCAAGCACAAGGGGCGGTTCTTGCCTGGAGCCAAGAACACAGAAGCGTCGTTTTCCCATAACCGGCCGGAGAGCAGAGGAGACTGAGTCTCGTCTCAAGTCCGCGATCCAGGAGCTCCAAAAGGTGCGGTCGGGCGACGAGGTTCGGGCTAACTCGCGGTATCTGGAGTTTAGTCTGGATGAGATCCATTGACTACTCATTCAGTTCGTTCATCTTGCGACCACAGAATCGTGCCGCACAATCCATCAAGGTAGGGGCAAAGCGGCCCAGATTATACCATGACGTGAGACCACGCCGTCACGGGCCTGGAAAAGGAGCGGTGGACGCTCACGAGTCACGTCTGGGGCCTGCTGCTCAATGTAGGGTGCTAAAAAATGCACAGTGCTAAAACATGTGAAAAGGCAAAGATAGGCGCGCCACCATCGATAAGCCGTGGCTTGTACCGCATAAGTGGCCCCAACTGGTTGAGTGTCTCTCGTGTGAAGGAGTGCAGCACAGTTCGCGCCAGAGCTGAAAGATATTGGCGCAATGACGTATTGACCTGTTCTCGAATACTGGTTCTGGCGCAATCCGTGTGGCGCGAAAAACCGAACGACACATTGCGCACGAGAACCTTACAGAATTTCTTAAGAAATCACCACATCTTCGAGCGTCCTTTCTCGATTGCCTCAGAGCCGACCACGCAGTATGCGCCAGATCCCGAAAACCGATCCAAATTGCATGTTAGGATCGGGCCATAAGGGAGGTGGGCACAATGCCAAGGAAGCGGACATCCCCGGAAGAAATCATCCACAAATTGCGTGAGGCTGAGATTCTGGTTGTGCAAGGTCAGACGGAGCGAGGAGTGGTAAAGCAGATCGGGGTCACGGAGCAGACCCATTATCGGTGACGGAATGCCTACGGTGGGATGATCCCCAACCAGGCCCGAAGGCTGAAAGAACTGGAGCGGGAGAACACTAGGCTGAAGAAGCTGGTTGCCGACCTGTCGCTGAACAAGGCGATCTTGGAGGAAGCGCTGGGAAAAAGCTGTGAGTCAAACCTGGCGTCGCGCCATGGTAGCGCAGGTAAACGAAAAGCTGGGTGTCTCAGAGCGCCGCGGCTGCATCAAAGCCTGGAAGGCGCGGTCGACGCAACGCTACCAAGCCCAGGTGAA
>JBJYWX010000037.1:0-9854 GCA_046259695.1 Promineifilaceae bacterium (SeqCode) | reverse complement strand
ACCCCCACGATGTTCATCAATGGCGCGCGCGTCTTGCGTTTGGAAGGCTGGTGGAATGGACCAGGGGACGTCGGGGTTGGGCCATTCAGCGGCAAAGTTGACGACTTCAACATCGCAGGATTCAGTGATGGCGTATTCGATCTGGTCAACGACATCGATTACGGCTATGGGCGTAGCCGGGCGCGGCGTTGGAATGCGGTATCGCTCCATCATCATCTTTCCACGCTTGGTATCGACCAACGCACCTTTTATGCCACTACCGCCTATGTCAATCCCTAGTGCGATCATCTTTCCTTTCCGTATCGTCTATTCTTAAATCGTTCCAACCGCAGCAATCTACAACTAGCTGACGACGCCATAAAAAGCGGGCAGCGGCTCTATCGGTTTATCGGAGACGGTGATCGCGGCCCCGATTTGCGCCTGGGCCTCTGCCATTTTCTGCTCGTCATTGGCGTGTACCTCGCCAATCACCTGTCCAGCAGAAACTTTGTCGCCGACTTTGGTTGTAAGCAAAAAGCCTACCGCATGGTCAATCGTATCCCCTTTCAGCAAGCGGCCCGCCCCCAGGTCTACGCTGGCCCAACCCAGCGCTGCCGTATCCATCGCCGCAATATATCCATCGTGGTCGATCACCAGGTCGGACACATAGCGCGCTTGTGGCAATCGCCGCGGGTCGTCTATTTCGGAAACATCGCCACCCTGAGCGATTACCATCTCGCGAAACTTGGCCAGCGCCTGGCCATTCGCTCGCGCGGCCGTTGCCAGTAGCTCCGCTTCTTCAATCGTCTCGCCTTTCCCGGCCAGGAGCAGCATGTACCCGGCCACTTTGCGCGCGTGCCGCCAAAAATCTTCCGGCCCGCCGCCGTGCAGCGTATCAAGGGCCTCCTTGACTTCCAGGGCGTTGCCGACCGCGTATCCCAGGGGTTGATTCATGTCAGAAATCAGGGCCACGGTGCGGCGCCCTGCATCAACACCAATATCAACCATGATCCGCGCCAGGTCCCGCGCATCGTCAACCGTTTGCATAAAGGCGCCACAACCAGCCTTGACATCGAGCACGATGCCATCCGCCCCGCCGGCCAGTTTTTTAGACATGATTGAGGCCGCTATCAACGACTTGTTGGCCACCGTACCGGTAACATCACGCAGCGCATAAATTTTGCCGTCCGCGGGCGCTAGAGACATAGACTGCCCAGCCAGCACGAGGCCGATATCCGCCAGCTGTTTCTTAAACCTCTCCAGGGGCATGTTAAAAGTCCAGCCAGCGATAGATTCCATCTTATCCAGGGTGCCGCCGCTCGAGCCGAGCCCACGACCGCTCATTTTGCCTACCGGGACACCACAGGCTGCCACCACCGGCTGCACAACCAGGGTTGTCTTGTCACCAACGCCGCCCGACGAATGTTTGTCCACGACAAAGGGGGCCACGTCATGCAGATCGAGCTCTTCGCCGGAATGGGCCATCGCCAAAGTAAGGTCTACAGTCTCGCGCCGCGACATGCCGTTAATGTAGATTGCCATCAAGAGGGCCGCCGCCTGATAGTCCGCGATTTCACCGGCCGTGTAAGCGCGAACAAAATACTCGATCTGCTCGGTGCTCAATTCGCCACCGTCGCGTTTGACTTCTATGATATCGATGATATTCATGATGCAAAATCGTAAACATGGGTGGCCAACCTATACCTTGAGACCGGCCGACTATCCACTTGTATCATTATAGCAGCTATCGGTATAATGCCCGATAATCTCCATTCATAAAGCAACGGGACGGGACAGCACATGACCACTGAAGTTGATCTCCTACTAACCGGCGCCACAGTCGTCACTATGAACGATGATTACGATGTTTGGCATAATGGCGCCGTTGCCATCAGAGCAGGAACCATCACGGCTGTTGGGCCGGCTGAAACCATTGCGCAATCTTACCGCGCTAAGGAAACGATGGATTGCCAGGGTCAGATCCTCATGCCCGGCCTTATCAACGCCCACACCCATATCCCGATGACGCTATTCCGCGGGCTGCATGACGACCTGAGGCTCGATGTCTGG
Source organism: Promineifilaceae bacterium (SeqCode) (assembly GCA_046259695.1). Lineage (GTDB taxonomy): Bacteria > Chloroflexota > Anaerolineae > Promineifilales > Promineifilaceae > JAACFF01. The sequence goes on along the minus strand of JBJYWX010000037.1, from coordinate 7,805 downwards.
TTAGGTTACTTGATGCCTTTGGAGCGCGAATTTGTAACGCCGGACTTCGTGCGCCTGGGCGCGCGGCTGGCCTGTGCGGAGATGATCCGCGGGGGCGTCACGACTTTTGCGGATATGTATTATTTCGAAGATGCCATCGCCGAAGAAACCGACCTCATCGGCATGCGCGCCCTTCTAGGACAAACGATCCTCATTTTCCCTGCCCCAGACGCCGCGAGCTACGAGGAAGGGCTCACGCACTGCCGCCGCTTTATCGAGAAATGGCAGGGGCATGCGCGTATTCAACCGGCCGTCGCCCCTCACGCCTGGTATACGGCAACGCCCGAACTGTTGCGCGCCTGCACCGATCTGGCTATGGCCTTTGATGTGCCCCTACATACACACGTAAGCGAAACGGCGCTGGAAGTAGAAGACTGTCGCAACGACCACCATATGGATGTGGTTTCCTGGCTGCGGCGGCATGGCATTCTCAAAACCCGATTAATTGCTGCCCACTGCGTGCACCTGGATCGATCTGAAATGTTCCAACTTAAGGAAGCAGGCGCGGGCGTCGCCCACTGCCCGACCAGCAACCTGAAGTTAGCCAGCGGCATTGCCCAAGTAGGCGACATGCTTGAACTCGGCCTGAACGTCGGCGTGGGCACGGATGGGCCGGCAAGTAACAATGATCTGGACATGTTCGAAGAGACGCGCTTGGCCGCCCTGTTGGCCAAGACAGCAAGCGGAGATCCAACTGTGCTGCCGGCGCGCCAGGCCCTGGAGGTGGCAACCATCGGCGGCGCACGTGCTTTGCATATGGACGCCACGGTAGGCAGCCTGGAAGTTGGCAAAGCGGCCGATATCGCGATCGTCGATGTAAGCGGCGTGCACAACCAGCCCCACTTTCAGCACAATCCGGAGGCCATCTATTCGCAGATAATCTACGCGGCGAAAGCGAGCGATGTGCGCCATGTTTTATGTGATGGGCAGTGGCTCCTGCGCGACGGCGAGTTGCAGACGATTGACGAGCCGGCTACAAGGGCCGAGGCGGCCAAGATCGCGCGACAAATCGATCACTTTGTGGCCGAGCGCGAATCCAGCCCATACAATCAGCTTGTTTTCCTGGCCGGTGTCCAGCGGCAAGAGAGCTTTGAGGTACAAATCAAAGTGCCGATAGAAGATGATACTCGCGTGCTGGCCGTTATGAAAAGCGATCAGCTGGAACTGGTCAAGCAGACTCATTACCGCCAATATGACGTCTATTTCTGCTTCAGGGATCCTGACCAGGATGCGGCTACTTTACGCTATCGCGAAGATGAATTCGTCAATCCCGATGGTGAGGTAACGCAAGCACGTTCCCGCCTGACCCTCATCGGTGAAGAAGAGCGGCACGAATTTCATAATGCCATCATGCTCTCGCGATCGCGCTTTTTGGCGGAAGCGAACCAGAGCCTGCGCTTCTACCAGGAGTATTTTCAACCACAGATGGAGATAGCAGTAAACAAGGACCGCCGCCGCTGGCGCATTGTCTATGAGGGCACCGACTTCGCGGTTAATTTGGACCGTATCACGGAGCCTGAGCTTCCTGGCTATTACCTGGAAATCAAATCACGCACTTGGTCGCGCAAAGACGCCGCGCGCAAGGCGATCCTAATCACTGAATTACTTGAACTATTCGGGGTGACACCGGAAGTAGCAGAGCGGCGTGAATACACGCAGATAGTCGCCGAAAATGCGTAAACAAAAAAGGGCTGCTGGCGCAGTCCTTTTTCTATCGGCCGAATTGCGGCCAACCAAAGCTCGGATGTACGACGACCCGTCGAACAAGGTGGGCAATAAACCGCGCTGCCTACGACATTTGCTATAGGCCAACTAGCGTCTGAAACTTCATTAGCGAGTTTAGATCGCCATCCACCTTGATCTTACCCGACATGAAAGCCATCATCGGGTTCAGTTCACCATTTGACATTTTGGCGAATTCATCCGCATCCATTTTAAGCGTGGCGGCCGGTGCATCAATTATTCCTCTCTCGACATCAATCGCGCCGTCCTTGATGTGCGCATACCACTTTCCGCCGCCGTCGCCAGTAATATCAAATTGAATGCCCAAGTCGAGATCGCCCGCTTTCCCAGTTTGGAAACGTTCGGGCATCGCATCGAAAATAGCTTGCAAATCTGCCATGGTTAAGAGGTTCTCCTTATTTAAACTAGGTTGCGTACTCCCCTATGAGGAAAGCTTGGTCAGTGTCCCGGAGAGTATAACAATGGCGGTTTTTTAGTGTCAAGCATATAAATGACATGGCGCGTCATTTCTATGAGGCTTTTAACGCACCTGCTTTAGAGCCGGCACAAAAGGGAGCGGATAAGGTCATCAAGCAGCTCGCGGCTACTTTGTTCACTGCCAGGGCTTCTTGTTGGCGTGGCTGCCGAGCCAGTGCCAGCGGCAACAACCACCTACCCTAAATTAACGTTTCCTCAATGATCACCCTCCAAGTGACAGCCCTGCCCGATATGCGCTTGGCAGCGTTTTTCACCTTGGGTTAGAATGCGCGCGACTTCAATAGATAACATTGGCGGCTTGGAACAGCCGCCTTTTTATGTCTGACAATAAGGAGTCCCTCGCCCTAATGTGGAGTGAGGGCACTTCTTGGAGAGGAAAATGGATCAACCGGATACCACAAGCAATGGGCGATCGCGCGCCTTGATCATCGGCGGGTTCGCCATTGTCGTCGTCCTACTCATTATTGGTCTTTTCTTGCCGCCAATCTCGCTGGGAGACCGGCTCGGCTTCGGCGGCAGCCAGGAACCCGCTGCGGCCGGCGAGCCTGCCGCGGAGGATAGATCGGTAGCTGCCTCCGAATTCACGGCCGATAACGCCTCCCTGCCCCAGGGAGTGGCGCTGGCCTTAAGCAGCGGAGCGGCTGAGCTCTCTGCCCAGTCTCAGAGTGATTTTCTGGCAGCTAATCCCGCCGCCGCTCCCGCTGAGCGATTGTCGCTTGTCGGCGATATCTTCTCCATTTCGGCAGATAGCGGCACCGCCGGGCAGGTAGCCTTACCTATTCCTGCTGATGTTTCGAGTCTAGAAACACTTGACCTCTTGGGATGGGATGGGTCGCAGTGGCAGTTCACGCCCAGCCAGGTCGATGCGGCCAGCAAGCAAATTGTTAGCGCCGACGAGCCGCTGCCACAGGCATTTGCCGTGGCACAAAGCGCCGCGCCGGCCGAAAAGGGTGTTTCAGCCATAATCGACAGTGGGGAGACGCCTCCCGCGCCCTTCTTGCCCTATATTACTGATATGGTCGTGAGCGGCCTCAAGCTTACGAGTGAAGGTACTCTTGCAGGAGAAGTGGAACGCCAGCCTGATGGCGCTTATGACCAATGGCTGAACGTTAACAACGTGGGGCCGATCGTCGACCAGACGGCTGTCTCCACGCTGCTGAGTGACAGCGCCCTGCAGCAAGCGCAGATTGATGAACTGGTTACCCGCGCCGCTGAAGGAGATTTTGCCGGCATCGACCTCAATTACCAGCAAATCCCAGACTCGCAGCGAGACGCCTTTACCGCTTTTGTTGCCAATCTTGCCGCCGCCTTGCACGATCAGGGAAAACGATTGGCCGTAACAGTAAGCAGCCCCTCCTATACGGGAAGTAGCTGGAATACGGGAGGTCAGGATTGGGCCGCACTGGGACGAGCGGCCGATATTGTCAACGTTGAATTGCCGTTCGATCCGACAGCGTACGATGAAGGAGACGAAGCCAGCCAGGTCCTGGAATACGCCACGCGACAAATCGACCGCAACGAACTGCGCGCCGTCGTTAACGCTGCGGCCGTCGCCCGATTTGGCGATACTTTTACTACTTTGGTGGGTGAAGAAGCGCTCGCTAACTTCGGCGAGCTACAGTTTGTACAAGGCAGTGAAGAAGTACAGCCGAACGAAACCGTTGAGGTTGCTCTTTCCGGTACAGCCAGCCCGCTGGAGTGGGATGGCGACAGCCTGACATATAAATACAGCTATGAGCAGGATGGCGACACGCACGAAGTATGGCTTGGCAGCGAAGCAGCGCTTAATCACCGCTTGCTGCAAACGGTTCCCTATCATATCAGCGGCATCAGTCTGAGCGGCCTGGAATCTATTAGCGACGGCGCCGCCTATGCCGCCGCCCTGGCCAGTGTACTCGGCGAAGGTGAAGCGCCTCAGCCTACCGGCGCGGCCATCGTCTGGACGGTTCGCGACGGCAATGACAGCGTCCTGGCCAGCGAAAGCGGCAGTGACCTATCCTTCTCCTGGGATGTCGGCGAGAGTGAGGGGGAATACGTCGTCAATGCGGATTTTGCGCTGGGCGAATCTATCACGCCGCTTGCCCAGCTAACCGTTGATGTAAAAGCCAGCGAAGAAGTCGTCGAAGAAGAACCGGCGGAGGAAGAAGTCGCCGCTGAGGAATCTGAAACAACAACCACTGCCGCCGGCACTACAGGTGATGCCGTGGTCAATGTCGGCGCCAATATTCGTACCGGCCCTGGCCTCACCTACGGCACTATCGCCGACGGCGCAGATCCGGGGACAACCTTGAAGCTAATCGGCCGTAACAGCGACTCATCGTGGTTGAACGTTATTCTGCCTGACGGTCAAGAGGGTTGGGTTTTTGCTTCCCTGGTCACGGTTAATTCCGGCACTGATGTGAACAGCCTGGCCGTTGTCGAAGTAGCGCCTCCTTCAGCGCCGGCCGCATCCACCACCACAGAGTCGGCCGATTCGGAAACCAGCGAAGGGGAAGAACAGACGCAAACGGCCGTCGCCGCCGCACCGCCGCCCGTGGCGGCGGCCCCGGTCAGCAATCCTGGATTCGAGCTAGGCGGCCAAAGCCACAGCTTCGGAAATCCACAGCTAATGGATTATGCGGGAATGAACTGGATTAAATTCCAGCACAAGTGGGGTCCCGAGGACACGGCTGACGCTGTGGCCGGCCGCATCCAGCAGGCGCACGCGAACGGTTTTAAGGTTCTGCTCAGTATTCCCGGCCAGACTACCTATCCTGATAGTATTGATTTCGCGTCCTACGTGGAATTTCTACGCGGTGTAGCCGCCCTGGGTCCGGATGCTATCGAAGTCTGGAACGAAGAGAACATCGATTTTGAATGGCCGGCCGGTAGTATAGATCCCGCTTCCTATGTGAACAATATGCTTGCCCCAGCCTACAATGCCATTAAGAGCACCAATCCAAATGTAATGGTAATCAGCGGCGCGCCGGCGCCTACAGGCTACTTTGGCGGTGGCTGCAGCCCGCAGGGCTGCGACGACAATGCCTATCTGGCCGGCATGGCCGCGGCGGGCGCTGCCGGCTATATGGACTGTGTAGGTGTTCACTTTAATGCTGGGGCGACGGCGCCCAGCCAATCGAGCGGGCACCCGGCGGGAAGTAACCACTACAGCTGGTACTTCCAGCCTACGCTGGATCTTTATTACTCTTCGCTAGGCAAACCAGTCTGCTTCACAGAATTGGGTTACCTCTCCGGAGAAGATTTCGGAGGTGTGCCCTCGCGCTTCTCGTGGGCCGGCAACACCACAGTCGCCCAGCACTCCCAGTGGTTGGCGGAGGCGGTAAGCCTCGCTGCAAATAGTGGCAAGGCACGGCTGGCTATAATCTTCAACGTTGATTTCACTCAATATGGAGATGATCCGCAAGCTGGCTACGCGATGATCCGCCCGGATGGCAGCTGTCCGGCCTGCGAAACGCTCAGGCAGGTGATGGGCGGCTAATACGGAAACTGGTTAACTGTTTTATCTGGCGCATCCCAAATAGCATTGGATGCGCCTTTTTTATCACTGTTTTCGACGCGTGTTTCTTGGCACGCTGCTAGATATAGGAGATGGTATGTTGAAGCGATGGTTTGCCTCAGGAATGATCATAACCTTGATTCTGTTGCTCGCAGTCGGTTGTGCAGCAGAAACACCATCAGACGCCGGCGAGGTAGCACAGCCACAGTCTACAACTGTACAAGAATCGGCTGAAGAACCAACCTTGCCGCCGCCGGTTATCACGGAAACGGAGGGCACTATAGAGGGTAATCCACCCGTCAGTGAGGAAGAAACCGCATCGGAGCCGCCTGCTGAACCGGCGGAAGAAATGGCCGAAGAAGCGGTTGAAGTAGTCGAACCCAAAACGCCTTGGCCGAGCGACCAGTTCGGCTACGGCATCCAGGTACATGGTAATGCTACGGTAGGCGACCCTGGGGACACGATGCACACGGTGCGTGACCAATTGGGTATGGATTGGGTCAAGATGCAGATTCAATGGTGGCTAATCCATCCCGATCCCGATGTCGACCAATGGTTCTTTTATGATGCGGTAGTTGAGCAGGCCGCTGAGCACAATCTGCGCCTCCTGGTCAGTGTAGTGGGTGCGCCCGCGTGGACGCGCGCTGACGGCACGGAAAACGGACCACCGGATGACTACGGTCAATATGCTGCCTTTCTAACAGAAATGCTGGAGCGCTATGACGGTAAGATTGACGCGGTGGAAGTATGGAATGAGCAAAATCTTGACCGCGAGTGGGCCACTGCCAATGGCGTTAACCCCGAGGACTATGTCCGTTTTCTGCAGGTCGCCAGCGAAGCGATAAAGGCGTATGATCCCAACATGATTGTGATCAGCGGCGCGCTCTCGCCTGCCGGCGGCGGTGACTGGGTAAGCTGGATTGATGATTTCCAGTGGCTCGATCGCGCCTTAGCTGCCGGGATGCTCGACTATGTTGACTGTGTTGGCGCGCACCATAATGGCTACAACATCGGCCCTTCGGTCACCTATGAGGAAGCGCCGTCAAGCCCAGAAGCGGCCACTGCTATCTTCCGCGGCCCCTTCGATAATCCCCATCACAGCTGGAGCTTCAAGTCTACGCTGGATACATACGCCGAAAAGGTTCAGGCTGTCAATCCGGCGATGAAACTCTGTGTGACCGAGTTTGGATGGGCCAGCAGCGAGGGATATGATACCTATCCTACCGGCTTTGAATTTGCGCAAGATAATACGCTGCAGGAGCAAGCGGATTACATTGTGCAGGCGTTCCAACAGATGCATGATTCGGGCAATGTCTGGCTCGCTTACCTGTTCAATTTTGATTTCGGTAACAAGGGCAGCGGTCCGGAGGACGATCCTGTACCGTATAGCATTATCGATACGCAGGGGATTCCGCGGCCGGCCTTTAATGCGCTGACTGCCATGAATAAGACGTCCTAAAGGGTATTTCTGAACAAGATGCCCGGGCTCTTTTCGCAGCTCGGGCTTTTCTACTTATGGCACGCTTCTTTTTAATTCTCTTTGCCCTTGGCCTGGCAGCCGGGACTACGGCTTGTGGCCAGGCGGCAAGCACACAGCCCACATCCACCGCGCCGGAAACAGTCGTCAAGCAACTTTTCCCATCGCCGGCCTACGGCATGCATACCAATATATGGTGGAAACCGGACCTCATCGAAGATGACCTGGCCCTTGTCAAGGATATGGGCTTCACGTGGGTCAAACAGAAGTTTCCCTGGCGCGAAATTGAGGGCATTGAAAAGGGACATTACGATTGGTATCGGCCTGATCGCATCGTCGAAGCGACAGAAGCAGCGGGCCTGAACCTCATCGTGCGTCTCGATCGCCAGCCTTTCTGGTCAGAACCGCAAGACAACCTCTGGCATGAGAACCAGGCGCCTGGCGATTTGCAGGATTTTGCTGACTTCTGCGGCGCCGTGGCTTCTCGCTATCACGGCCGTATCGCCGCGTACCAGGTATGGAATGAACCTAATCTGAGCCGCGAATGGGGTGAGCTGCCGCCTGATCCAGTGC
>JBJYWX010000036.1:0-4386 GCA_046259695.1 Promineifilaceae bacterium (SeqCode) | reverse complement strand
ATGCCCGCCGGTTCGATCAGGCTGCCACCCCGCTGGCCGGCTGCCCGGCGCGCCCGCGCTTCGTCACGTGCGGCCTCAAGGCTTCGCTGCAGCCGCGTTGACAGATCGGCTTCCGTTTCAATATGTAGGTAATCCGCATGCAGCACGGCAAGATCCTGAAACAACTCGCCCAGGAAAACGCGCCTATCCTCGGGATCGTCTTCGCCGCGCGCAACGGCCGGCAAATCATCCGGCGAATGCGCGGCGAGTTCCCGGTAACGGCTTTTGATATAGTTCAGTACCTGGCGGACCGGGTACGTGACGATGGGGCGATCAGCAAAGTCGTCAAACTCGAAGGGCTTGAGGGGCGTATCGACGCCAAATAATGCCTTCCACAGCGCCAGTTCAGGCGCTGAGCCGGCGAGGGTCGCTTCGACCTGCACGCCGTTGTCGGTTTCGAGCATGAAAGCAGCCTGGCCGGGCTGCATGCGTGCAGGCCAGTCGAGGAAGTCGGGGAAGTGAGCCAACGTTTGCCCTTCGTCCGTGCGCAGGCGGGGGGTGATAAACAGCGAAAGTTTGAGAAGGCGATCGGCGCCCTCACCGGTAAGGCCGTTGGGCAGTACAACCCACAATAAAGTCTGATTTGTTGCCATTGTGAATTTCTCCTAGTCCGAGAATGAAACTCAGGCGAAGGCGGCGCAGTAGGCGTCCCAGTCAGCCGGTTCAATAACCTGGTCGAAGGTGGGGTCACCCGCAGACCCGGCGAAGCGCCGCTCAACCGAAAGCGTGACGCTCTTACTGAAGCAGGCGACTTTCACACAGACGGTTACCGAGGCCTGACCCCAGATTTCATTGCCGCCGTTATCCTTGAGGCGAAAGGTAAAGGCGAGATAGAACTCGATCGAGATGCAGATAAGCCCCAGCACCTCCAGATAGCCTCCGCAGCGCAAATAGCCGGTCAGGTTCACTTCCGAGCCAGTCATACCGAAATAGATGCCGGCCATGACATAGACGCCGCCGCTGGCCACGCCCAGGTTGAGCGAGATATTGCCGCCGAATTCGATAGCCGCTTCGATCTGTTCGATGCCGCCGGCATTGAGGGCAACAGCAAAGAAGCCGCCGCCGCCAAAGAGGGTCACGGTGACGATGAAGGGTTTATGCCGCTCAGAGATCGCGAAGCGAACGGCGGCCGGCTTGCCGACAAAGGGCAGCGATAATCCCGCCGAGAGGCCAATATTCTGGATGCTGAAGATGCCCACGCCGAAACTGGGGATGGCCAGCGTAAATCCGGACGTGATGCCGCTGGCGTCGACATTGACGTAGGGCGGATCGCTGAATCCGTCGGAAGGGATCAGGTTCTTGATCGCGCTTACGAAGGCCAACGGTCCTATGAAGTCGATATCCAGGCCCTCGGCGCTGACGTCCATCTTCTGGCCGCTGCGCGAGCTGAAACTCAGGCGGTCGAGTTTGAGCTGCATGGCCCCGGCGAAGACAAGGGCAAAATTTGTGAGATCGCCGCGGATATCCAGTTTCTGCTCGCTGCCGTCCATGGGGATGAGCAGGGAAGCACGCAGAATAAGCTGGCCATTTTCTTGCAGCAGCAGTTGGAAAAAGGGCAGCGTATCTACATTCTTGATCTGGGGCTTCCACACATAGCGTACTTCCACCGCCTGCGGACGGGCTGCCGGATCAGCCGGATCAACGCCCGGCGGGTAGATCTCGCGGCGCAGGATGAGCGGCGTCTTCAGCAAGAAGCCGGGATCAGCCAGCTTCTGCTCCAGTTCCTGCGGCGAAAGTTTGGCCGCCGATGTATCAGCGGGATCGAAAGTGACATTCTTGGCCAGAATATCGCTTAATTTTAGCCCACCCAGAAGGTTGGCCTGGTCGAAAATTGAAGCATCGAATGTCCCTTGCTTGAGGGAGTCCGGACTGCCCACCGGCCCCATACTGCGGCTCAATCCCCCTATGGTACTGTCCGGTTTGACCAGCCCACCGGCCTTGTCGGCGGCAAAAGGCAGCGCCAGCTGTGCCCTCAATTTGGCGAATACCTGGGCCTTATTCTGGGCGTCCACCAAACCGTGTTCGAGGTAGGTGTTGTCAAATTCGATGTCGACCGCGGCCGGTTTGCCCAACAGCTGCTCGACCGCGGGGATATTGACTTCAGCGGAGGCGACCTGAGGCAGGTAGGGCGGGCTGCTTGGAGGCAGCTTGCCGGTGTTAGCGACAGGCTGCGCTTGAAAGACAACGGATTTCGTCTTCAGATGGGTCTTGCCCGGGTCGTCGGGTTCGTTGGCTGCGAAAGCAACCGCCTGGCTGTTCAGCGCAACGGTGCGCCGCTGTAGAGTGGCCGGACGGTTGTATTCCTGGACGAAGTTCGTCCAATCGCCGGCGCTCTTAACCGCTTCGAGCGGAATGACCCGAAGCGGCCGTTCGAAGGTTACCTTACGGCCGTCCCAATCCTCGGCTATAAACTGAAAGTTGTAATCCTTCGTGCCGACCTGGGGCCAGAATGGTTTTGTAGTATCGACGGGGTCAAGCGCTGGGGTCACTTCGGTCGTGATGCGCATACGCCGGAAAGGCTGCTCGCGACCCTCGTGCGCATAGGCCGGACCGAGCGCGGCATAATCCTTCACACGTTCTTGCGGCAAGACATAAATGCGCTGCCGCAAATAGGCTACCGAGCCAAAAATACCGACCGGTCCCTGCGGCGTTTGTTCGGTGCGGATCTGGAAGGGCGTGAACTCGCGCTCGGTGACAGTGATGATCGAGGCGCGATGCCCTGTGTCACACAAGAACGCCGTTTTAGCGGTGCGCACGTATTGGTCCCGTCCCTGCGCCATGCGATGTGTCCATTGTTCGAGGACCAGTTTCGGGTAGCCCAGATTATCATTGCGGCCAGGAATAACAAGGGGATAATCCCAGGCGCTTTCCAGATTGGTCCAGGCACCAAGGGTGGAAAGCATTAACTTTTTGACCTGAACCGGATGGGGGATATACCTGGATGGAAATCCATTGATCGACAGCAGAAAAGGCCAATAGTAGCCGAATGGTGTATTGGCCCAGGGCGGCCGGTGGGGTAGGCTGAAATCAGAACTCAGCGTGGGGATATCGTGCCGATCCGCATTGGCGAGCGAATTTACGAAGGGAATCTGAGGATCGGTGGACCATAGGACGCGCGCACCGCGGTCCGTGCTGGGACGAACAAGCGGGTTACCCACAGCATCCTCGGTGCGTTCGCCCAGACGCGTATGCCATAGTTCAAAGCGCCCTTCATGCTCAACCGCGCCGATTTCATGCAGCCAGCCGCCGCCGGCATCGGGCGACAACAGCAGGCCGGCGGGCAGTTCGAGCGCAGTCTCCATCTCATCCGGCTGAAGCGGGCCTGGCCCTTGCGTGGCTTCAGGAGGCAAAGCGCCCGGCGCGAGCACAGGTTCATACTGCTTCCAATCGAGCAGCGTCTCCAACGTCAGAGGCAGGGCATCCAGGCCATCAGGGATACGGAAAACCAGGCGGCTCGACCCCGACAACCAGCCGCGTACGGGAACCGGACCCGGGGGAGGCTGGCCGCTCGCATCAGCGAGGAAAGCCTCTTCGGCAATGTGCTGGCCGGGGAAATGTACAACCAGGAAAGCCGGATCACCAGTGCTGCGGCGCACGAGGCGGGCCGGATTGCCGTCCACGGCCATATTGAAAAGCTGGACCCGCAGTGCAAGCAGGTCTTCTTTCCGCAAGATCTCAAACCACAGTGTTTCATCTTCCATTGTTATTTTTCGCCTTCCAATGAGCGCTGCGCGTGTTTGCGATTAAAACACGCCGCTGAATACTCATGAATATTTTCGAGAGAGCCAGTAATCGTTAGTCTTGGGAGACACTTTGTTATTCGTTCCAGAAATTACAGAAACTACGTGATTTTGCTGGCGAAATTCCGTAACGCGAAAATTCGATGCGATATGCGCATCTTCAGGTCAAAAATGACCAACAATCATTCTTTTTTGGCCTGTTTGTAGGCTTGGGAACTTCGCCAATAAAATCACCACACAGCACTATCAGCCTTTCGCGGCGAACTTACAGCGAGACACTAAAACTTAAGAAAACGAACTGTCCGTGTTATAAATTAGATCGCAATTTATGCCGTGTCAACATTGGGAAAATCGTCACAATCTTACAATGGCCGGACGGGAGAGCGCGATATGTTTTTCGAAGGATTGGGCAGTCACAAATGCTGCCGGCTGCCGAACTGGAGATAAGTATTTAATGAGCATATTATCATTTTTAACTACATCGCGACCGCTTCCCTTACACTGATTTTGCGCGCTGCTGCGCTGCGGCGCCATGACAATCCCGCCTGTTCGCCATGGCGAACAGTTCGCATGCACTCAACATGATAGGAGGCCCCATGTCGAAGCG
>JBJYWX010000035.1:0-1542 GCA_046259695.1 Promineifilaceae bacterium (SeqCode) | reverse complement strand
GCTTTATCTTGGGGCCTTTGGTCGGCCTGACGGCGAGCTTTGACAGCAATTTCTTGAACAGCATTTCCACAGCCCTGTACCTGCTGTGGGCGGGACTGGTCTTCCTGGGCCAGTTTCTTTATTTTGGCTACTTCTGGAGCCGCTCCGGACAATCGATCGGCTATCGCTGGCTGCAGCTGCGCCTGGTCCGCCGCCAGAAAGGCGATCAGATTGGCTTCCTACGGGCCGGTTTGCGCGGCTCCGTCGGCTATTGGATCAGCGGCGTTGTCTTCTTTATCGGTTACCTTTGGGCAATCTGGGATAAGAACAGCGAAGCCTGGCATGATAAGATCTTCGATACCTGGGTAGCCGTAGCCTAGAAAGTGAATACCGTAGAGGTAAGTCAGAACCCGAGTTTTAGCAAAAAACTCGGGTTCTGTTGCTTCAGTGGACAGTGCGTCGGTGGTTAGTGCCCACTGTCTACTCCCACCTGATTGTCTACCCCCTGCTCTACCCGCTGCGAATATCTGCACCCTTAAACGGGTTGCCAAACAGGGGCGCGAACACGCAGAAATCAAAGATGCCGGCCAGCAGCGGTACGGCGCCGACCACAATAACGATGATGCCCGTCAGGCCCGACAGGCCAAAAATACCCCAGGCTACAAGGGCCAGCCCGGCGATAACGCGCAGAACGCGGCCGGCGGGGGATGCCAGGAAAGCGATAAGCGGATTCATGATTCAAGCTCCTTCTCAACCAACAAAGGTGATCAAAATTAATTGATTCCATTATAGGAGCCCCTGATCCGCCCGTCAGTGACATAGTCACATTAGCGCGCGCCGCGCCAGGCCTGCGCGGTCCAGCACGTCGATCGTGCCGCGGCTGATTTTTACCAGCTTTTCCGCGGCAAAATCAGCCAGCAGGCGGCTAATCACCTCCCGCGAACTGCCCAGATCGTCGGCAATGATCTGGTGCGTGGTGTGCAGTGGATTTTCTGCGGCGCTGCGGGCTAACAGGTAGTCGGCCAGGCGCGCGTCCAAACGCTTGAAGGTAATTTCCTCGACCACCGTGAGCACGCGCGCCAGGCGCAGCGAGAGCAGGTCAAAGACGAACGCGCGCCAAGGTTTGTAACGATCGACCCAGTCGCGAAAGGCGGCGGCGGGAATCATGACCACATCGGCCGTTTCTTCTACGGTCGCCAACGCCGGAAAAGTCTCATGGCTGAGAATGGCGTTGGCGGTCAGGACGCACGATTCGCCGCCGCCAAAGCGGTAGAGCGTCAATTCGCGGCCTGTCTCGCCAATCTTGTAGACCCGCACGCGGCCGGAGAGCAGCAGCGCGATTGCCGCTGCTTCATCGCCTTCCACGAACACATCGGCCGACGCCTGCAGGCGTGTCTGGTAAGCGTTGGCCATAAACTCGCGGGCCATCTCCGCTGAGAGCTCCCGCAGCACCGGGAGCTGCTTTTGCAGGCGTTCAAACTGTTCGCGGTCTATCATCTCGCCTTTTCGATTTTCTCGCTCACTCGTTCATTCGCTCCCCCGCTCATACGGAATAAAAGGCTG
>JBJYWX010000034.1:0-4505 GCA_046259695.1 Promineifilaceae bacterium (SeqCode) | reverse complement strand
GACTAGATTCTTCGGCTGTAAGTGGCTTGCCGACGACCACCAGCCCAATTTCAAACCGCAGCGACCAACGAGCGTAGGCCGCGAATAGGGTGGCTGCGTTTTCATAGCCCGTACGGCTGCCAATGTATAGCAGGTATGGTTGTTCACTCTGTTGAGAGGCATTGATGGAGTCCATTTCGCGGAAGACTGGACTGGCCGCTAGAGGGATAACACGCACCCTGGCAGGATCGACAGCATAATAGCTAATCAGCTCCGCCCTGGTCGTCCTTGAAATACAGATCAGAGCGTCCGCACTCATTATCGACTGTTCCTTCTGTGATTTTGTCCAAACATGCTCTCTTGTCGAATAGACTTGCGGCAATTGCTCATAGATCATGTCGTACACGGAAACCACTGAAGGGCATGATTGGTAACCGGGTAAGGTATAGTAGGTAGCGTGCCAGACATCAGCCCGGTTCCGATCCAGCCAGCGCGCGGCGGCCCGCTTGCGCCCACGCCATCTTGCCTCCTTAAAATAGCGTCCGGGCCGCAGTGCACTCTCCCAATAGGTTAACGGCACCGGCTCAATTCGCGGATGCTGCGGCAGCAGGACTGGCATTATGCGAGCGCTGAGAAGATGTATCTTCAAAGACATATCCAGTTCACACATACGCGGCAGAAGCTCTCTGAACAGGCGCGATATACCACCTGCGCTCTGCAGCTCAAAAATCCTACCATCTACAATGATGTCCACCCTACACCCCTAACCATCCATGAAGTAGACGCGTCGCAGATCGTGAAACATGTGCCGCGTATCCTGCCATTCCGCCGCCAACCAGACGAACACATAGATTGCCGTGAAGATGAGCAGTTTAATCAATGCGCTCAGCCAGACATTTTCCTGCGGCATGTTCATTGTCACGAACAGCGCCGGCCCCATTGCCAGGACGAATGCCAGCATAGGAACGGCAATCAGCCGACGCACCTTAAAATCGACGTAGGCGCGGGCCTGCTGCACCATGGTAGCTATGCCGGCCACTACCATGATGTCGACGGCCAGGGCGACGCCATTGACTCCCCAGAGTGTTCCCAAGACAAACAGCCCGATCAACAGAACTACCAGCTGCAGCGCCCGAGAACGCGCCAACTTTTGCGGTTCGCCGACGGCCGCAAAGAGGAGTCCAATTGTCAACCGAATCGGATCAAGCAGCAAGAAGATCAGCAACAGGCGAAAAGGCATCAACATTCCCTGCCATTGTTCGCCAAGTACCAATACCAGTTCCGGCGCCACGAGCGCCAGGGCGCCTCCCAGCAGAAAACCGCCGCGGATGAGAAAGGCGTTGAGGCGAAAAAAGGAACGCGATAGCTGAAGACGATCATCTTTCAACTCAGCATATGTGCCGCCTGCCACGGCATTGACCGGGGCCGCCAGGACACGGCGCGGGTATGTGGCGAACGTATAGGCGCGCGAATAAATGCCCAGGTCAACCTGGCCTAGAAAGAAACCCGTCCATAGATCATCAACGCGATCGATGGCTCTTAGCAGTCCATCGGCAGCAAGCGCCCTCCCGCCGAATGCTACATAGTAGCGCACCACTGCCTCATCCCAGCGCAGGCGCGGCTTCCATACCGGCCGCCAGATGTAGAGGAAGAAAACACGCACGACCAGGGCGACGACGTCGGTGGCCAGAAGCGCCCAAAGTCCTGCGCCGTTCCAGGCCAGCGTCAGAGAGACGGCCGTAGTCAGAGCCACTTCTGTGAAGTTAAGCAGTGCCAGACGGCGGTGCTCTACACCGCGCCCGAGTATGAGGGTAGGCGTTTGCGTCAACTGAGTTCCAGCCAAGACTGGCACGATCACAAATAGCGCCAGGCGAAGACTATCTTCGGCAAAAAGAAACGCCCCGAGCAACAGAATGCCTGCCCAAACCACGGTGAAGGCGAGCCGCAGCGAAAAGTGTGTGGCTGCGGCTTCATCGATATTTTCTGTCTCTGGCGCTCGGTGAACAAACGCGCGGTCCATGCCGAAGTTGGGAATAAACGCGGTCACAGCGATGATGGCATAAGCCAAGGCGTAGGTGCCATAGATTTCCGGACTAAGCCAGCGCGTCAACAGGAGCATGCGCACGGCGAGGATCCCCACCACGGCCGTATTGGCGGCGAAGTTCCACCCTATCGATGTGATACTGCGGCGCGCCAGACTCATGAGAAGGCAAGTATAGCAGGTTTAGCGTTGTTCTTACGGCACCTACAGCAAGCGCGCTGGATATGCTATGATAACATCTATGATCATGCCAACCTGCCGGCTTCAAGGCGGCATAGTCAGGAGAAATAAAGATGGCAGAGTTAAAAACGCAGGAAAACGACGCCAGCGTCGATGATTACTTAAACAGCGTAGAGGATGAACAGAAGCGCGCCGCTTCATTCAGAATCAAGGAGATGATGGAAGAAGTAACCGGCGAAGAAGCGCGCATGTGGGGCGAGAGCATTGTCGGTTTCGGCCACTATTCCTACAAATATGCCAGCGGGCGCGAAGGGGAATGGATGATCACGGGCTTCGCGCCGCGCAAGCGTAACCTGACGCTGTACATCATGTCCGGATTCGACGACTATGACGCCCTCATGGCTGATCTGGGTAAATACAAAACCGGCAAATCCTGTCTATACATTAACAAGCTCGAGGATATCGATCTAGAAGTCCTGCGCAAACTGGTAGCCCAATCGGTGCAGCATATGCGCGAAAGTAACGCCGACTAAGTAGCACAGCCGGCCGCATGGCGTCGTTTGCATCCAGCGGCGAGATGCTTATTCGCCCGTCGGCACCCAGATATTCTTTACCTGGATGCTGTGGTGCAGGAACTCATGACCGGCGCTTTCTTCCTCGCTGAGCCAATCCCGTTCGATGCCGTAGCTGACCCAGGTGCGCTTCATATTGGCTGCTGATTCGAACTCAACAAAATAGCTACCCTCGGCCGTACCGAAATACCACATGGCGTCGACATCTTCATGTTCCACCAGGGTTTTGGTCAGGTGGTCCCGGTCGCCTGTGACAATATTGACCACACCGCCGGGCACGTCGGAGGTATCAAGCACCTGGTAAAAATCCGTCGCGCTGAGCGGATGCGGCTGGCTGGGAATCATGATCACCGTATTGCCGCGCGCGATCGCCGGCGCCATCAGGGAGACAAAGCCAAGCAGCGGGAAGCGGTCCGGGCAGGCAATACCCACGACGCCCACCGGCTCGTTGACCGCCACCGTAATGCCACGCAGCGTCGTTTCTTGAACCGTGCCGCCGTATTTGTCGGCCCAGGCGGCATAAGTAAAGAGACGATTAACTGAAGCGGCCACTTCCGACCGCGCCGCTTTGAGCGTGCTGCCGGTCATCGAGGTCAGGCGACGCGCAAACTCCCCGGCGCGGGCATCCAGGTTCTCGGCTATGAAATAAAGGATTTGCGAGCGATTATAGCCATGGCGCATCGCCCAGCCCGGCTTAGCCGTATGCGCCGCGTGCGCCGCCTCGACCGCATTGCGAATATCTTTGCGATTCCCGTCGCCTACCTGACCCACAATCTCGTTCTTAGGTCCGACGATCGTGCGCGTGTAATTGCCGTCAGGGCGAACTTGTTTGCCGCCGATATACATCTTCGGTGTGCGGTCTACCTTGAGTGGTCCTTCCCCATTAGCATGTCCATCCGGAAGGACCGGGTGCATCGGCGTATGCGCGCCCCAGCTCGCGCCTGTTTTTGCCAGCGCCTCCAGGTCCAAGGCAGGCTGCGGCCGTTCCTGCCATGCGGGACGCAGGTATTCGAACAACCCTTCGCGCCCACCCTCACGGCCGAAGCCGCTCTCGCGGTAGCCGCCAAATCCCGCGGCGGCGTCAAAGAGGTTCGTGCAGTTGACCCAAAGCGATCCAGCTTTGATCTTGCTGGCGGCATCCAGAGCGAGGTTGATGTTTTCGCTCCAGACGCTGGCCGCCAGGCCGTAGCGGGTATTATTCGCTAGGGCAATCGCCTCGGCCGGAGTGCGGAAGGTCAGGGAAACAAGTACGGGGCCAAAGATCTCCTCCTGCACTACCTCGCACGCGGGATTAAGGTTGGTCAGCAGCGTCGGTTTGTAAAAGAGTCCATCTTCTGGCAGCTCTATATCTGGTTGGAAAAGTTCACCACCTTCACTCACGCCCGTCTGGACCCAGCGGTCCACCGTGTCCCACTGTGTCTGATCCACAATGGCGCCCATGTCAATGGCCTTGTCCAGCGGGTCACCGACGCGCAGGCGGCCCATGCGCAGCTTGAGTTTTTCGATGAATCGTTCGGCGACATCCTCCTGCACCAGCAGGCGAGAGCCGGCGCAGCAGACCTGGCCCTGGTTAAACCAGATGGCATCAATTACGCCTTCCACCGCGCCATCCAGATCGGCGTCGTTAAAAACTATGAAGGGCGACTTGCCGCCAAGTTCCAGTGAGAGTTTCTTGCCCGAGCCGGCCGTTTGGCGGCGTAGGATACGGCCGACTTCCGTCGAGCCGGTGAAGG
>JBJYWX010000033.1:0-26774 GCA_046259695.1 Promineifilaceae bacterium (SeqCode) | reverse complement strand
GTGCGCGCCGCGGCGGACCCGGTTGTGTGCCAGACGACAAGGTACTCGTTGTGCTTGCGGTTGTAGGCGATCTGGGGCAGGATTTCGTCCTTGTTGCCAGCTGATACGGTGAGTTCGGGCCAAACATAGGGTTTCGCGGGTGGGGCCGCGGCGACGGCCGTGCTGATGCCCAAATACAGCAGCAGCACCACGGCAAGCGCAGTGGCCAGCGAGCGGGTACGTGCGAACATGTTATTTCCTCCAAGCGAGAACGGACCGCCGGTGCGATTGTGGGTGGTGTAGGTTGCTCCCGTCCCCAATGTAGTACGGCCGCCAAGTGGGCCTACTCTCAGTATACGACCGGGCAGAGCGCTGTCAATATGGTTCGGGAAGAGGGCTATGCGCCTGCTTTGCCTAGAGGCATGATTTCCACATCCGGCAGCGCGCGGCGCAGATCGGCCGAGCGCAAGATGATCGTCGTGCTGCGTACGCCGGACCCGATGGAAACCTCTTCCGGCTCAAAAACGCCGGGATCGGCCAGGATGCGCAGCGGCTGCGGCAGGCCGAAGGGGGAGACGGCGCCGCGCGGGTAGCCCGTGATGCGCCCCATCTCTTCTTCGCTGGCCGTGGTCAGCCTTTTTTCGCCCAGTGCGCGGCGCAGCGTTTTCCAGTCCACCTGCTGCGGGCCGGCCATGAGAGCCAGAACAAAGTTATCGGCCGCCAGGCGGAAGAGCAGGCTGCGAACGACCTGTTCCGGCGCTTGGCCGCGTTCTTGCGCCGCCTGTTCCAACGAGCTGATGGGGCCGGGGTGGGTGAAGACGCGGTAGGGGATGCCCTTTTGATCGAGTTCTTGCGTAACAGGGGAGCTGAAGCTGGTCATGGGGCGATTATATTCAAATGATACGGAAAACATAAGAACAAAAGACAGAAGAATATAAAACGTAACAGCGGAAATCCAGCAGTTTGGATGGTTGTTGAGAGTGCCCTATACTGGACGCTGGCAGCGCCATGGGGCTGTCTCAGCGTGTGGAGGCCGGTGAACGAGCTAGACCTTCTCTTTAGGACCGATAGGAAGACATTTCTGCGGCGCCATTTTGTGGAGGGACGCGGGCGCGTCTTCGGCCGTCCCCTCTACAGCGGTCTTACCGGGCTGGAACTGGCTGCCGAGCAGACGGCCGACCGGCTGCTCGGCCAAGATCACGGCGACCGGTCGCATCTCTACCGCGAGCTGACGGCGGTGATCAAGGTGTTCGAGCGGCACGAGGCGCTAGAGCGGTTGCTGGCCAGTATACGCCGTTTCTATCCTGAGCTGCAGATCATCGTCGTCGATGACAGCCGGAAGCCGCAGCCGCAGCCCGGCGTGCAAACCATCACCCTGCCCTTTAACAGCGGCCTGGCAGCAGGGCGCAATGCCGGCGTGTCCGCGGTAACAACGCCTTACGTTCTGATCCTGGAGGAAGACTTCGTCTTCTACCGCCATACCAACCTGGCCCGCGCGCTGGCTGTTTTGCAAGGGGAGCCGCGCATCGATATCATGGGCGGCAAAGTGATCAATTTGCCCCTTTATAAAGTGACCGATTACCGTAAGATACGCGTCATGCCCACGCAAGCCAAGGCCACGATGCCGGAAGGCAGCAAACTGGCCGGTCTGCCGGTCTATGATATCGTGCCTAACTTCTTCATCGCCCGCAGCGAACGGCTGCGTGAGGTATTGTGGACTGAAAGCCTGCGGATCGAGGAACATGGGGACTTTTTCACCCGCGCCAAGGGCGTGCTGACCTCCGTTTATAACCAGGAACTGCGCTGCCTGCATGTGCGCACGCTGTTCGACCAGCCCTACTTGAGCCACCGTTACGATCTGGCTGAGTCGTACGACTATTACCTGACCCGTTACTATGGCTTTGAGCGGCCGTCGCCCGCGGAAGAGAGCGACGAGATGCCTGAGTAAGGGAAGGGCGGGTTAATAGATATAAGGCAGCAGTTTGGCGACGCGCTGCTGGTAGGCGGCATACCCGTCGAACTTAAGATTGAGAAACCGCTCTTCGCGGCGCGACTTGATATCGAAGAAGGGCAGCAGCAGCGCGGCCAGGAGCAGCGTAACCAGGCTGTTCATCAACATGCCCCAGCCAAAAGCCCCCAAAATGATGCCGCTGTAGATGGGGTGGCGCACGATCTTATAGGCGCCATGCTCAACCAGCGTGGCATTCTCCTTGGGATGGGGCACGGCCGCCAGGTTGCGGCCGAGGCTGGCCAAACCGGCGACAATTAGAAGTCCGCCCGCAAGGATGAACAAGAGGCCGAGGCCACGGCCGATCTCGCTCCACGGCGATGACCAACCCCTGAATTGGGGCGTGGCAAACGGCGCGGCGAAAATGATGGCGAAGAGGATGAACTGCAGTACCACGTACCACTCGCCCCGCTCACCTTTCCACCAAGTGTTCTTCATTGGAAGCTGCTCGTCCATGAGATAGTCCCCGCTATTGTAGACGCTTATCCAGCGCTTTGGGTCATATAATAAGGATGTTTTTAACTGCGGGGCTGCTCAGCAGCACGCCAGGATCGCGCGCTATCTTATAGCGCGCGATAGGATCGCGGCCTTCATTGCCGAGTTGAGATCAAAATGCTGTTCCAGGAAAGCGAGCATGGCCCGCGCCGCGGCGGGACTGCTGTCATATCCGGGCAGCAGGTCGGGCAGCAGGGAGGCGCTCTGTGGGTAGGCCTGCTCGAAGCGGCGCGTTGGGTCAAACGCGTCCAGCTCAACCGGCTGCGCCGGTTCTATGAGTGGAACCAACGCGAGCAGGCGATCCAGCGCGTGCCCCTGGATGAAGCGCGCGGCGCTTAGCTTTTCGCCGCGCCGGAAACGGCCGAGCCCTACGTAGAGATTAGTCAGCAATTCGTTGATTTGCCATTCTAATGAGGGTGATGCCTCTTCCGCCGGTAGACGGTTGCCGCTCAGGGCGACAGGCAACTCAAAATCGGGCGCGCGCCAAATGAAACGGCCGCCGCTGAAGGGGATGCCCGCCAATTCTGATGGTTCAAAGATGGCCATTTCGGCAAAGATGCCGTCGGCGTAGAGCAGTTTATAGCCGTCGCTGGTGTTGAGGAAGGTATAGACGAGCGGCGCCTCGCTTTCCAGCCAGGCCAGGGAAGTGAGAAACGCTGGCTTGGCGCCCGGCTGGACAATGACGAAGAAGTCCAGGTCGGAATAGGCATCGAGGCGCTCCTGCTGCGCTCCGACGGAGCCCAGGCCAAGGACGGCCAGCCCGCTCCCCGAAGCGGCGACGGAGCGGCCAATGGCTTCCAGGCGCTGCAGCAGATCTTGTGGTGTGGGCATTCCGCCAGGAGCGCTTATGCCGGCCAGGCGCGGCCGTAAGCAGCCAGGATTTGCTCGACGAGCTGATTGTGACTGTCGTTGAAAACGTGCCGTGTCGGGTCCGCGTCATAGTAGGCCATAATCTCTTCCACGCCGCGGTGAAAAGGAATGGTTGCCTGGTAGCCGGGCACGAGGCGCTTGATCTTACTGTTGTCGAAAATCACGCTGTGCGCTTTGTCTCCCAGCAGACTGCTGCCCCAACCGGCATCGAAGGCGGCGATGAAATTGGACGGAATGTGTACAAGCTGCGGTTCAACGCCCGCAGCACGGCCGACCAGCTCGAAGATGGCATTCCAGGTCAAGACCTCGTCGGACGTGATCTGCACCGCTTCGCCCAGCGCTGCCGGGTTGCCAAGCAGCCCGACAAAACCTTTGGCGAAATCGCGGTGGTGGGTGAGTACCCACAACGAGGTGCCGTCACCGTGCACGATGACGGGCAGACCCCGGCGCATGCGCTCGACTACCGTGTATCCGCCACTCATGGGCAGCAGCGTGCGGTCATACGTGTGCGACGGCCGTACGATCGTCATTGGGAACCCGTCTTCGCGATAGGCCCGCAGCAGGCGCTCTTCGCAGGCGATCTTGGCCCGCGAATAAGCCCAGTACGGGTTGTACAAAGGCGTGGATTCCGTGATAGGTAGGCTGCGCACCGGTTTGTGGTAGGCGGAAGCGGAACTGATGAAGATGTATTGTGCCGTGCGGCCGGCAAAAAGAGCCAGGTCAGTTTCGATATGTTCCGGTGTGAACGCGATCCAGTTGACGACGACGTCGAAGGTGTGCCCGGAGAGCGCCTCCGCCACGGAAGGGTCGCGGATGTCGCCCAAGAGGACGCGCGCGCCGTCCGGCACGTGCCGTTCGCTCTGCCCGCGATTGAGGAGATAAAGGTCAATGCCCTTATCCAGGGCCAGGTTAGTGCAGGCGGAACTGATGATGCCCGTCCCGCCAATGAATAGTACTTTCATAATTGAGGTTCTTCGATCTGGGATGTCTGGTTGTTAATAGGTTCCTGCCGCGGCCCATTGTAGCATGGATGTGCTGACGGCTGCATCAGGTAGCTATGGCATACTCCACGGCCGCATCGATATCCAGCGCGCGCCCTGCCTCCCATGCCTCCCGCAGGGTATCCCTGTCCAGCGCCGCTTCCAGGGCAACTACCTGTTCGTCGTAGTCCCTCTGTTCTTCCGGTGTCATACTGCTGGACAGTGTCTCCCGCAGCGCTTGCGCCGCGCCCAGGAGTCGGGCCGCGCGCACCAGGCGGTCTTCGGCGAGGGCGATGAAGGCGAAACTTTCGAGCTGGTTAGCCACGGCCGCGAGGTGGCCCAATTCGCGCCATTCGACAATCACGGCGCGGTAGATCTCTAGCGCGCTGGCCAGGTCGCCGGTCAGGCGCAGTGTGTGGCCGATTTCACTGTCGATAACCGTAGCGAAGAGCCGGTGATGCGCGCGGCGCAAAGCTTCCGCCCCATCGGCCAGGATGCGCCTGGCGGCGCTAAAATCACCGCTCGCTCGCGCAGCCATTGATTCGGCAAAAGCCTGGTAGGTGATCAAGATGGGAATGGGGTGCCGCACCTGAGATTGCCTGGCTTCAGCCAGGTGAGCGGTCGCGGTGGTTATATCACCTTGCACTAGCGCCCAGCGGGCCATGGCGATCAGCCCTATCTGCTGCAGTACCACATCGCCCAGCTGCTCGCCTATGTCATATGTTTCCCGCGCCGCATCGTAGTCATCCGGGCGGCCCACCTCAATCCCAATTATTGCCCGCCAGAACAGGACGTCGGCCAGCGACCCCGGTAGCGATCCATCATCACGGTAAATAGTTTCCGCCTCCAGCGTGGCTTCATACGCTTCTTCGCTGCCGCCGCTTGTCCCGGACCCCATGGCAAAAATGCTTAAGGCGAAAGCGCGAGCGCGCCGGCGTCTTTTCATTTCTTCTTCGTCGCCAGGCGGCAGCGCGCTCACGGCATCAAGCAAAAGTAACGCGCGCTGCTGCAGGTCAACCCCTAGCCCGCGCATGGTCCAAAACCAGGAAAGATAGCGCAGTAGGTCGATCGTTGCTATGGGATCGGATGCTGAACCCCAATCCAGCGCCGCGCGCAGATTCTCAAGATCACTTTCCAGTTGATTGTAGCGCGCTGCGTCATCAACTCTTGCGCCGCCTATCATTAAACTCCCATCAAAATCGGTGTCCGCCATCTGCGAAAAGTATGAATAATGAATGTCACGCGCTCTGGCCCCTTCGCCCGCTTCGAAGAGCCTGTTGCGCGCGTATTGGCGGATCGTTTCCAGATAGAAATAACGACTCTCGTCGCGGGAGTCGTCGATGCGCACCAGGGATTTATTGACCAGATTGGCCAACAGATCGAGCGCATCCAGATATCGGCCCGTTGGGTACGCTTCGCCCGGCATTTTCTCCTCAGCTTCCGGCCCGATTTCTATGGCCGATTCAACGACGTATTCGGCCGCTTCCAGTGTCCAGCCGCCGCTAAAAACAGACATCTGGCGAAAAAACCAACGTTCCGCCTCATCCAGCAGATCGTAACTCCAGTCGATCAGCGCGCGCAGTGTTTGCTGCCGTGGCAGCGCTGTGCGGCTGCCGCCCGTCAGCAGGCGAAAGCGATCGTCGAGCCGGGCCGCGATCTGGTCCGGGGAGAGCAGCTTGACGCGCGCCGCCGCCAGCTCGATCGCCAGGGGGATGCCGTCAAGTCGCCGCACAATTTGGCCTACTGCCTGCGCATTGGCCTCGGTCAATTCAAATCCCGGTTTAGCCGCCCTGGCGCGGGCCAGAAAGAGACGCACCGCTTCAAAGCGAGCCACCTGGTCGCGGGCGACGATGTCTTGCATGGGCACACGCATTGCCGGAATATGCACAGTGGTTTCCCCGGCTACGCCTAATCCTTCGCGGCTGCTGGCCAGAATGGTCAGCTCCGGCGCGGCCGTCAGTAGATCCGCGGCCAGGCGCGCGCTGGCGGTTATGAGGTGCTCGCAGTTGTCGAGAATAAGCAGTAACTGCTTGCTGCGCATATAGGCTGCCAGCGTATCCATGATGGGAATGCCGGGCTGCTCATGAATGTCAAATAACGCGGCGACGGTCGGGGCGATGAGTTCGCCATCAGTTAGCGGCGCCAGTTCCACCAGCCACACGCCCTGATCATACCTGCCTTCGACCATTCTTCCGGCTTCTAATGAAAGGCGTGTTTTGCCCGTACCGCCGGGGCCGAGGAGCGTCAATAAACGGGTTTCGGCCAGCAGGCGCTCGATATCGGCCAGTGCTTCCTCCCGGCCAATGAAATTGGAGAGCGGGCGCGGCAGGTTGCCTTTCGTGGTTTCACCGGTGCGCAAAGGGGGGAAGTCGTACGGCAGAGTGTAGGTTTTTGCCTGAAAGACATGTGCCGAGCGCGATAGCCCTTTGAGCTGGTGCTCGCCCAGATCGAGGAGGGTCACGTCGTTTGGGAGTTCATCGCGGATGAGGGCGGCGGTTGTTCCCGATAGCAGAATCTGCCCGCCGTGGCCGATGCTCATAAGGCGGGCGGCGCGGTTGACCGCCGCTCCAAAATAGTCCCCGGCGCGCAGTTCCGCTTCCCCGGTGTGCAGGCCCATGCGCACACGAATTCTATCCGGGGTGATGGCCGGCCACTGGGCATCCTGCAGCGCTCGCTGGGCGGCTATCGCGGCCAAGAGGGATTCCAAAGGGGAAGAGAAGACGGCGTGGATGCCGTCACCCGTGCTCTTCACCACCACGCCGCCGTTGGATTCCACGGCCGTTCGTAACAAGGCGTCATGTTCGGCCAGCGCCCGGCGCATGTCGGCCCGGTGGCGATCCCACAGCGGTGTGCTGTCCACGATGTCGCTAAAGAGGAATGTGACCGCCCCGCTCGGCCATACCTGTTCAGTAACCATTCATCTCCCCACTATCTGCCGCCAACGCAAAGTCTACTGCTGCGTCCATAGTGAGGCCGCGGCCGGTCTGCCAGGCATGCTGCAATTTTGCGGCACTGAACTCGCGGCGCAGCGTCGCGAGTTCCACGCCATATTCTTTCTGTTCGCTGGGCAACATCTCGATCCGGATTTGTTCGCGCAGTACTTCCGCCGCGCCGAGCAGGACGGCCGCCCGTTCGTACTGTTCCCGGTGTATGGCAATAAACCCGAATACCTCAAGCTGGTTGGCGACGGCGGCGCTGCTGCCTAAATCCTGCCAAGTACGGATTGTGTGGCGATAGATTGCCGCGGCCCCATCATCGTCTCCTCTATAACGTCGCAGATGCCCCATCTCGCTTTCGGTTACTGCCTCAAACGGGCGGCTGCCCAGCGCCATGAACCCTTTACGGGCCTGTTCCAGGAGTTTCTCAACCGAATCCCAATCGATGTTCTGGTTGGCAAAGCGCGCCATGGTAAGCAGGGAGAGGCCTTCAATGAAGGGGTTGGTGTCGCCGCGCTGTGCTGCAGCGCGCTGCTGCAGTGCCAGTGCTTCTTCATACTCGCCCTGCTGCATCTTGATGGTGGCCATAGTACTAAGGGGTAAACTCTGCAGCGAGGTTAGTCCAAGCTCTTCCTGAATGGCCAGCGCCTCTGTAGCCTTATCATAAGCGTCATACCGGCCAATAAAAGAGAGAGTAACGGCCTGTAAACCAAGCGCCATGGACAGTGTTGCCTTAAAATGTCCTTGGCGGGCCATGTCGATTGCGGTTTGCAATATTTCTATCGCTCGCAAATTGTCGCCATTGCCGAATTGTAGATTTCCATACCAGACCAGGCCCTGTAATTGCAGCAGGGTGCGCTGCCGAGCCGCCTCCGGAGTTGCCGGCGCCATCTCCTGCACTGCTTGAATCGACTCTTTGAGCCACTGCAGTATCTCCGGGCTCGCTCCTTCAAAGACGAAAAATAGAGAAAGCTTGATACTCATGGCCAGAGCGCGCTCCGGGTCGTATTGTAGGGCCCACTGCATGGCCGCGCGCACGTTATCTATGTCGGCGTGGATCGCCTTTACCCACTCTACCAGATCCGGATGACCGATCGCGGCAAACAGGCCGACGTAGGCTTCCTCATCTCCAGTCTGGACATCACCGATCACGAGGCTGGCGAAGTAGTCTAGGTGACGATCGCGGGCGACCACCCCTTCGCCGGCCTCGAAAAGCCTGTCGCGCGCGTACTGGCGGATCGTTTCCAACAAGCCAAAGCGGGCTTGGCCATCCTCCTCTTCCATGAGCACCAGCGATTTGTTAACGAGGTTGGCCAGGAGATCGAGGACATCGAGAAATCCGGTTTCTTGGTGAACACGTTCTGCGAAATCTTTTTCTTGGTGAATCCGGGTTTCTAAGTCGCTCAGATCAACCACCGCTTCCGCTGCATCCAGTGTCCAACCGCCGGCAAACACGCCTAGCTGGCGGAAGAGAGCTTGCTCCGCCGGATCGAGATAATCGTAGCTCCAGTCAATCAGCGCGCGCAGCGTCTGCTGGCGTGGCAGGGCCGTGCGGCTGCCGCCGGTCAGCAGGCGGAAACGATCGTCCAGGCGCTCGGCAAGCTGTTCCGGCGGCAAGAGCTTCAGGCGCGCTGCCGCCAGTTCGATTGCGAGGGGGATGCCGTCCAGGCGGCGCACGATACGGCCGACGGCGGCGGCGTTCTGGGACGTGAGTTCAAAAGCGGGGCGAACCGCCCGCGCCCGATCAATAAAAAGCTGCACGCTCTCATAACTCTGCAGCGCCTGGGCATCCACGACCTCACGCTCCGGGATGCGCAGTGTCGGTAGGTGATAGGTTGTCTCGCCAGGAACGCCCAGTCCTTCGCGGCTGCTGGCGAGGATAGTGAGGCGCGGGGCATGAGCCAGCAGGTCGGCGGCAAGTTGCGCCGAGGCGGCGACCAGATGCTCACAGTTGTCTAAAATCAGCAGCATCTGCTTGCCGCGCAAATAGTCTTCCAGGGTCTCTTCCAGCGTGAGACCAGGGCTTTCGCTGAGGTTCCACAAGCCGGCCACGGCCGCGGGCACGCCCGCGGGATCGCTGAGCGGCGCCAACTCTACCAGCCAGGCACCATGGGCGTAGCTATCCTGAGCATCTCCGGCCACCTCGAGCGACAGACGCGTCTTGCCCGTGCCTCCTGGACCCGTGAGAGTGAGCAGGCGCGTTTGCTCAAGCAGGCGCATCACGTCGCCTCGCTCGCGTTCGCGGCCAACAAAACTGGTCAACAGCCCCGGCAAATTGCCGGCCACGGCCGCTTCCGTGTTTAAGGGCGGGAAAGTGCTTGGCAGCCCGTCCACCACCAGCTGGTAAACATGTTCCGGCCGGTTCAGCCCGCGCAGGCGCACGTCGCCTATTTCGCTGAGGTCGATCTCATCGTTCAGGTCGCCTACCAGGGCAGCCGTCACCCCCGAAAGCAGCACCTGGCCCCCGTGTCCAATCGCCATCAGGCGCGCGGCGCGGTTGACAACGGGTCCAAAATAGTCCCCCTCCCGCTCCTCAGCTTCGCCGCTATGGAGGCCCATCCGCACTTTTAGCGTGTCGGGCGAAATGGCCTGCCAGGATTCTTCAACGAGCGCTTTTTGTGCGGCGATGGCCGCTTCCACTGCCCGCCCGGCGGCGGAGAACACGGCGTGCATGCCGTCTCCCGTGGTTTTGATCACCGTGCCGCCGGCGGCGGATACGGCCGCGCGCAAAATCTGGTCATGACGGGCCAACGCGGCGCGCATGCCCTGCGGATGCGCTTCCCAAAGGGTCGTGCTCTCTTCAATGTCGCTGAAGAAAAAAGTAACGGTCCCTGTCGGTAAATGACGTTCTGCGTGTTTCATTCGTTTTCCGTGACCAGAGCCAGGAGATCATCGGTGGATAGGGTGCGGCCTCTAGCCCATAGGCGGGCTGTTTCCTGTTCACCCAGCATCTCCCGTAAAGCGTTTACTTCCCTGTCGTATTCTTCTCGTTCCACGGGCAGCATGTCCTGACCAATAACTTCTCGTATCTGTTCCGCTGCGCCAAACAACGTAGCCGCGCGCCCCGAACGACCCTGGGCACGATCAATGAAGGCTATATTTTCGAAGATATTGGCCACGGCCGCGCGGTGACCCAGATCACGCCATACGACCAGCACGCGCCGGTAAATGGCCATTGCTTCTTCGAAGTTTCCCTGGCGGCGCATTCTATGCGCCCAATCGCTCTCCGTCATGGCTACCAAGCGCCTGCTGCGGATCTGGCGCAGCACAGCAACCGTTTTGTGGAGCTGTTCGCGCACCAACTCGTCTTCAAAACCCATCTGCTCCATCATCAGCAAGCGTGAATACTCCGCCCAGGGTAGGAATTCGGGCGATGTGTTCTCCAATAGATCGGTTGATTCCACAAAGTACTTTTCAGCCGTTTCTAGATCCCCTTCGCGCGCCGCTGTCTCCGCGGCAATCATGAGCCCCATAGCCCTAAAAGCCGAACTAGCCGGATGGTTTCGGGCTCTCTCTAAAGTATTCAGGGTTTCAGTGACCGTTTCTTCTAGTTCGGGGGCTTTTATGAAATAGCCTGACTGCGCCTTGACGAATAGAGCGGCGCTTAAGAGTAACGGATCCACATTTTCCTGCTGGCGAAGTTGTTCACTGACCTCCTGGCCAAGGGCATATGCCTCAGCCAACTGGCCGAGAAACACTTTTAGTAAACCGAGCGTAGTCATACCTCTAAGACGCGCTTCATCACGGGCCAGCGCAGCCTCACCAAGGAGCGGCGGCTGCGCGTCCAGGTTCAGCAAGGCAGACTCGATCCAGTTGATAAATTCGCTTCCGGGCAATTGATCTGCCGCAAAGAGAGATACATTCCAGAGCAGGTTCAGCAGGCGTTCCGGATAACGTTCGATAGCCCATTCCGCGGCCGCGCGCAGATTATCCTGTTCCTGAAAGACAATACTGCTGCGCAAGACGGTTCTGCGAGGGCTGCTGCTGGTGGTGAATGATTGTGCCACCTGCTCGTAAAAGGCGAAATGGCGGTCACGCGCCTCTTCAACTTGCCCCGATTCAGCCAGGCGATCGCGCGCGTACTGGCGAATCGTTTCCAAGTAATAGTAACGGGGTTCGGGGGCGGGCAGGCCTTCCTCTTCCTGGCTTGCAGTTGCGCGCTGCACCAGCGATTTGCTCGCCAGCTGGGGCAGCAGTGTGTAAATATCAAGTTGGGAAGCGATGCTTTCGGCGGCGTCAAGTGTCCAGCCGCCTATAAAAACGGATAGGCGCCGGAAGAGATCGCGCTCATCCTCATCGAGCAAATCATAGCTCCAGTCGATCAAGGCGCGCAGCGTCTGCTGGCGCGGCAAGGCAGTACGGCTGCCGCCGGTCAGCAAGCGGAAGCGATCATCAAGGCGCTCGGCTATCTGCTCGATGTTGAAGAATTTGAGGCGTGCAGCGGCCAGCTCGATAGCCAAGGGGATGCCATCTAAGCGGCGCACGACCTGGGAGACAGCGGCGGCATTGAAATCGTCCAGTCTAAATCCGGGCTGTGCGGCTGTGGCCCGCTCCACGAATAACTGCACGGATTCAGAGCGGGCGGCAGATTCGGCGGTTTCGCCGTTTCCGGACGGCAAGGTTAATGTCGGTAAATGATAGGTTGTCTCGCCGTAAACGCCCAGCCCTTCTCGGCTGCTGGCCAGGATGGTCAGGCGGGGACAGGCAGCAACTAGATCAGATGCTAGTCGTGCGCAAGCCTCGATAAGGTGCTCGCAGTTGTCCAAGACCAGAAGAAGCTCCTTTTCACGCAGGTAGCTAAACAGCATTTGCCGGGTCTGATCACCGGTTTGACCGCTGAGGCCAAAGGCATTGGCGGCGGCAGGAATAACCAGTGCCGGATCAGTCAATGGAGCCAGTTCCACGATCCAGGCGCCGTGTTTGAACTCTGCTTGCACATCATGGGCTACTTGCAGGGATAAGCGTGTTTTGCCCGTACCGCCGGGCCCAGTCAGCGTCAGCAGACGGGTATGAGGCAGGGCATTTCTGACCTCGGCCATCTCTCGCGCGCGGCCAATAAAACTGCTGACGTGCGCGGGCAGGTTGCCGGCCAGGGCGCCGCCGGAGCGCAAGGGAGGAAAATCGCTGTTTAACCCAGGCGCCAGCACCTGGTAGATCCGTTCATTCCCGCTCAGCCCGCGCAGCAAATGATCGCCTAAATCGCGCAGGTTTATTTGCGGCAAGACCATGTCCTTGAGCAGATCAGCCGTGGTTGCAGATAACAACACCTGCCCGCCGTGTCCCAGGTCCATGATGCGTGCGGCGCGATTCACGGCCGTGCCGTAGTAGTCGCCATCGCGCAGTTCTGCTTCCCCGCTGTGCAGTCCCATGCGCACGCGGATCGTATCGGGTGCTATTTCCTTCCACGCTTCAGCGGCCAGCGCGACCTGCGCGTCCAGAGCGGCCAGAATCGCCATGGCAGGCGCTACAAAGACGGCCAGCAGACCATCGCCGGTGGTTTTGACGACGCGGCCGTCATGCTGCTGGATGATGGTGCGTAAGAGAAGATCGTGCTGTGACAAAGTTGTGCGCATACCTTCACCATGCCGATCCCAGAGGAAGGTGCTTTTCTCGATGTCGGTGAAGAGAAAGGTTAGGGCGCCCGCCGGCAGCGGGTTGTCAATCGCCATCGTGTGCTCCGTTCAAAGCCATGGCAATAAGCGCGTCTGTGGAAAGGCTGCGGCCGCGTTTCCAAAAGCGCTCGACTTCTGCGGCTGCCAGGGCACTTTTTAATGCCGCCACTTCGCGGTCATACTCTCCGCGTTCGGCGGGCAGCATATCCTGCCCAATAACTTCCCGTATTTGTTCAGCCGCGCCGAACAATATGGCGGCGCGCAAAAAATGGCCGCGAGCCCGGTCGATAAAGGCCATATTTTCCAAGATGTTGGCCATCGCCGCGCGATGGCCGAGTTCGCGCCATTCGACAAGCATGCGGCGATAGATGTCCAATGCTTCATCCAGCTTTCCGTCCTTGCGCAGCCGGTGCGCCCAGTCGCTTTCGGCCATGGCCGCCATTCGCCTGCTGCTGCCTGCTCGTAACGCTGCAACCGCTTTCTCCTGCTGCGCGCGCAGCCGTTCCGGCTCCAGGCCAATGTGCATCATCATCACCAGCAATGAAAACTCAGCCCAGGGTAAGATCTCAGGGTCGGCGCTCTCCATGGAATCGCGGACTTCAATGAAGTAGCGTTCGGCCAGCTCCCTATCGCCCCGGCGATTGGCCCCTTCCGCGGCAAGCATTAGAGCCATGTTCAACAGCGAGCGACTGGGCAGGGTATCATCCATCTGACGTAAGATTGCTACGGCCTGATTCGCCAGCGGTTCTAAGGATGGGTCTTCGAGAAAGAAACTTGATTGCGCCTGCACAAAGAGGGCCGTAGCCAGCAAATAGGGCTCGCTGCTCGTTTGGCGCAGTGTCTCGCTCACGTCAGCGGCGATCTGATGCGCTTCCTGTATGTGGCCCAGAAACATCTTTAGCATGCTAAGGGCGACAAGGCCGCGGCGGCGGGCCCGCTCTCTCCTCTGCTCAATTTCGGCCGTCGCCGCAGGCAAGTTATCGAGCTGTTCCAGCGCCGCGACAGTGTACTCGATATAGCCCACCCCAGACAGCTGGTCGGCAAGGAAGAAGGCGAGCTGCCAGATCAGGTTGAGCACGCGCTCTGGATATAGCTCGATACCCCATTCCATAGCAGCGCGAAGATTGTCATGCTCAAATATAATCCGGGCAGTGCGTGTCGTGCCTAAAGAGGCTCCGAAATTACCGGAATGGGCTAACTGTTCAAGGAAGGCAAAATGGCGGTCACGCGCTTCCTGCACTTCGCCCGCCTCGACCAGGCGGTCACGCGCATATTGGCGAATGGTTTCCAGGTAATAGTAACGGGGCTCCTGTTCAACGCCGCTGTCGTCAGGTGCGGCCTCACGTAGCACCAGCGACTTACTGACCAGTTGAGGCAGGATTGTTAAGACATCAAGCGGATCGGCTACATACTCGGCAGCATCGAAGGTCCATCCGCCCACGAATACGGAGAGGTATCTAAAGAGAGTTCGCTCCTCTTCGTCCAGAAGGTCGTAGCTCCAGTCGATCAGCGCACGGAGAGTCTGTTGGCGGGGCAGGGCGGTGCGGCTGCCGCCGGTCAGCAGGCGAAAGCGATCGTCGAGACGGCCCGCGATTTGCTCCACGTTGAAAACATTGAGACGCGCCGCGGCCAATTCGATGGCCAGAGGGATACCATCGAGGCGGCGCACGACTTGCGCAACAGCCGGCGCGTTGGCGTCGGTGAGGGCGAAGTGAGGCAGGACGGCCCGCGCGCGTTCCACAAATAACAACGCTGCTTCCGATTGCCCGACATCTTCAGCGCCGCGGACATTATCTTCCGGCAAACTGAGTGTCGGCAGGTGATAAGTTGTCTCGCCATAAACACCCAATCCCTCCCGGCTGCTGGCCAAAATAGTCAGCTCCGGACAGGCGGCGATCAAGTCGGCGGCGAGCTGCGCCGTGGCGGAAATCAGATGCTCGCAGTTGTCGAGGATAAGCAGTAGCTCTTTTTCTTGTAGATAATCAAAGAGCATGTTCTGCGTTTGCTCAAGCGACTGGCCATGAAGGTCGAAAGTGGTCGCTACTGTGTCCATAACCCGATCAGGATCGGCCACCGGCGCCAGCTCGACCAGCCAGGCGCCATGCTCATAAGCATGCTGTACGTCGGCGGCGATCTGCAGCGAGAGGCGCGACTTACCCGTACCGCCGGGGCCCGTGAGTGTCAGCAGGCGGGTCTCAGGCAGCATGGCTCGCAGCTCGGCCATTTCACGCCCACGGCCGACAAAGCTGCTCGTATGCGCGGGCAAGTTGCCGGTGAGCGTCGCCCCGGAGCGCAGTGGTGGAAAGTTGTGCGGCAGGCCGGGCGCGTTGAGCTGAAGGATGTGGACGTCCTCGCGCAGGCCGCGCAGGGGATGGCGGCCCAGGTCGCGTAAACTGAGATCAGGCGAGAGTGCCGCTGCTGCCAGGTCCGCGACGCTGCCGGAGAGGACAATTTGCCGGCCGTGCGCCAGGTCCATGATCCGCGCGGCCTGGTTAACGGCCGTGCCGTAATAGTCGCCGTCGCGCAACTGCGCCTCACCGCGGTGCAGGCCCATGCGCACACGCACGCTGTCGGGCGCGATGGAGGGCCACGGTTCGTCCTTGAGGGCGTGCTGCGCCGCCAGCGCCGCTCGCAGGGCGTCATTCACGCTGCTGAAGACAGCCAGCAGCCCGTCGCCCGTGGTCTTGACCACATGGCCGTTGTGGACCTCAACTGTCTCGCGTAGCAGGGCATCGTGGCGCGCCAGCGCGGGACGCATCGCTTCACCGTGACGTTCCCACAACTGCGTGCTGCCTTCAATGTCGGTGAAGAGGAAGGTGATAGGGCCGGTAGGAGACTCTTGGTCGGGTGCCAATGCTTACTGCACAATCCTTGTCTAGAAACGAGGGGCCGCGCCCGGCGGGCGTGAAAACGGTCGTTCGCACTGCGTATTATACCTGATTATAGGATATATAGCGTGCTGGTTTGCCGCGCACTAGCAGGCAAATGAACCGGATTGCAGTTCGGCCAGCAAAGTCTCGGCCGTTTGCCACACATCCAACGCGCGTCCCCTAGCTTCGGCCGCCGCGCTGACCTCGGCCGGCAAAGAAGCGCGCACCTGCTCCAGTTCGCGGCAGGCAGCCACCGCGAACCAGCGCGAGTTCGCAATATGGCCATATTGCTGGGCCAGGCTGTAAAGTGTCACCACTCTCCCCGGGTTACCATTATCAGCGGCCAGCAGCGCGGCCACGGGCAAGCAGTACATGATCGGCGTCGTGGAGCGGACTGCAATGCCGGAACGCAGCGCGCTTTGCAACTGCTGGTGCGCGGTTTTATGGTCGCCCTGTGCGCGTGCCACAAGAGCAAGGTTAGCCCGCGGCAGGGCCTGGTAAACATAGCGCAAGGATGCCATGAGATAGGCGCTTTCCTCCAGTTTATCCGCGCTTGCGTCAAGGTTGCGTTCAACAAAGTTAACAGCGCCCAGAAGCATGAGGGCAACCCCCTTTTCTATGGGATGATCTCTTTGCTGTGCAAGTTCCAAACACGCTTCTGCCAGCGCTGCGGCCTCTTCAAAATGGCCGAGATGGAGAGAGGCTTGGGCCAAAGCAATGAATCGCCAAAGATTCGGTATATTGCCGGCATCGCGATCTATTTCCAGACCCAGACTAGCGTTTTCTCGTGCTTGTAGAAAGTTACCGGCCCATGACTGAGCGAACGAAAGCGCATTCAATGATAGACATTCCAGGTAGCGGTTTTGCAGTTTCTTGTGCAGATGGAGGCCCTGCCTGTGCAATCTTTCCGCCTCCTTGTATTCTCCCCGGTGTTGAGCGACGAGGCCCAGATTGGTCAGGGCAATAGCAATGCCACGCTGGTCTTCAAGCTGCCTAGTAATGGCCAGATTTTCACGCAGAATATCCCGCGCCTGCTCAAAATGGCCCAGGAAAAGCTGGTTAACGCCCAATGTACTTAGCGCCTCCGCCTGCCCGTGCAGATCGCCAATGTCACGGTACGATTTAAGCGCGACCATTCCCAATTCTATGGCTGATTCATAATCTTTGTTTCCAGAGGCTTGTGCTCTTTGCAGGTTGATGAGGGCCTGCTCGTCACTAAAATCGCCGCCGGTTTGAGCGGCACGATCCAGCAACTGCTGGCCCTTAGTGAGCAGCTCCTCTCTACGAGCCATTTCGGTAGCAAAACTGGATTCCCAGGCTAGCGCCCGTACCACTGTCGCCAGACATTGCTCATCAAATGCCTTATGTCCGGCGAAGATACTTGACAATCCTTCCTGGACTGCACGGCATGCTTTTTGCCCTTCTGACTTCTTGCCTTCCCAAAAGAAAAAGCGACATAGACTAGTCAGGCCTTGAGCCAATAAGGCGCAATATCCGCGCGTTGTTGCCCAGCGCCAGGCGCGCTGGATATTGTCAATCTCATCACGGACTTCCGCAGCGGCATCCAGCTGCCGCGGGCCGAACCAGCTACCTTCCCGTTCCTGTAGAAAGGTACAGAAATAGGCGCTGTGTTTCGCCCGCACATCTTGTTCCCAGGCCGGATCGGCGCTCAATTTACCGGCGCCATACTGGCGCAGCAGTTCGTGGATGTGGTAACGGTCTCTTTGCCGGTCGTAGACAAGCCAGGATTTGTTGGCCAGTATCACCAGCTGGGGCAGCGTTGCTCCCGCCACCACCAGGGCTGCCGCGCGCGTGAAGCCGCCGCGGAAGACGGTCAATGCCTGGAACACATGTTGCTGTTCGGCCGCTTGCCGTCGCCAGGAGACATCCAGCGTTGCCTGCATGCTTTGGTGTCGCCGCGGGACGTCCTGGTGTTCCGAGACCAACAGGTCGATGCTCTCTCTAATCTCATCGGCGATTCCTGAGAGGGGCAGCAAACCGGCCCACGAGGCGGCCAGTTCCAACCCCAGGGGCATGCCCTCCACCAGGCGGCAGATGGACAGCAGCTGTCCTATGTCTCCTTCGAGCAGCCGGAAATCAGGCGCCACGCGCCGGGCGATATGCAGGAATAGCTGCGCCGCCGGTGCCTCTTCAGATCCGGCCATCTCCAGCCCGCCCAGGAGAAAAAGCTGCTCGCCGCGCATCTGCAAGCGCTCGCGCGACGTGACCAAGAATGTTACCCTGGCAGCCAGGGCGTTAATACTCGCCAGCAGCGTTTGCCCCTCGAGGATATGTTCAAAGTTGTCCATGACCAGCAGCATCTGCTTTTGCCGCAGGTAGTCTATAAGCTGCTGTGTTTCGCTCCTGGCCCCTGAGTCCTCAAACTGAAAGCCCAGCGCCGCGGCCAGCGCGGCCGGAATCTCAGCGGCCGACTCCAGCGGTGCCAGGGAAACGAAGAAGACGCCATCTGAAAATGACGACTGCAGGCGCACTTCTTGCCTCGCCGCTTCCAGCGCCAGGCGCGTCTTGCCGATGCCGCCAGGCCCGGTGACAGTGATGAGGCGCACGTCTGGGTCGGCGAGAAGCGTGGCCAGATCAGCCAGTTCCTGCTCTCGGCCGACGAAGGGCGTCGGTGCGAGGGGCAGGTTATGCCGGATTTGCTGCTCCTCCGCAAGAAGGCCCAGCTTGCGCGCGCGAATGATCGCCGCCTGGCGGTCATCGACGCCGAGCTTGTTGTAGATCTGGCGCACATACCATTTCACCGTGCTCAAGGCAATGGTCATATCCCCCGCGATCTGGCGGTTGGTTCTGCCGGCGCCAATACCGGCCAATACCTCTTCTTCGCGCGGGGTAAGAGATTGGGCCAGAGGCAATATCTGGCCCTCGCCACTGTTCATAGAGGCATTATACCCAATAATATGACAAATCCCGTCCCCTTTTCCCTCCCCCGGGGTGGGTGACGGCCTTCAGGCCATTTGCTAAGGTGTCTTTAGTACTACGAGGTCAGGGTTGTTCCAGACTTTTGACCAGAGGCAGTTGTGAAAGTAGCCAACGATGCCCCGCTATCTTGTTGAACGATCTATTCCGGGCGCCGGCCAATTGACAGCCGGCGAACTGAGGGCTATTGTCCGCCAGAGCTTGCGCGCGCAGCAAGCCTTGGAGGCTGAGATTCAGTGGATATCCAGCACTTTCGCCGGCGATCGCATGGTTTGCTTTTATATCGCCGATGACGAAGACCTTGTGCGCGAACACGCGCGGCTCAGCGGATTGCCGATTGAGCGAATCTGGAAGATATCGGCCGTTTTTGGCCCGGCGATGAACGATCTGGACTGGGATGATCAGGCCTGATCGTTCAGGCCTGAATTATCAGGAGTGAAAAATGTTTCAGAAAGCCACTTGTTCTATAGCCCTAATCATGCTGTTGGCTGTCATTCTAAGTGCCTGTGGCGGAGAACCCGCTGAGACAGTTGTCCCTAATGAAACGGAAACACCTGTCTTGCCGACCACTGCGCCTACTGTGGACATTCGTCGCTATTCTCAACTGGACCTCAGCGGCGGCGATCCGCAACAAGGCCTAAACGTAGCCATCGCCTTCCAGTGCAAAGGGTGCCACGACAGCGTGCGACCGCAAAAAGGCCCGCGGTTCGCGGCAACTGATGATTTGCCGCCGATTCTCGAACGGGGCGCTATGCGTATCGCAGATCCCTCTTACGAAGGTCAGGCCAGTAGTGATCTGGAGTATCTTCTGGAATCGATTTTCGTCTCTGAAGCTTATTCGGTACCCGGTGAGTGGTCGGTGGACATGCCGACTGATTACGCGGAAAGAATAGAAGATGAGGAGCTTATCCATCTCATGGCTTGGCTGGAAACATTCTCTGAGCAGACCTCTGAACAAACGGCCGTTCCGCCGACCGCGCCGCCAGCCGATACGACGAGCGCGATCGATCTGGCAATGGATCTGCCTGCCGGTGATCCATTGGTTGGTGAGTTGGTAGCGCTCAACTACCGCTGTACGGGATGCCACGAAAATACCGTCTATCCCGATGAGGAGGGGCCGGAATTCTCTGCCACAGCCGATCGGCCGTCCATCCTGGAACGCAGCGAACAACGCATCACCGATCCGGACTATACAGGTCACGCGACCAGCGGCCAGGAATACCTCGTTGAATCTATTATCGATCCCAACGCCTATCTGGTTCCTGGGGACTTTCG
This sequence comes from Promineifilaceae bacterium (SeqCode), assembly GCA_046259695.1. Lineage (GTDB taxonomy): Bacteria > Chloroflexota > Anaerolineae > Promineifilales > Promineifilaceae > JAACFF01. The sequence goes on along the minus strand of JBJYWX010000033.1, from coordinate 6,812 downwards.
GAAAGTTATGCCGGCGACCTTTCACGAGGAGCTGACTGCACAGGATCTGGCCGATCTCCTGGCCTGGATGGCCACCTTTAGCGAGGGTGCCGAACCTGGGACAACAAGCGACGTATCTGAATAGGCCGCAGCAAGGCTGCTCTTAAGCGCCCGGCGCTGGTTGGCGCCGGTTTTGCCCCTCCGCCTGTTCAAAACTATACTCTGCTGAAGAGGCATAAGATGGGCAAAACAACGCTTGAGCCGGTGGAGCACACCGGGCGAACTGTATTAATTGGCGCCGCGGCATTACTGGCAGCGCTCGTCTTTATCTTGACCGACGCTGAGGACCAGTATTGGCCGCATCTGCTCAGCAAACCGGTTCCCGTGCTGGTTATGGCGCTGTGGCTGGTGCTTCGTCCGACCAAGGGGCGTTACCAGTGGGCCGTGATTAGCGGGCTGCTGCTTTCGGCGCTGGGCGATGTGCTGCTGTCGTGGTCGGATGAGACTTTTCTGCTTGGCCTGGTCGCGTTCTTACTCGGCCATGTGGCCTATATCTTGGCCTTCCTGCAGGACAGCCGTGGCATCTACCCGCTGCGAGCGCTGCTGGTATTCGGCTATGGCGCACTGGCTTATGGGTACCTGGCCACCGTCGGCGATCTGGGCGGAATGGCCATCCCCGTCCTGGCCTACGTGATAGTCATTTGTACCATGTTGTGGCGGGCGGCAAGCCGCGTCGGAGCAGCGGGCGTCTGGCCGCGATCGGCCTGGGCAGGCCTGGCCGGGGCGGCGTTTTTTGTCCTGAGCGATACGCTGCTGGCCTTGGGCCGCTTTGCCGATTTGCAGCCGTTTGGCCCGCAGGCCGTGATCCTTACTTACTGGATAGGCCAGTTGGGCATCACCTTGAGCGCGGCCTGGCAGCAGGCAAGCCAGTGGCCGTCGGCCAGTGGTCAGAAGCCAGTAAAGCAGTCGTTCCATGCCTAAACCGCGGCTGTTCATCACGGGCATCAATGGCAACATCGGCCGTGTCCTGCGCGCCGGCCTGGATGGACTGTATGATATGTATGGCCTGGATATCGCCGGCCCGTTTGACGGCCGTGTTTTCGAGGCGAATATCGCCGATCCACTGCAGGTTAACGAAGTGTTCCGACGGGTCGCGCCTTTTCCCTACCTTATTCACCTGGCGGCCGATGCGCGCGTAGACGCGCCGTGGGAATCGGTCCTGCCCAACAATATCGTCGGCACGCGCAACGTCTTTGAAGCGGCGCGACAGGCCGGCGTGAAGCGCATTGTCTTCGCCAGCACGAACCATGTGACCGGCGCTTATGACGCTTTCCCGCCTGGAGAATTCCTGCACCGCCTGTTCGACCCGCCACGCGTCGCTCCCGGCGATCCGATCCGGCCCGATGGCGAATATGGCTTGAGCAAGGCATTCGGCGAAGCGTTGGGGCGCTACTACACTGACCGCTACGGCATGGCCTGTATCTGTTTGCGCATAGGCGTCGTGCTCGGCGATGACCGGCCGGTGGGCCATCCCTGGTTCAAAAAGGGGTGGTTGAGTCACCGTGATCTGGGGCAGCTCGTGCGCAAGAGCTTGCAGTCAAATGTTCTTTACGGGATCTATTACGGCAGCTCCAATAATACCGGGGGGTTCTGGGATATCAGCAACGCCCGCCTGGAGCTGGGCTACGCGCCCCAGGATGACGCGGCGGATTTCGTAGGGGATGAGTGAGCGGGAATCGCGCGTATAGCAAAGGCGTTACCTCTGCCCGACCACTGAAGCTTACTGCCGCCTGACGATGAGCAGCGTCTGGTCGTCGCAGTGAGCCCCTGCCACCGAAAACCGGTCAACCGCAGCTAGAACGGCATCTTGCATCGAAGAAAGCGGGACGTGCGAATTGTCCGCAGCAACGGCCAGCAGACGCTGGTCGCCAAATAGCTCACCCTGCTGGTTCTCGGCCTCGGTCACGCCGTCCGTGTATAGAAGTAAGGTGTCGCCGTGGTCGAGCAGTATCGACCTTGCTTCCCAGGTTGCGTCTTCAAGTATACCCAGGGGCATGCCCGTGTGCGTTAAGGCCACCGTTTGCGCGGACTCTGTTACATCGCCGGATAATCGCTTCATTACGAAAGGCGGATTGTGGCCGGCGTTGGCGTAGGTCAGGCGTCCAGTGGTGAGCTCCAGAATGCCATAGAACACGGTGACGAACATATCGCTGTGTGTGTCGCTCAGGATACGTTGGTTGGTTGCCATCAAGACCAATTCAGGCTGGGCTGGATACTCAAATGCGTACGTGCGCAGCAGCGTGCGGCTTAAGGCCATGAACAATGCCGCGCCCAAGCCCTTGTCGGCGACGTCGGCGACGAGCAGACCTAAGCGCTCGTCGGGCAGCGGTATGACATCATAAAAGTCGCCTGACGTCTCCTGGCAGGGCTGTAGAACGGTAGCTAACTCCCACCCTTCAACCTGTGGCAGTTGGGCGGGCAAAAAGCTGGCCTGGATTTGCCAGGCGAAATCCAGTTCTTGCACCGTTCTCTGATGATCCAGCGTTTGCTGCTGTACCTCGGCCTGGTGCAGTGCCGTGGCAATCTGAGCGGCCAGGACTTGCAGCGCGGGCCCCAACGCCATCACCGCTTCCTCGAAATGGAGCCGGTTTAAGGTCAGGTAGATGCCGCCCAGCGGCTCGGCCGTGTCGGTAGACAGGATGGGGCTGAGATAAAGCGGCAGAGTGTTGGCCTCATCTGTCCAGGGTGGCGTTTCACCTGGCGCGAAGAAGTGGGGTTTGGGGTGCACCTCCAGCCAATCCCAGACTCGCTGGTCGACGGGCTGCCTGGAATCCGGCAGACGGAGATAAGTGATGCCGGAAAAGAGATGAATCTCTACCTGCTGGTAACCGAACATCTGCGGTATGTAAGTGGCCAGCAGTTCCGGCAGCATAGAAGCATCGGCCGGCGCGGCGAGGATCGCCCGCCCCAATCGCTCGAGCTGCGCGACTTCACGCGAGCGCTGCTGGCTCAACATTGCCTGTTGGCTCAAACGGCGGGCCAAAAGACTGGCCAGGAGGACGCCTGCCAACAAATAGAGATAAGCAAATAACCCCATTTGACTGTAGGTGGCCGCGGCCAGAATGCCAAAGAAAGCGGGCAGCTGGGCCACGAAAATGAATCGCAGCAGCCGTGCACGCGAGGCGATTCCGGCGCGTAAGCGCGCCGGCGCCGCGAGTTGGAAGCGGGTGATGAGGATACCGTGAATGAGAAAGAAAAGACTGTCCCACGGTAGCCACAATGTTATGGCCACGAACGCGGGCCAGACTGCCGCAGCGGTAAACCCGGCCAGCGGGAATTGGCCGCCCAGCAGCTGATAGACCCACTGGACCAGCAACAGGCCGACGATGCCCCAGCCTATGTTAAAGACCAGATTGCGAATTCTGTTCCACTGCTGGTAGGTGGAAGGTGAGCGAGGCGTATCCAGTCCAAAATCAATCAGGCGTCCGAAAAACGGGATCCACCCCGCCGTGGGGCCGAACAGCAGCACGGCCGAGGCCACGATGACGATTTCCAGGCTGCTGCCACTGTAGTCGTAATTGCCTTCTTCGCCGACCACGATGCGAAAGAAACTCAGCCGCCCGGCCAGCACACTCAGTCCCAGGATAAGCAGCAGCACCGCCCACTCTTCGCGCAGTAGGGCCACGTCGGTAGCAGCGAAAAGCCACACCAGGGCCAGGATAACGAACGGCAGGCCAAGCAGCGTGCCTACCAGTTCGCCCATTATAGAGAGACGATCCGGTTCGGAGAGTGTGTCAAACTGGGGCCAGATCCGGCGCGCCAGACTCGATAAGAATTCGTTCATGCCTTTTTGAAGCGGACGCGGCGCGGCTCAGCGCTTTACGATGGGAAATTGGATTTCCAGTTCATATTCTTCTGGGGGGACCCCGGAACGTGGGCCCAGTAGATGAACCTCGCGATTAGGTCCGTTGACGGCGTATCCATTGGCCTCCACCCATTCCAAAATGGCCTCGTAGGCGTCCTGGAAGTTATCCCAAGGGCCGATGCGCAGCAAAGAGGCGACGAGCCCGCCCGGTAGTTCATCAACTTTTACGGGCGCGGCCGTGTCCGGCAGGTGCACATCAGCGGCGATGGGTACAGCAGCGACCACGTCAATATTGCGCGGCGTGTACACCTTGTCTAAATAGATGGCTACCTGCGGGCCGGCGGGCTCCACGCCATACTCCCGCAGAGTTTCATGCAGTGTTCTAAAAAGGCGGCCGATACCGGCTTCGCCGGCGATGGTAGCGTGCAGGATAGCCACGCGTTGGGGTTCAATCTCTTTGGCGGTTATCTGATAGTCGCTCATGATTTTTCTCCTGGTGGTGGCATGAAGCACGATCCATTGGTCAGCGGCGAAGCGCATGGCGCGGGTAAAAAATAGGCGCCAGCTTTTTACAGCGGCCACGACTCGCCGCGCCATCCCAGGATCGCCTTGCTCTATTATAAAGCATGCCGCCTATAGCTGCCGGGCCAGGCAGCAAAAAGCGGAGCCGGCCTGCCCGGCTCCGCAGCTTACACCAGAGCGGGAAGTTGTCACTAAGGAACGACGCTAAATGGCCCGATCCGGCCAATAGCCAGATCAGGCGGCGATGACCAGCAGACCGCATAAACAGGCCCTTGCTTCATTGTCACGTTAAATGTGGTGATTTCCCCCGGTTTTTTGTCGTTGGGCAAGGCGAGAAAGTGTGCCCAGGAAGGTGGGTCCCCGACGGTGGAAGCCATCAAGTCGACCATGTCTCTGCCGGGATCGAGGGTAAAGAAAGTGAGCGCATATTTTTCTCTATCCAGGTCCTGGACATCCAGGGTCACGGCGATCTGACCCGCCTGCAGTGCTAATGGGCCTTCATACAAACAGGTGCCGCCGGCGATGGTGACTTGCATCTCCGATGCAGGCGTTTCGACCGGCGCTTCTGCTTCCGTCTCCGCCGGCATCATCTCCGCCAGGGCGCGTTTAAACTTCCCCACCGAGGCCTCGCTGACGTGCCAGGATTCGCTGGCGATTTTGCCGTCTTTGATCGCGTAAATACTGGTCGCCTCGACTGGAGCGACGCCTATCTCGCGCGTAAAGTCATGCCAGGTGGTTACCCGCGCGGTGACAACATTGTCTTTTGCGCTGAGCACCTCGACTTCCATCTTGAAGTGGCTGGCGATATTCTCCGCAAACATGCCCCTGATCTGCTCTTTGCCACGGAGCATCTCAAACCCATCCGGCGGCAGACCAAGCATGTAGAAAATCGCGTTGTCGTCGAAATAGGCCAGCGCCCCCTCCAAATCGCCAGCGTTGAGGCGCTCGGCATAGCCGGCGACAGCGGCCGAAATCGGTGTGGGATCGCGAGTCAGCATCCCGTTCTTCTCGTAAAACCTGGCCATTGCCTGCCAGCGATAGGCCAGATTATCTGCGGCCTGTTCGTAGTCGAAGTTATCACGAGTCAGCATGCCATTCTTTTCATAAAACTTGGCCATCGCCTGCCAGCGAAAGGCCGATATGTCGGCTGCGCGTTCCTGGCCGGCGAGATCGACAGGCTCCTCTTTGCTGCGATCGATCGCGGTCAAAGATGGAAGCTGGATCGCTGCTGTTCTGCCGCCGTGCATCACCAGTAATGTGACTGCGCCCAGCAGCAGTAAGGTGACCAGGAAGGGTACAAAAAGCTGTCGTAAATCGAATCTGTGGTTCATGGTTTCTTCTCCTAAGCGTTTGGCGCTTGGTTCAATAGCCGGTCTTTGGCCTTGCTTGGGCCCGTCTTTCTTCTACAGAGCGCCGGCGATTGGTGATAGCAGCGATGATCCGCAAGGGGAGTTGAAGGAGTCTTCGCGCCGGTTGCCTTTCCTCTTCCAATTGATCCAGCTTGCTCAAACGATGCTGCTCCGCCTCTGCCATGCGCATCGCTACGCGTTACCTGGCATGTTCTGACTGCCATTCAAAGTTGCTGTCCATCATCTGCTTCCTTCATCCGACTGTAGGATCCATGTTGCCATCATCCAGTTTCCTCATTGCGCGATTTGCCTCGAATGACGGCTGCCGGCAGGCGAACCAGTCGCTGCCGGCAGAGATACCAGCGTGAGCCGCTGCCGGCATGAGCTACTTTCGACCGGAAACCAGGATGTATCCTTCGGTGGTCGTAAATGTATCCTCCGGTACACCGGTATAGCCGTTATAGCTGACAGTCTCGCAGACCTCTTTAGCATCGCCAGCCGGCAGCGCATCGTAGAGGTTCATGAAGAGCGTCATCCCTTTCAACTCGCCCGTGCCCTGGGCTACCGCCCAGCCAAAATTCACGCTTTTATTGGCAACAAATACCCAACGACCTACCCAGGCACTGCCCGGATAGGCGTCCGGTTCCAGACGCATTGTCCCGCGAATGCTCGCCCGGCCATTACTGGTATCTATCTCGGCCTCGGCGATCGTGGTGTTGATGCCGGCCAGATAGGGAGACTCGGAGACGTTGACGTTGACGTGGACATAGTCGCGAATATGCATGATATGGCCATCTTGTCCGCTGAACGTAGGCTGAAACGTTTGCGGAATGGCGCAGTCGTACTCGTAAGCTGTCAGCCCTTCAATACGCGCGGCCTTGGCCTGCGCCTGGACGGCGGCGGCCAGCAGCAGAGTTCCAACAAAAACAAATACTAGAACAGTGACTACTCGCTTTTTCATGGCAAACCTCCTTTGCTCTTGCGAGTTATACGGTAATGGGTTCCTGCGTAACCTTAGACAACTGCCCTCACAATAGCGCCGGCTCGCCAGTAAAACGCCGCCAGGTCGCCAGGAAGTCGCAAGGGATTGTGTGGTC
>JBJYWX010000032.1:0-3494 GCA_046259695.1 Promineifilaceae bacterium (SeqCode) | reverse complement strand
GTTCGTATGTCCAACAGACTGCCAGAGGGTGCGACGGCAACGGACCTGGTCCTGGCGGTCACCCAACTACTGAGAAAGACAGGTGTGGTCGGTAAATTCGTTGAGTTCTTTGGGACCGGTCTCAGTTCAATGGCCCTGGCCGATCGAGCCACGATTGCCAACATGTGCCCGGAATATGGGGCTACGGTAGGTTATTTCCCAGTGGACAAAGAAACGCTGCGCTATATGCGTGGTACTGGCCGGCCTGAGGAGCAGGTCCAGTTAGTTGAGCAGTATACAAAGGCGCAGAGCCTGTTTCGCACTGACGATAGTCAGGAGCCATACTACACGCAGGTCGTGGACTTGGATCTGGCGACAGTTGAACCCAGTCTTGCCGGACCGAAACGGCCGCAAGATCGCATCGCTCTATCCGAAATGAAAGAGAGGTACCACGAAACACTTCTGGCGCCGATTGGCCCTCAAGGAATTGGCCTTTCGCCGGAAGACTTGAACCGCACGGCGGTGATTTCCAATGGCCATGAAGTGGAAATCGGGCACGGCGCCGTGGTCATTGCGGCCATTACTAGCTGCACGAATACGTCAAATCCGGACGTGATGCTGGGGGCAGGCTTATTGGCGCGTAATGCCGTCGAGCGCGGTTTGCATGTGGCCCCTCATGTAAAAACGAGCCTAGCGCCCGGTTCACGCGTTGTCGAGGACTACCTTAAGCAATCAGGGCTGCTGCCTTATCTGGAGACGCTTGGCTTCTATATCGTGGGTTTCGGCTGCACGACGTGCATAGGCAATTCGGGCCCGCTGCCGGGGGAAGTAGCGGCGGCGATAACGCAAAACGATCTTGTTGTCTCATCGGTCTTAAGCGGCAATCGCAATTTTGAGGGACGCGTTCATCCCTTGACGCGGACCAACTATCTGGCATCACCGCCGCTGGTCGTTGCCTATGCCTTGGCTGGCACAACGGACATCGACCTGACAAGTGAGCCATTGGGCATTGGCAAGGATGGCGAGCCCGTGTACTTGCGGGACATATGGCCGAGCAACGAAGATATTCGGCAGGCGACCGCTTCTTCCTTAACGCCGGAAATGTTTGTGCACGAATACGCGAATGTGTGGGATGGCAATGAGACCTGGAATCAGGTGCGCGTTAGCGGTGGCAACATCTATGAGTGGGACCCGGACTCTACCTACATTCAGGAACCACCATTCTTTACAGAACTTACTGCGGAAGTTCAGCCTATCCGTAATATTCGTGATGCACGGGTATTGGTCAAAGTTGGCGACTCGATTACTACCGACCATATTTCGCCGGCGGGCTCAATTGCGCCTAACAGTCCAGCAGCACAGTACCTGCGCGAGCACGGGGTAGAACCGGTGGATTTTAATACGTATGGATCGCGCCGCGGCAATGATCGGGTTATGACGCGCGGTACATTTGCCAATATCCGCATGCGCAATGAAATGGCGCCTGGGACTGAAGGTGGCTGGACAACGTATTTGCCGACCGGTGAGCAAATGACAATATATGATGCTTCGCTCAGATACGCCGAGGATGCGACTCCGACAATGGTATTGGCGGGCCGAGATTATGGAATGGGCAGCTCACGAGACTGGGCGGCAAAGGGCGTTTACTTGCTAGGGGTGCGCATGGTCATTGCGGAGTCGTATGAACGCATCCACCGCAGCAACCTAGTGGGAATGGGTGTTCTACCTCTGCAATATCTCGAAGGTGAAACAGCAGAGTCTCTGGGTTTGGATGGTAGTGAGATATTTAGCACGGTAAATCTGTCAGATGATTTGCAGCCTGGTCAGAAGATAGAAATTGAAGCAAGAAAGGCAGACAATGCCGTTACCCGCTTCCAGACCATCTGCAGAATCGATACGCCGGTCGAGGTGAGCTACTATCGCAATGGCGGAATCCTGCATACGGTGCTTCGCGATTTTCTTGACACATGATTGTTTTGCAGCTCAGTAAGCTACCATCTCTGCACGAACAAAAAAAGGGTGGGGCCGTGTCAGCGCGGTCCCACCCTTTTTTGCGGTTGCTGTCTATCGCATTAGTCTAGAACACAGGCGCGAATGAGCGAACAATCTCCAGATAGTTGGCACGCTCGAATGCTGCCGGAAAACCGACATTGATCTGGCTCAAGCTGCCCTTGAGCACATCAAGCGATTCATACTCGTGTTCGTAAAGCCAATCTGACATCTCGGCCAGTATTTCGCCGATGCGACCGCTGCCATTCTTAAGGAGCTCTGATGCCATCTGGGCGACTGAAGCGCCTGCTGCTACCGCTTTCAACGCATCTTCGGCCGTGTGGACTCCGGTTGTCAAAGCGAAATCGGCGTTAATCCGTCCATATAAGATGGCGATCCAGCGCATGGGCAGACGCATCTCATTTGAGTTGCTGAGTACCAGGTGCGGTCTAATTTCCAGATTCTCTAGATCTAAATCGGGCTGGTAAAAGCGATTAAAAAGAACCAGGCCATCGGCGCCATTGGCCGCCAGGCGCTGCATCATGTTTGCGGTGGCACTAAAATATGGGCTAAGCTTCATTGCCACCGGAATGCGTACTACGGACTTAATATCACCGATTAAATCTATGTAGATTTGCTCCACCTCTGAGCTGGTCAGGTCTAGACCCGTAGGCAAGTAATAGACGTTCAACTCAAGCGCATCAGCTCCCGCCCCTTCGATCTGTTCTGCGAACTTGATCCAGCCACCGGTAGAAACACCGTTCAGACTGGCGATGACTGGTATATCGACTGCTTTCTTGACACGATGTATATGCTCCAGATAGGAATCAGGGCCAATCTGATCGTATGTAGGCGCCTCGGGAAAGTAGGACAACGCTTCGGCGTAGCTTTCTGTTCCTTCGGTTAGATAGCGGTCAAGCGTACGGCTTTCGTGATTTAATTCCTCTTCGAATAGCGAATAGAGCACGATGGCTGCTGCGCCGGCGTCCTCGAGTTGGCGCACCGAACTCACACTACGCGACAATGGCGAAGCGGACGGCACAATGGGGTTTTTCAGCTTCATACCCAGGTAGGTAGTACTAAGATCCATGATTTACTCCTTGTCGTTCAACGCGGCAGCGCCCACTGGCGCTGCCGCGTTGTATGAACGGCTCAACTACTTCCGTTCTGCTTTCCATTGCCTGCTGCTAAGAGCTCGTACTCCTCCCAGCGCTCGGCCACATCGGCTTTGGCAAGTTGGAGCAGACGATCGGCCGCGGCCGGGTCGCTCTTGGTAAGCATGCGGTAACGCCCCTCGCGATAGATATAGGTTTCCAGAGGCAGCTTCGGCGCCTTTGAATCCAACTTGAAGGGATTCTGGCCCGTATCGCCCAATTCAGGATTGAAGCGGAAGAGCGGCCAATAACCTGACTGAACCGCTGCGGACTGCTGCTCAAGTCCATAGACCAGGTCGTAGCCATGAGCGATGCAGTGACTATAGGCGATTATCAGCGAAGGGCCTTCATAGGCCTCTGCTTCGAGAAAGG
>JBJYWX010000031.1:0-4707 GCA_046259695.1 Promineifilaceae bacterium (SeqCode) | reverse complement strand
AGCCATATCCTGAGCCGCAAGCCAGAGATCGACATCAGCCATAGCGCGCTGTGCAGGGCCATCGTATACCGTTTCTGCCAGCGCCGCGCCCTTGAGTAACACGGCTGTCAGGTCAGCTTCCAAAAACCGCTCGTTGATTTGCTTCAGGTTATGCCAGTGGAGACTATTCTCTGCCGCCGTATCGTACAAGTGCGCCTGCAGCCGCTCTGCCAGCGACGGGAACGGCTCGCGGCAGCGTACGGCGGCCAATGCAGCCACATCTTTTTCAATTAGCCACGTGGCCAGAGCATCTTGCCAGGCTGCATTCTGCGGCAAATCCGGGAAGGCGTCTGCGATGCCAGCCAGAAACGCCAGAAAAGGTCGGGCGGTGGCAGCGTCAGGCCATGGCGAATTGTTGTGCAAAATCATCTAGCCGCCCGGCAGCACAGCAAGGCATTCATCACAGGGGCGCACTGGAAGTAGCGGGGCCACCCACCTGGGGCGACTCGGCCGTGCGGCCAACCGATTTCGATGACTCCTTGTTCTGTACGGCAGGTTGATATTCCGGTATGAGGCCGCGAAAGGCACGCTTTATGGCCTCACTGTCATTCCGATCTGCGGCGGCGTTGAGAACGTTAACTGCCTGCTCCAGGTCAGCCGGTACGAAACGGCTGGCATTGGCGGCAATGAATATCTTCTCGTGTTCTGTGCGCTGGTAATCTTCCCCCGGGATGAATAGCTCTTCAAACAGCTTATCTCCCGGTCGCAGCCCCACATACTTGATCTCAATATCGCGGCCCAATTCAAGGCCCGATAGTTTTATCAAATCGACGGCTAGATCCACAATCCGGATCGGATCACCCATGTCCAGCACAAAGATTTCATCTCCCGTTCCCAGGGCCGCCGCCTGTAACACAAGCTGCACAGCCTCAGGAATCGTCATGAAGTACCGTTTGATTTCGGGATGGGTCACCGTGACGGGTCCACCGGCGGCGATCTGTTGTTTAAAAGTCAGGACGACGCTGCCGCGGCTGCCTAATACGTTGCCAAAACGCACGGTCACATAAGGTTTGCCCGTCTGGCGGGCTGCTCGCAAGACCAGCAGCTCTGCGGAACGCTTGCTGGCCCCCATGATGCTGGTGGGGTTGACCGCCTTGTCAGTAGAGATCATCACAAATTGCTCGACATCTACGGCCTTGGCCGCTTCCAAAATGTTGCGCGTTCCAGCCACATTGTTAGTCACGGCCTCCGCCGGATTAAGCTCCATGAGCGGCACGTGCTTATGTGCCGCAGCGTGGAACACAATCTGCGGGCGGTACCTTTCAAACAGCGCCAAGATACGCGGCAAAAAACGTGTATCGGCAATAAGCGGCGTCAGCTTGGGCCCGTTTAGCTCTAATTGCTTCAGGGCGTGAAATGACTCGAAAATTGAGTTTTCGCCGTGGCCAAGGAGTATTAGTTCGGATGGGCCGCAGTAGAGCAGCTGGCGACATAGTTCGCGTCCGATAGAGCCTCCACCTCCAGTGACCAGCACCCGTTTTCCGGCAACCAGCCGGCGCACCGCTTGAATATCGGTCTGAACCGCGTCGCGTCGTAACAAGTCCTCAATCGCCACGTCGCGCAGTTCGCCCACGGACACTCTACCGTTTACGATTTCGTAAATGGAAGGCACAATCTTTGTCTCTACACCCAATAGTTCGCAGGTCGTCGTGACCTCACGAATCACGTCGCCAGGTGCCGAAGGCATCGCCAGAATCACCAGATTGATCCGTCGTTCGCTTACTACTCTGGGAATTTCTTTGCGACCCCCCAGAACCGGCAGCCCGTGAATATGCACGCGCAGTTTTTCCGTATCATCATCTAGGAACCCGATCGGTACTATGTCCAGGCGCGTTGAAGTAAGCAGGTCTCTGGCCACTGACTCGCCCGCTTGGCCAGCGCCAACTATGAGGGCCAAACGGCTTTCGGCCGTAACCCTTGTTCGCTGATTGGCAAGAAAACGAACGCTGAAGCGGCTGCCCCCAACGGCGAGCAGAACAAGCAGCGCATCAATTATCAGGATAGATCGGGCGAAGGGAAGCGGGTAAATGATGCGAATGAGAAGGGTGAAAGCAGCTAGAATGGCGGATGAGACGAGCACTGCGGTGCCGATTCGCGCGAGCTCTTCTACGCTTGCATAACGCCAATAGCGGGAGTAGAGTCCAAACTGCTGAAAAACAGTTAAGCGTATCACCAACGCTGCCACTGTATATATCACCAGTCCCACTACTAGATGACCAGGAATTTGCACCGAATCGCGGCGCACGAAAAGGGAGATCGTTGGCGTGATAAGGATTATGAGCGCATCAAAAACGAAGAAATGCCGATTTCGTAGTTTGAGAAGCAATAAGGTCATGCTCAGCCCACCTTCCAGCTCACTTTGCTTCATACCGCCAGGTACCACACCTTTAACTATAGCCCTCTGAACGAAACATCCCGCCAACCGTCTTTAGTATGAGAACGAGATCACTCATAAATGTCCGGCGACTCATGTAATCCAGGTCGATAGCCAGTTTCTCGGGCAATATCTCGTTCACGTAAACCCTTTCCCAATCATTTCCGGAAAGCATTGCCGTTTCATTGCGATATTTCAACGAAGCCATACCTGTTATTCCTGGCCGCATGGCAAGAACCTGCCGCTGTTCGAGTGTATAGTATTTGATATAGTCGGGATCTTCAGGTCGTGGCCCAACCAGGCTCATTTCTCCTCTAAATACGTTAAGCAGTTGGGGCAGCTCGTCGAGTTTCGTACCGCGAAGCACCTTGCCGACATGGGTGATGCGCTTGTCATCAGCGGTTGTGATTGCCGGACCCAGTTCATCTGCACCAGTATACATACTGCGAAACTTATAGAGCGTAAAGAGCTTCCCGAATTGGCCTACCCGCAGCGCCCCATAGAAAACGGGGCCGGGTGAATCCAGCTTAATAAGAACTCCGATCAGGACAAGTAATGGGCTAAGTAGGAGTAGTCCAAAGGTCGAAGTGACAATGTCAAAGACACGCAAACCCTTCATATTTTGTAGGCCTGAACGACATCCAGCACAGCATCAATCACATCGGAAACGTCCTGATTGCTCATCTTGCTGTATATCGGGAGTGAGATTTCACGCTCGTATTCACGCTTTGCCACGGGAAAAGAATCAGGCGAATAGCCATAAGTGCGCTGGTAATAAGGGTGCATATGAAGTGGTATGAAATGAACGCTCGTGCCGATATTACGCTGCTTCAACGCCGCAATAAATTTCCCGCGGTCGATTCGCAACTGATCCGGGTTCAACCGCAGCATATAGAGGTGCCAGGCATGCTGAGCATCGGGGCGATCGGCCGGTGGTTGCAGAGCCGGGACTTCACTAAATATCTCATTATAGCGCTGCGCGATAGCAAGTCGCCGCCGCCACATAATATCCACCTTTGCCAGCTGCCCCACTCCAAGTGCGGCGGCAAGGTCGGTCAGATTGTATTTGTAGCCCGCCTCTACTATTTCATAATACCATGACCCTTCTTCAGTATAGCGTTTCCAGGCGTCCTTGCTTATCCCATGGAGACTCATCATACGACAACGATCGGCGAGGACAGGATCGCTCGTGCAGAGCATTCCTCCTTCACCCGTTGTGATCGTCTTCGTGGCATAAAACGAAAAACAGACCGCATGCGCTAGACCTTGCTCGAGACCCAGATCCTGCCCAATCGGCAACTGCCTGTCGCGTGCGGGAAAAGCATGGGCGGCATCTTCTATCACCGCCAGGCCATGCTTCTGAGCCAGGGCACGAATACCGTACATATCTGCCGGCAAGCCCGCGATATGTACGGCAATGATCGCTTTGGTACGTGGACCAATCATTCTCTCGATATGGCTTGTATTAATGTTCAGGTCAAAAGGGCTCACATCAACAAAAACCGGCTTCGCATTGAAGTAGCGCACCACTTCGCCGGTCGCCGCGAACGTGTAGGGAGTGGTGATCACCTCATCTCCTGCCTGCAAGCCAATTGCCTCGAGGGCAAGATGCATCGCTGCGGTGCAAGAGTTGACTGCTACTGCTTGTTTCGCGCCTACGCGCTCCGCGAACAGTTGCTCAAACTGCCTAACCTTCTCGCCAGAAGTCAACCAACCGGAATTTAGCACCTCTTGCACCAGATGTTGTTCAACCTGTCCAAGATCGGGCAAGGCAAAAGGTAGGAAATTATCTCGCATTGCCGATTAGCTCCATGGCATGCTCTATATGAGGTTCGATGGTGGCCACCTGCGTTTGCGATAACAGCCGGCGGCCCTTGCCAATATTCTCGGCCGAAACTGCAATCCGATCCGCCAGGTCGCGATAGGGTGCCATATCCAGGTCAAGCCACTGAGCAACACGTTGCAGTTCCCTTTGCGGCTGGCTGACGAGCATCTCATACTTGATTGGCAAGAGTTGCTCCGGCGAACAAGGGAGCAGTCCCATATCGGCAGCTTCAATACACTGCGACCATTGAATCGCACAAGTGATCAGAACACCATGATGGGTCACATCCTCATCGATGCCCTGGTAACGCGGGCCCCAAGTTCCTATGCGTTTGCCATCGCTCACCAGTGCGTTCGCGATGGCCTGTCTTGCGTAAGACAACGCGTAGCCCGGCGCATTTCGAAATGGAAATTGGCGCGCTTTTTGCATGATGTATTCGGCCCAGTAGGTGGCCCAATCTTCTTCAGCG
>JBJYWX010000030.1:0-16173 GCA_046259695.1 Promineifilaceae bacterium (SeqCode) | reverse complement strand
GGAAAAGAATGCGGTCAAACTGGCACCTTCAGCGGTTGAGGTTGCTAATGCTGAGGAAGAAGAACGCGTAGCGCGATTGGAGCCAGTAGGTGATCTGGGACAAGAACCTATCGAGTTTCTGGGCGAAAATATCTCCATTGGTAGAACTGCCGGGCTTGCCGACATTGTTATCGCCCACCCAAGCCTCGCTCATTTGCATGCGCGCATTCGCTATCAGGATGGCGATTACTGGCTCTTTGACGAAGGAAGCGCCGAGGGAACTCATCTGAATTACGAGCGGCTTGGATTGGCTCCTCGCATCCTACAGGACGGTGACACGATCCAGTTTGGCACAGCCAGTTATCGCTTCCAGCTGGGCTCGGCAAGTGACAGCGAACTGGCGGGTGATGTGCTGCCTGAGCAGACTGAACCGGCCGTCGTGTTTGATATGGACGGGCTGATGGTGGATACCGAGCCCCTGTCGCGCCGCGCATGGGACGAAACTTTGGCCGATTTTGCCTTGGGGCCGGTAGATGACGCTTTTTACCAAACATTGATCGGGCACCGGCTGCGAGACGCAGCAGAAATCATAGTAGCGTACTATGATCTTGATATAGAGCCCAGCGAATTAGCCTGGCGCAAAGAAGCCAAGTTTGCCGCTATCAGGCAGCAAGGCATACCCGTTATGCCCGGCTTATATGAACTGCTTGCAATGCTTGACCAGCGCGACATACGCTGGGGCGTGGCAACCTCAACTCCGCGGCATATAGCAGAGGAAATCCTGGCGATCATCGGTGTACTGGATAGCTGTGAAGCGCTGGCTGCCGGTGACGAGGTCGCTAACAGCAAACCAAGCCCGGATGTCTACTTGCTGGCCGCCGAACGCCTGCGGACGGCCCCTATCCGTTGTCTCGCGCTAGAAGATTCCAAACCCGGCTGCCAGGCAGCAAGTGCAGCAGGAATGAAGGTTATTGGCGTACCGGAAAGCCACTCGTTAGGCCAAGATTTTTCATGCGCCGATTCTGTGATGACCTCACTTTTTGATGTAATTGGCCGGCTGGATGAACTGCTCAGCGAACTGAGGCAGGAATAAGTGGTGATTGCTGTTGATAGGGGCTTGTGCTATACTTTCAGCACGAGTTCCGAAAACAGTATTACTGCGCCGGAAAAGTGGGAATCCCCCACTTTTTTTGTTGTAAAATGATGAGTTGTAACTCGAAAATCACAGATCCACGGCGCCTAGCGCGCCGGAGATTTTCGGAGTAGGCGCCCGACCTCATCGTGAAACCGGAAGGATTATAAAAACCGTATCTGTCAGGTGAGAAGAGTTTATGAAAAGCGAATTTCTCTTAGCCTTTAATGAGATCTGCGAGTCACGTGGTCTGCCAAAAGAAGATGTCTTAGACGCGCTGAAGACGGCGCTTGTTTCTGCGTATCGCCGAGATGCTAATGTCAGTAATACGCAGGAAGTCGTGGCTGAAATTGATCCGCGCACGGGCGAACCGACGATCTATGCTGAAAAAGAGGTGGTGGACAGCATTATTGACGGCCGTACCGAGGTGCTGCTCGAAGTCGCGCAAAGAGAGCACCCGGATGCGCAGATGGGCGATGTGCTGCTGGTCGACAGTACGACGGAACATTTCGGCCGTATCGCCGCCCAGACCGCCAAGCAGGTGCTGCTGCAGCGTGTACGTGAGGCGGAGCGCGAACATCTCTTTGAAGATTTTTCCGGGCGCGAAGGTGAACTGGTCAATGGCACTGTGCAAAGCATCAGTGGCCAGCATATTACAATCGGTTTGGGCCGAACCGAAGCCATTTTGCCTAAGAGCCAGCAGGTACCGCGCGAACGGTATCGCGCGCATGATAAGATTCGCGTATATGTGCTCGAAGTGCGCCGCACAAGTCGCGGCCCGCAAATCGTTGTCAGCCGCAATCATCGTAACTTGCTGCGCCGCCTATTGGAACTTGAGGTGCCGGAGATTTATAACGGCCAGGTAGAGGTGAAAAGCATTGCGCGTGAGGCCGGCCAGCGCTCGAAGGTGGCTGTATTTGCTCTGCAGCCTGGCGTAGACCCTGTTGGCGCCTGTGTGGGCATGCGCGGTGTGCGTATCCAGAGTATTGTGCGCGAACTCAATGATGAAAAGATTGACGTTATTGAGTGGGATCCTGATCAGCGCTCTTTTATTTCTAAAGCATTGAGCCCGGCTCGCGTGTCGCACGTCTTCCTGGAAGAACACCCAGACGAAGGGCGCACGGCCATAGTTATAGTGCCGGACGATCAGCTCTCCCTGGCTATCGGCCGCGAAGGTCAGAACGCGCGCCTGGCTGCAAAACTGACCGGCTGGCGGATTGATATCAAGAGCCTGACTGAAGCAGCCACTGACGCGCTGAATAATCTCGACCATCCATTGGTCGATCCCGCGCTTACCAGTAACGAGAAGTTCATTGACCAAGTCACGCAGATTCTTGAAAAGAAGGAGACGGGACGTCCTGTCACTTCAGAGGATTACTTCACGCTCGACCGGCTTGTCCGAGAGGTTGAGGGTCGGATTATTGCCCACCGCGCTGAGGCGCACGCCGAGATACGTCGCGAGCGTGCCGAATTGCGCAAGCAGATTCCCGACATCGCCTGGGAACTGGATCTGGAAGCGCTTGATTTACCTGGCCGCATTCATAATTTGTTGCTGGATAACGAGATTGAAACAGTTGGCGATGTGATGCTGATCCTGCAGATTGACGAGAACCGTTTGCTTGAGTTCCGCGGATTTGGTGAAACATTGCTGGAAACGCTTAAAGAGTACGTCGACGCCTTCGAAATGCCGGACGTGGAACTGGCTGAAGAAGTTGCAGTTGTCGAAGATGCGGATGACCTGATTGCCGACATCGTAGAGGAAGAGGTCGAAGTCGAGGCTGAGGTTGAATCCGATGAAGCGCTGGATGCTGCGTTAGATCAAGAGGAAGAGGTTGAGGTAGAAGATGTCGAGTTCGCGGAAGTGATCGAAGAGATGGTTGATGAAGCTTTCGAAGACGCGGACCTGGACGAAGAGTTTGAAGAACCCGCCAGCGATATCGATGACCTCTCGAAATCGATCTTCGAGCGTCCCGTGGCCGGCAAGCCTCAGACGAAGAAGAAGGGCAAAATCGTCGTCGTGACCCCGCTCTCAGATGACGAAGAAGAAGATGATGAAGAAGACAAAACCGGTGCGCGGAAAGGCCGGAGCTATGTCTATGACGAAGATGCGGGCAAGGTTGTTGTCAAACGGAAGCGTAAGAGCGGCCGCCAAACGTCAGAATGGGACAACTTTGACGACGAATTGGATGAACTGTTTGATTAAGCAGTGAGGCGATAATGGCGTCACGGACGCGCAAAGGTAAGCATATCCCGCAACGCATGTGCGTTATTTGCCGGCAGCGTTTTGATAAGCGCCGCCTGACGCGCATCGTGAATACGCCGGAAGATGGCGTGGTGGTAGATCCGACCGGTAAACGGAACGGTCGCGGCGCTTATTTGTGTGATCAGCTTGCCTGCTGGGAAAAAGCACTCAGCCAGGCCCGCCTGCTTGACCAAGCCCTGAAAACAGATGTAACACCGCAAGACCTGCAGCGAATCGCGGAATGCAAACCCACTGTGAGCCAGGTAATGGAGTGATGGAATGACACAAACGAAAACGCGCATTGAAGTACCTGATTATGTAACGGTGCGTGAATTGGCCAGTGAGATGGGCGTAAGCCCCATTGACGTCATCAAGGAATTGATGAGCAATGGCATCATGGCCAATATCAACCAGCAAATCGACTTTGATACAGCTTCCATTGTGGCCGAGGAGATGGGCTATGAAGTCGTCTCGCCCAAGGCGCAAGAAGTTGAAGAAACAGCAGTTGAAGAACAAGTCGGTTGGCGCAAAGTACTCGCCGAAGAAGAAGAAGAAGATCTGGAACCACGACCGCCGGTCGTCACGATGTTGGGCCATGTAGACCACGGCAAAACCTCTTTACTGGATGTCATCCGCCACACCAACGTCCAGGAAGGTGAAGCCGGTGGCATTACCCAGCATATTGGCGCCTACCAGGTAGATAAAGACGGACAGAAGATTTCGTTCCTGGATACGCCTGGCCATGAAGCCTTCACCGCGATGCGTGCCCGTGGTGCACAGGCCACGGATATAGCGATTTTGGTCGTAGCGGCCGATGATGGCGTCATGCCTCAAACGCGTGAGGCCGTCGATCACGCCCGCGCTGCCCGTGTTCCGATCATAGTCGCCTTGAATAAGGTAGATCTCGAAAGCAGCCGCCCGGATCGGGTAAAGCAGCAGTTAGCCGAGATCGGCCTTGTGCCCGATGAATGGGACGGTGATGTTATGGTTATCCCTGTCTCGGCAAAAGAGCAGCTTGGTATTGAAGACTTGCTGGAGGCAATCTTGTTGGTTGCAGAGGAAATTGATCCTCGTGCTAATCCGGATGCTTCCGCTACAGGTACAGTCTTGGAGGCCAGCATCGAGAAGGGACGCGGCATCATGACTACGCTGCTGGTGCAAAATGGTACCCTGGAATTAGGCGATACACTGCTGGTGGGCGAGAACTACGGCCGCATCAAGGCGATGTTCGACTTCAAGGGCAAGGCGATTAAGACCGCGGGTCCATCTACGCCTGTTTCGGTAGCCGGGCTCAATGGCATGCCTGAAGCGGGCGAGCAGTTCCGCGTTGTAGAAAGCGAGAAATCGGCGCGCAAAGTTATCGCCGAAGAAGAGTATGACCGCCGTGAAGCGGAACAGATTCGTTCCGCGCCCGTGAGCCTGGAAGAATTCTTCAGCCGCATGCAGGAGGGCGAGTCCAAGACGCTCTATCTGGTTGTCAAGGCGGATGTGCAGGGTTCACTGGAGCCCATCGTCAACTCGTTGGAAAGGCTTGGCAATGACGAAGTTGAGATACAAATCCTGCGTGCCTCAACCGGCAATATCACCGAAAGTGACGTGATGCTGGCTTCTGCTTCGGACGCCATCATACTTGGCTTCAACGTAGATACAGGTGCCATCGCTAAAGCGGCGGCAAGCAGCGAGCAGGTCGATATTCGAACCTATTCGATTATCTACAAACTGATTGAAGATGTGGAAAAAGCGCTCAAGGGTATGCTGGAGCCGGCGTACCATGATGTGGTTATCGGCCGTGCCGAAGTCAGGCAGGTCTTCCGCATTCGCAGCGTCGGTACCGTTGCCGGGTGCTATATGCGCACCGGTGAAGCGCGCCGTAACGCTAATGCCCATGTCGTGCGCGGCACGTCATTATTGCACACAGGCCCTGTTAGCAGCCTGAAACATTTGCAGGAGAACGTACGCGAGGTCAAAACCGGTTTTGAATTTGGCGTTAGCATTGACAATTGGAACGATTTTGAACCGGGTGACATTATCGAGTTCTTTGTGACCGAGCGCGTAGAGGCGTAAGCTCGTGAATAGGATTCGCCAGGAAAGAACGGCCGAACAGATTCGTGAGATTCTCAGTGACTTGCTTAATCGTGAGGTGAGCGATCCCCGACTGCAAGATTTGACCGTCACGCGCGTCTGGGTTGATCGAGAATTACAGTTTGCTGATGTTTACCTCAACGCGTTAGGTGACGAATCGCGCGAAGAAGATGTGATGATCGCCCTGGAAAAGGCGGGCGGCTTTTTGCGCTATGAGCTTGCTCAGCGCCTGAGCGTGCGCACGGTTCCGGAACTGCGTTTTTTGTGGGATCCTACACTAGCCTACTCCGAAGAAGTAGATCAGATTCTTGATGAGCTGAACCTCTTAGCTGAGGTCGACGATGAAGAAGTAGGGCAACTTGAAGAGGAATAATAGACGAGGCGCATTGAGGCAGTGCCCCAGATGCGCCTCCATGTCACTAGCCCACACCGATCAATCAAACATCGCAGAGAAGTAGCGTGACTTCCCTCTTACAGCATACATTGGAAAAGGCGGACCATATCCTGGTCGTAACGCATGTTGACCCTGATGGCGATGCAATTGGCTCACTGACGGCCGTTGGCCAGGCGCTGCAGCAGCTAGGTCTTCGCGCCACCTTGGCTTGCGATGACCATGTGCCCGATCGATTCTCTTACCTACCGCTGTCCGCCCAGGTGCAGCGAAAGCTGGAATCCTCCTCTTCTTATGATCTCGTTGTAGCTGTTGACTGCGCGGATGAACTGCGAATGGGCTATATTTTTGCCGATTTGCCGGATCCCAAGCCATTCATTATCAATATTGATCATCACGTGACAAATACCCGGTTTGGCGACATCAATCTCATCGAGCCCGGCACCATGTCCACCGCGGAGGTCCTGCATGGACTGTTTGGCGAATTAGGTATTGTGATCGACGAAGGCATCGCTGCCAGCCTATTAACAGGATTAATAACCGACACCGGGGGCTTTCGCCACGTAGGCGTCAGTGCTAGCACATTGCGTACTGCGGCCGATCTGGTGGACGCTGGGGCCGACCTGGGATTCGTCACCATGCAAGCCCTCAATTTACGGGCGTTTTCGACGATGAAATTGTGGCGCATCGGGATGGACAAGATGCAGCTTGAGGACGGCCTCATTTGGACGGCCATTACTAACCAGGAGCGCCAGGCAGCTCAGTTCCGCAGCAGCAGCAGCGTGGGACTGACGAATTTGCTGGCTGATGTGGAAGAGGCGGTAATGGCGGCCGTATTGATGGAGGCACCGGATGGCTCGGTCAAAGTGAGCTTGCGCTGCCGCCCCCCCTATGAAGTTGCTGACATCGCCGTTTCGCTTGGTGGTGGCGGCCATCCTTTGGCCGCCGGCTGCACGCTGTCCGGCCCGCTGGCTGATGCTGAATCGACTATCGTAGAGGCGTGTAAAGCCGCTATTCAACGCCAGGCTGAACTTGACACGTCTGCTGCCACGCCGGTAACACTTAGCTGAACACCATCTAATTCGCATGCCTGTTGAGGGCCTCCTACTTATCGACAAACCCATTGGTCCGACATCTTTTGATGTCATCGCCCGGTTGCGCCGCCTAAGTGATATCCGGCGCATCGGACATGCCGGCACACTCGATCCGTTGGCGTCGGGCTTGCTGCTTGTTTGCGTCGGCAGGGCGACGCGGCTGCTCGAGTACTTATCGGATCAATCGAAGCGCTATGAGGCAACGCTTACTCTTGGCAGGCGCACGGACACGTTTGACGCGGAGGGCGTTGTGTTAGGGGAGAAGCCGATCGACGTCTCGCTGCCCGAAATTGAACGCACCCTGGAGAGATTTCGAGGGCCGATTGTGCAGCGAGCGCCGGCTTATTCGGCCGTCAAACGCGATGGCGTGCCCCTCTATAAACTTGCACGCCAGGGCGTGGATGTCGAACGACCTACGCGCGATGTGATTATCCATGATCTCGAACTGCGAGCCTGGGAACGACCGGAACTGCATCTGACCGTATTCTGCTCGTCCGGCACCTATATCCGCTCACTTGCTGACGATATCGGGCATGAGCTCGGATGTGGGGCATATCTGAGCGGCCTGCGCCGCACGGCTATAGGGTCCTTTTCTATTGCCGACGCACTGCGATTAGAGGAGCTGGATAGCGACAATTGGCAAGAGTATCTGCAAACGGTGGATACGGCCGCGCGGCATTTGCCCGTGGTGATCTTCGCCCCCGATGTTGCTGAGCGAGTGATGTATGGCCAGCGTGTGCCGGCAGCAGGTGTCCTAGCTGAAGGTGAAGCGGCACGTGCTTACGACGCCGGCGGCCGCTTCCTGGGGATTGTGCTGGCCGGAGAGGATGTCTGGCAGCCACATAAGATGTTTCCCCAGAGCGGTCGAGATGGATACGACGAGCAGGGATAAATTGGTAAAATCACCGCCGCTAATGAAACCACCTTTACCCGGAATGGCAAGTGATTGTCCATGACACAGCAGCTGCTACGCGTCAATACTCTGGCGGACCTTTCTGATCGCCGGCCCACCTATCTTGCCCTGGGTTCATTTGATGGCGTACATATCGGCCATCAGGCGATCTTGCGCAAAATGGTGGCGCAAGCCCGCCTCGATGGCGTGCGCTCGGCCGTGCTAACCTTTTTCCCGCATCCTCGGCGCCTGCTGAGTGGGGAAGAAGGACGTTTCTACATCAATACCCTTGAAGATCGCGCCGCCTTATTGGCTGAAACTGGCGTCGATTGGGTCATCATTCACCCCTTCAACGATACCGTGCGCAGCACGCGCGCCGGTGAATTTGTAGATCAGCTAGTTACCCACCTGGACATGCGCCAGATCTGGGGTGGCAGTTTTTCCTTCGGCTACCAGCGCGAAGGGAACCTTGAGTTCTTGCGTCGCGAGGGCGCGCGGCTTGGCTTTGAACCACGGCTGGTGACCTCTTTGGAAATGTTTGACGGCCGCCTTGTTAGCAGCAGCCGCGTGCGCCATGCACTTGGCATTGGCGACTTCGCCGAAGTAAATGGCTGCTTGGGCCGGATGCACAGCGTCTATGGCGAGGTGGTACGCGGCGACCAGCGTGGCCGCACCATTGGCTTTCCCACTGCCAATTTGGGATTGTGGGACGAACTGCTGCTGCCGGCGGACGGCGTCTATGCTGCATATGGCTGGCTTGGTGAAACACGCTATGCCGCTGCGGTTAATGTCGGCGTACGGCCGACTGTGGATGGCCGCGACCGTGCCGTCGAAGCTTACCTGCTTGATTTTGACCGCGAGATCTATGGCGAATCATTGCGCCTCGCCTTTGACCACCGCATCCGCTCTGAGAAACGCTTTGCCGGGTTAGACGAACTCAAGGCGCAAATCGCCAGTGATGTCGCCAGCGTGCGTCAAAGCCTCAGTTAATTCAAACAAGTGCAATACAACCACATAAAAGCGGCACGGCCACGGACAGCCGGGGAATTATGCTTGGCCGCCCATGGCCGAATGTGCCATAAGAGGAAGGAAGAAAATATGGAAGTACTGTTAGCATACGGCACCAATCTTACGAGGAATATTACGCATCCGTCGCTCTGCCTGTGCCACTTTCCAACTAGATAGGTTGGCTGGCTAGAGCGGGGCCAACTACCGAGCTGGTATTTCAAAGTAGATGGTGGTCAAGTCTTGACTTCTACATAGATTATTCGATACCTGCTATTGCTGCAAAAGTTATGTGGGGTGATAGCCGAGGCGCGATTCTTGACGAGATTGGTTCCGGCGTACAGGAAGGAACTCAACCAGCAGACATCCATCTGGCTTATGCCGCAGGCGCCGGGTAGCGAACGGATGCCCGCTCAATCAGCCATAGATAAGGCCGAGGCTGTGATGTGCGCAGGGATTCATATGCGCTCCCATCTTGTCGGCATCCTAGCGGTACGTCTTATCCTACCTTTTCCATGCAGCAGTCAATGAAAGCTTTTGCGTCGCGCCGGCGGGGCAAGTCATTGGAATTGTAGTCATCACAGGTGCATGGGTCGCAGCTGCTGGGCGGCTGCCACCGATACCAATCTCCAGGCCACGCCACACCTAAACTAGTGGGCCCCAAAAAAGATACCGGCTAACCGGCAAGGAATAAATGACGGTCTCTGTGCCGGAATTTCCCATCTCTCCCTAAGCTCCCCATCCCAGGGGATTGACATCCGGCCAAAAGTTGATCTACACTGCGGCGCAAATACCGTTGGCGAGGTGATTGCCGATGACCACACCCCGTAGCGTACCTCCGCGTGGCCAGCGATCTGCCACGAAGCGCATCGTAGGTCTTCTGCTTGTTGTCTGCCTCTTATCGATACCGCTGCTGCTGGACGTTGTCGAGCGCCTGATGTTTGCGCCCTGGAGCCTTGCTCTTGGCGGGCGCCCGACATTGACTGGAGAATGGCTGGCTGATGTCGCGCTGGAGGACGGGACGCAGGGCAGCCTGTTCCTGACCCTGGATGCCTACGTCGGCGAGACCGGCGGCCCTTATAGCTCTAACTTGCAAGGGGAAGCATTGTACTGTCTGGGTGCCTATAGCGGTTACTTGGAAGTGTACGGTACGGCCAGGCGCGATGGCACAGTGACCGACCTGCGATTCCGTTCTTTGGAAGATGAGCCGGTCTGGCTGGTAAACAACGCCTCGGGGCGCTGGTCCGGCGAGACATTGACAATCAGCGCGACATCCAGCCTCGATCCTACGGCCGCCCATATCGCCCGCTCTGACCAGCCTTCGCCGCGAGTCACCTTTGTCTTTGCGCCCGGTGATGAGGGAACTTTTGACGCTCGGTGCGCCGGCCGCTGATCGAGACAAGCGCCACAATTGCAGGTCGCGAATGTGCACAATGTGAGGAGAAGTTAGATCCTTACTGCGTGGGCTCTTATTCCGTCTCGTGCTAATATTCGGCAACTGAATTGGAGGGAAGCTGGCTATGTTAGCCAAGGTAATGAGCTGCGCGATTGTGGGCCTGGATGCGGAGATTGTCGAAGTGGAGGCAGACGTGAACCGCGGCCAGCCGGTTTTTATGCTGGTTGGCCTGCCCGATGCGGCCGTGCGCGAAAGCCGCGACCGCGTGCACGCAGCAATCAAAAACAGCGGACTCTCCTTCCCTTATCAGCGGATCACGGTCAACCTGGCCCCGGCTGATTTGCGCAAGGAAGGGCCGGCCTATGACCTGCCTATCGCGGTCGGCATCCTGGCCGCGACGCAGCAGGTGTGGCCCGACAAACTTCAGGACGCCTTATTCATCGGCGAACTCTCGTTGGAAGGTACGACGCGTCATACCAAAGGCATCCTTCCGCTGGCTGCGCGGGCCCGCCAGGAGGGGATTAGTCGCGTTTTTGTTCCCGCGGCCGATGCGGCGGAGGCGGCGCTGATGCCGGATATTGAGGTAATTCCCGTGGCTTGCCTGGCCGAATTGGTGGGTCATCTGACAGGCCTAGCGCCGATTGAGCCGGCAACAATCGATATCGCTGACGCCTTCGAGGAAACAGCCGACTACACGACCGATTTCGCCGATATCATGGGCCAGGAGCACGTCAAACGGGCCATGGAAGTGGCGGCTGCCGGTGGACACAACGTCCTTCTCACCGGCCCGCCCGGCGCCGGCAAGACACTTATTTCCAAGTCGCTGCCCGGCATCCTGCCCAGATTGAGCGTTGACGAAGCGCTGGAGGTTACAAAGATTTATTCCGTCGCTGGCCAACTGCCGGCCAATACGCCTCTCATCCGCACCCGGCCGTTCCGTGCGCCGCACCATACCATTAGCTATGCCGGGCTGGTCGGCGGAGGCGCCTGGCCGCGCCCCGGCGAGATTTCGCTTGCCCACCGCGGTGTGCTCTTCCTAGACGAACTTCCCGAGTTTGGCGAGCGTTTGCTCGAAGTCCTCAGGCAGCCATTGGAAGGAACTCCTCGCGAGGTATCCATCTCGCGCGCGTCAGGCACGATTACCTTTCCCGCCAATTTTATGCTCATCGCCGCTCAGAACCCCTGTCCCTGCGGCTACTATGGCGATCCGACCCATCCCTGCACCTGCTCCAACGCGATGATTACACGCTACCAGAAGCGCATATCCGGCCCCTTGTTAGATCGCATCGACCTGCATGTCGACGTGCCGCGCGTGGAATACGAAAAACTGACCGCCAAGACGCGGGGCGAAAAATCGACGGACATCCGCGCGCGTGTGGAAAATGCACGCGAACGGCAAGCGGAGCGTTTTACCGATTTGGAAATATACACAAACGCTGAAATGGGGCCGGGGGATGTGCGCGCCTTCTGCCCCCTCGACGAGACTAGCAGCCGATTGATGCACAGCGCGATGACACAGATGAATCTCAGCGCGCGCGCCTTCCATCGCGTACTCAAGGTATCACGCACCATTGCCGACCTTGCCGGCGAGGCGCGGATCGCCCCAGCGCACCTGGCCGAAGCGCTCCAATACCGGCCGCGACAGGAATGAGCGGCTTCGAACCTGCCGGAAAACGGCTGGCTGTCGCTCTTGGTGAGTTTCGGGCTGCACGGCGCCAAGCTGCGCTAAAGGCGGCGCTAGCTCGCCTGCAGGGCGATTCGCTCGCCCTGCTTTCCTTTTACGAGGTCGCCAAGCAGCTTAAGGTAACGGGCCAAGTAGATCGCGGCGTCCGCGAGATTCCCCTCGATCGCATTGTAGGAAGCGTCGGCCGGTATGACGACTTCGATCGTTCGTTTCTGCCGCTCAAAGATCACGATGCGAAGCGCTGGGCCAGCGTACGGATCGCCGCAGCAGATCCGGCTGCCCTGCCGCCAATCGAGGTATATCAAATTGGCACCGCTTACTTTGTCGTCGATGGCAATCATCGTGTGTCGATTGCCCTGCGCCTGGGTCTAGATTATCTCGACGCGCACGTTGTAGAGATTCGTTCGCGTGTGCCCCTGCCAGATGATCTGGATTACGAAGCGTTCATCCTCGCTGCGGAGTATGCCGCGTTCCTGGAACACACAGGTTTGGACCATCTGTATCCCGAGGTCACGCTGGCGGTCAGTATGCCCGGCCAATACGATAAGCTGGAGAATCACATTGAGGTGAATCGCTACTTCATTGAAGAGGCGGACGGCCGCACGCTGTCAGATGAGGAAGCAGTAGGGCGCTGGTATGCTAATGTGTATCTGCCCGTTGTGGAATCGATACGCGAGCATGGCTTACTACGTGGTTTCGACGGCCGTACCGAGACCGACCTTTATCTATGGATCGCCGAGAACCAGGCCGCTCTACGAAACGCTTTAGGTTGGAACGTGTCAACGGAGGCCGCTACCCCGGATGCTGCGCGGTACGCCGCCGTACAAGGGAACCGCTTGGCGCGCCTCTACCGGCGGGCGCTAAGCGCGGCGCTTCCCGCGCCCAAATACCCGCCGGAGCTGGCCTGGTCGTATTCCAAGACGATGGACCGCTACAGTGATCGTCTATTCGCTGATATTCTGGTTGGCGTGGATGCAACGAGCGGCAGCGCCTCCTGGGTACAGGCTTTGCCCATCGCCGAGCGAGAACAGTCTCATCTGCTGGGAGTTCCACTGCTCACCGAGACTCCTGAAGGCGCCGGCAGCGAGCAATTGCGGTCCAACTTCTATGCCCGCTTGCAGGAGTTGGGTCTCTCAGGAGAGTTGAGCCGCGTCTCGGGCCCGCTATTAGAGACAATTCGTTTCGGAGCAAGACTCGCGGACCTGCTGGTGCTGGCCCGTAAGGACCTGAGAGAGATACATGCTGGCGGCGAGAATATCAGACAACTCATAGTCGATTGCAACCGCCCGCTACTCATTGCTCTGGAAGAGCCAAGCCGGCTGACCCATGCCTTGCTGCTGTGTGGCAGCGAGGAGGCATCACAGGAAGCGCTATTCGTTACCGCCTATATGGCTGAGCGGTGGGGCTGTAGCGTAACACTGCTATCCGGCCCTGATAGCGCGAGCGCATCTTTGGAGCGGGCGCGCCGATATCTTGAGCTGCACGAGATTGAAGCTGCAACCATAAGCCGCACCAGCAGTCACCCTGATATAATTTTCAAAGTGGCTCACGAACATGACTGTGACCTCGTGGTGGGCGGAGCCCAGCAGCGAGAGCCACTGCATGCGGAAGCTTTGCTGAGACAGCTGCTGGATGGTCCGGAGGCCAGGCTTAAGCCGCTTTTACTTTGTCCCTGATTGCCCAAGCGAGCCTTTGCAGAGACTCTGAAACGAACCCTACTGCCAGTTAAAGATTCATCACGAGCCCGTAATCATCACATTGGTGATGAAGTAGTATAAATGCTTGACACAACGTTGCCAATGTTGTACATTTTGCAGTATTCATCATACAAAAACCGCTGCGTTTTTGGGAAAGAGAAGGAAAGATCAAAATGGTATTACACTACAGTTTACGCGAACAAGTCTTACACGCGATAGGCATTCGCATAATAAGTGGCGAATTACAGCCTGGCGATGTGCTCCCCAAGGAAGATACATTGAGCAAGGAATACGGGGTGAGCCGTACCGTAATCCGTGAGGCCGTCAAGGGCCTGGCCGCGCGCGGACTGGTGGAATCGCGACCCAAGGTGGGAACGATCATCCGCCCACGGAGGGATTGGCAGATGCTGGATCCGGCGGTGCTGGAGTGGGTGGCATCTTCCGAAGACAACGGTGAGTTCATGTATAACATGGCTGAGGTGCGGCAGGCAATTGAGCCGGCAACGGCCGAATTAGCCGCCCGCAACGCCACACCGGAGGATGTCGAGCGCATGCACGAAGCGTACAGCCAGTTGGCTAACTCGATCAGTGACCCTGCCGACTGGGCTCTGGCCGACCTGGCCTACCATGAAAGCATTGTTGCGGCAGCGCACAATGAGTTCCTGGCTTATATTGTCCGCGCCTTGCGCAAACCACTGCAAAGCAAGCGGCGTATCAATATAGCCCTTGTTGATCTCCTGGATGATGGGCAGGTGGCTCCAGAGTATTCATCGGCCGAAGACGAAGTGCTTTCGCGCCATCGCGAGGTCTTGGATGCGATCGAGGCCGGCGATGAAGTCGGCGCACGCGAGGCTTCCGAACGACTTCAAGAGCGGGTTACCAGTCTGATGGGATCGCGCGGCAGTAAGTAATCTAAAATTACCGGCAGCTTTGTTTGAGTTTGTCGCGGGCGATGCCTTACATAGGGGCATCGCCCGTTTTGCTTTTCTTCATCGCCGGCCAGGGCGTGCCGGCCAAATAACGGCCTCAATTGGCGCTATCACTTGCCGCTAAATGTAATCTGGCAATATCATCTATTTAGGTTAGATATACCCGACCGGGAGATGAAGGATGGGCGTAGCCACACTCGCGGATATAGAAGCTATTGAACGCAAACCATTGGTGGAACAAGGGCTGCCTTCCAGCACCTATGAAGCATTGAAGCGCGGAGAGGCAATTAATCCTGACAAGATCGCTTTGCGCTTTTTCTTACAGGGTGATGCCTACACAGATCAGGTCTTCTTTACCTATAAAGACCTGATTGGCCTAGTCAATCAGGCGGCCAATATGTTTCATGACCTGGGCATCAGTAAGAATGATGTAGTATCGATGATACTGCCCAATATCCCCCAGGCATTCATCACCATCTGGGGCGCCGAGGCAACAGGTATTGTCAACCCAATTAATCCCATGCTGGAGCCGCAGGTGATGGCCGAGATCATGAACACGGCCCAAACCAAGGTGTTGGTCACACTCGCGCCCTTCCCTACGACCGATATCTGGGAAAAAGTGGCGTCTGTTGCGGATAGCGTGCCAACTCTGGAGACTATCCTGCAGGTGGATTTAGCCAATTACCTGTCGATGATCCAGAAATTCGCCATACGCCTGATCCGCTTGCGCTCGGGCAAAGGGCCCGCCGTTCAGGCTCGGGTCATCGATTTTGGCAAGATGGCTTACCGTTACCCAGCAGAGGAACTGATGAGTGGGCGCGCGATCGAGCCCGACGATATTGCCTCCTACTTCCACACAGGCGGAACGACCGGTACCCCTAAGTTGGCTCGTCATACCCATTTTAACGAGGTCTATGACGCCTGGGCCGCTGCACAATTTATCGACATTACGGCGGAAAAAGTATTGTTCTGTGGCCTGCCGCTTTTCCACGTTAACGGCGTGATCGTGACCGGCATGCTGCCTTTTATGCACGGCGCCTCGGTTGTGCTGGGGACCCCGCAGGGGTATCGTGGCGGTGTAATCCCCAATTTCTGGTCGATAGTTGAGCATTACCGAATTAACTTCTTTAGCGGCGTGCCCACCGTTTACAGTTCGCTTCTATCCGTGCCATTAGCTGATGAAGATATTAGTTCATTGGAGTTCGCGGTCTGTGGAGCCGCGCCAATGCCGGCGGAAGTCTTTCGCAAGTTTGAGAAACAGACAGGCGTGCGTATCCTCGAAGGTTATGGCCTGACTGAAGGTACTTGCATCAGTTCAATTAATCCGCCTTTCGGTGAACGGCGAATCGGATCGATCGGCTATCGTCTGCCTTACCAAGACATGAAGGTCGCGCAGCTGGATGCGAGCGGCGCCTACGAGCGTGACTCCAGCCGGGACGAAATTGGCGCGATTCTTGTGCGCGGACCAAATGTATTTTCTGGATATACGGAGGAAATACATAATGAGCAGGTATGGGTAGACTGTGCTGACGGACAGGGCAACTGGCTGAATACAGGTGATCTGGGGCGCCAAGATACCGGCGATTATTTCTGGTTAACCGGGCGTGTGAAAGAGCTCATTATCCGTGGCGGGCATAACATTGATCCTCG
>JBJYWX010000029.1:0-8708 GCA_046259695.1 Promineifilaceae bacterium (SeqCode) | reverse complement strand
GGCTCATCCCCTACACAAAGTCAAAAATCCCTCTGTGCCCCTCCGTGTCTCCTCCGTGTATCTCTGTGTCCCTTCCCTCCCCGCCTCTCTTCAACCCTTATGCTCCTAACAATCTCTGCAAGCGCTGTGATACCTGGCGGGCCGCGGCTACTTTAGGCTCCATATGCGTCTCCACCGTAATATAGCCGTCGTATCCATCGTCCCGCAGGGCCGCGATCTGTGCCTCCCAGTCGATATCGCCATCCACAACGTAATGATATGACCCATCTTCCTGGCGGTGTACATCCTTGAAATGGACATTGCGCACGAACTGCCTCGCCGCTTCATAGCCTTCGGGAAAAGGAACGTCACCTGCCTCATAAGCATTTCCAGGATCCCAATTAATGGCCAGCCGCGGGTGATTCACCGCCTCTACGATGGCCGCCGTTCTAACACCCGTGTCAGCCCAAAATCCAGCTTCAACTTCAATTAACAGGTCCACGCTCGCCGCTCCGGCTTGTTCCGCAGCCTTGTACAGCAGATCAATCAGTCCCTCCGGCGCCGGCCCGGCCGGTGCGCCGCCGCGAGAAAACGCAAAACTGATAATGCGCTGCACCCCCATTTCCTGGGCAAAGGCAATCGAACGGGGCAGTAATTCTTCCAGGTGCCGGCGGCACTCAGCCTGCTGCGCGGCCCATGTCGCGTAAAGCGCCTCATCAAATGTACGCAAAGGGAATCGTGCGCGCTCTTCCTGGTAAACACATTTAAATAGACCTGGCGAGATGGCGGTTAATTCAACATCGTACGCGAGCAGCAGCTCTCGCAGCCTTTGCTTTTTGAAGGCTGAGAAGTTGGGCACGCGATCCGAGCCAAAGCCGCGCAGCTCAACAGCATTAACTCCCCATTCTTTAGCTAGTTCGAGCGCCGTTTCCGGATCGGCGCTGATCTCATCCGTTACAATGCCAATCTTCATCGCCCTGGCCGCCTGGTGCTGTTCACCCCAGCTCCGCCAGTGCCTTCTGCACGAAGTCAACCACGGCTACTACCTGTGCCTGAATCCCGCGCTCAGCTTTTTCTGCCGCGCCGTAGCTCGGATAGCCCCAGGTCCCCTCAGGGTTAATCAAGGGCATAACGACATAATCCAGATATTCGCGTCCCACAGGCGGTACATAATCGAAACGCTCTTCCTTAACATCTTCCGGATTAAGATAGAGCTGCATAGACGTCTCTACTTCCTCGGCATGAATGCCTTGTCCGGCTGTTTCATAAATCGGCTCGCCACCTGCCGCCGCCCATACTTCACCCGGCATCAACACCTGGAGATCGGGATAGCGCTGATTCAACGCCTGAATCGTGGGCTCAAGGACGAAATTACCACCATGCCCGTTGAGCACAAGAAGGACAGGAATGCCCTGCTCGCGCGCTGAGCGCGCCACATCCTGGAGCACGGCCGAAAGGGTAGCCGGCTTTAGCCAAAACGTACCCGGCATCAAGCCGTGGCACTCGCTCATACTGTAAGGCAATGCGGGCAGCAGCAAAGCATCCAGCTCTACGGCCACACGGCGGCTGATCTCGCGCACCTGATTCCAGTCAGTGGCCACAGGCAAATGACGGCCGTGTTGTTCGATAGCACCTATACCAATCACGGCAATCTGTGGCCGTGCCGCTTCTATTTCGGGAGCACTGTTGCGGAAATTAACCATCGCACTTCCTCCTCATCCCTTAAACGCCGGCAGGACCTCATTTGCCAGCAGTCGCAGCTCCTCCATAATGAATTCATGTGGAATACCCGGAAAGTAAAGCCGGCAAATAAGATGATCCACGCCAAAGCGGTCGGCATAGCGCTGCAGCTCCTTACAAATCGTGTCTGGAGAACCGACTAAAAAGCGATCTCTCGCGATTTCTTCAAACTCATCTGCCCGCGCATCATCTTCAGCACCAATCAACGGATGTTTCCATTTGCCGCCGCCATATTCATCACGGTAGTTAATCAGTAAATGCCGCTCGGCCATTTCCCGTGCTTGCTCATCGGTTGGCGCGATCACTACTTCGCGCGTCAGCGGATTTGGCATCGTTGCCGGATCGATATTCGCTGCCTGCAAGTTATCGCGGTACGTTTCCTGCGCGCTCAACAGCTTCTCAAAATTCGCCGTTGGCCCCGGCACCCAAGCATCGCCATATAAAGCCGCCCGTGCCAGCGAAAGCTTGCCCCAACCGCCAAGCCACAGTGGCAAATGGCCCTCATTATGTGGCCGCGGCTCGATTTTCAATCCCTCTACTTGATAGTATTTACCTGAGAAATGAACTTCTTCCTCGGTCCACAATTTCTTAATCAGCTGCACCGCCTCCTCAAAGCGCGCGCCGCGCATTTCCAGAGGGACATCATAGAGTGCGAATTCGTCCGGTTTATAGCCAATGGCCGCACCTAAAATGAATCGCCCCCCGCTCATGATATCCAACATGGCGGCATCCTCGGCTACGCGGACGGGATGGTAAAAAGGTAGAACGATAATGTCAGTACCCAGTAGAATCCGTTCAGTTCTTGTGGCAGCGCCGGCAAGAGCCACAAGCGGCGACGGCCAATAATGGTTCTTGACCCCATGATGTTCCTCCAACCATACGGAGTCAAAGCCTAGTTCTTCTCCCAGTAAAACCTCTTCCAGAAATGCAGGGTAGTAATGCCCACCCTCCGTGGGAATAAAGCCAAATTTCATCATTCTGTCCTTTTAAACTATCCAGCCACAACAATCAGCCCGTCTTCGGGAAATGCCACCCTGTTCATAGACCGCCCGTCATAGCAGCACCCGCCGCGACTGCAGGCACGTCAACAATATCTAACCTGGAGCCGCCATAGGCTCTGCCTCTTCCGCGCCAAGCAGTCCCGCTTCCTGTATTGCTTGCCGGATCACGGCCGACTCTTCGTCATCGATCTGCAGCAGCGGCGGATGTACGTAAGTAAGGCCGTGATCGATGATGCCCATGTGCGCCAGCGCCACTTTGCTGCGCGCGCGGTAGTCAAGCACAGGGTTCTTATAAATAACATTGGCGAGCGCCGCGGTCCGTGGGCGCTGGGCGGTCACTTCGTGCAGCCGTCCGGCATTGGCACTCGCAAGCATATCTGCCACGAGCTTGCTGCCGACTGCCCCAAATCCCAGAAGACCTCCGCGCGCCCCTAGCAAGATCGATTCAGCAATGAACAGGTCATCACCGGTCATGATTGTGATCGGCCGGTTCACCATATCTACCGTATCTTTGGTATAAGCGAAATATTGAGCATCAAAAGAAGCTTCCTTAATACCGATCACCTGTGGGATTTGCAGCAGCTGCAATAGGGTCTCGCGCGTGTAGTTGACACCACCGAAAACCGGCGCCAATTGGAACAGAACAATAGGCAAACCACTTGCATTAGCAATTGCTTCATGATAGTCAACCGGGATGCGCGGGTCGAGAGGATCATTGCGGAATGCCGCATTGGGAAAGACAACAAGGCCATCGACACCCACTTCCCGATACATGCGCGCGTTTTCCGCAGCGCCCGCCGTTGTCGCTCCCATCACTCCCCCGAGAACGAAAACGCGGCCCTTAGCCACAGCTACCGCCTTTTCGGCAACACGCCGGCGCTCCTCGGCTGTTAACTGTGGCCCCTCGCCAGTATCCATATTAATCGCAAAACCTTTCGCGTCTTGACCGATCAGCCACTCCAGATAGTCGCCAAAGGCCTCGAAGTCTGGTCTGAAGGCGCTGTCCATCGGCAGAATAACGGCCGGGTAAATACCTTTCAAATCTTGTTCGTTCATCGTTTTCTCCAAGAAAAAATGCCTTTATTTTTTTTTATGCTTTTTGTACACATTATTTGGCCTCGAGATGATGTGTACATAACTGTACGATGTGTACACATTTGTACAGCGGCCAATATGAAACAAGGTTTCCTCTAACGGTAAATAAGATCTAGTTATTGCCTGGCGCACCTTCGCTTGCTCATCTTTCGCCCATACGCGGGTCCAGTGCGTCGCGCAATCCATCACCCAGAAAATTAATACTGACTACTGTTAGCGATATGAGCAGGCCGGGATAGATTGCCAGGCCCGGATAAGTCCGCAGATACCTTTGAGCATCCATGAGCATGTTGCCCCACGAAGGAGTTGGCGGTTGTATACCATATCCGAGATAGGACAGTGCCGCCTCCAGCAAAATAGCGTTCGCCACGAGCAGTGTCGCAGCGACGATCAAGGCGTTGGTTATATTCGGCACAATATGTACAAAGATAATGCGTGTCGAGCTCGCGCCCACGCATTGCGCTGCCTCGATAAAATCGCGTTCGCGCAGACTTAATACTTCCGCGCGTACAATACGCGCCACACTCATCCACGAAAGAAAACCGATGATCAGGACGATCGTTCCCAGCGTCATATCCAGGAATGAGCCCAGCACGAGGGCCAGGGGAAAGATCGGAATTGAGAGCATGATGTTGGTAAACGAAGAGACGGGCACATCAACCACAGGGCCAAAAAAGCCGGAAACCACACCCAACAGAAGTCCGATGACAACCGTGATCAGCGTAGACACCAGGCCCACCGTCAGGCTCACCCGTGCGGCGTAGACAAGCCGGCTGAGGACGTCACGGCCGACGTCGTCTGTGCCCAACAAGTGTTCAGCGCTGGGCGGAGCAAGTACATTGAGGCTAGTACTGAGCGGGTCGTATGGCGCAAGCACACCGGCAAAAATAGCCATGAACGCTAACAGAATCAAAACAACAGCGCCAAAGACCGCAAGGGGATATTTACGCAGCCTACGCAGCCGATATTGCCATCCTGACGGCCGTGGTGTCGCCAATACATCTACCGTTGTGCTTTGCGGTATCTGCGCCGGGGATGCCAGATTATCTCCTACGTCCATATGCTCACTCTAACTTAATCCTGGGATCGACCCAGCCGTAAGTCAAATCAGCCAG
This sequence comes from Promineifilaceae bacterium (SeqCode), assembly GCA_046259695.1. GTDB lineage: Bacteria > Chloroflexota > Anaerolineae > Promineifilales > Promineifilaceae > JAACFF01. The sequence goes on along the minus strand of JBJYWX010000029.1, from coordinate 3,778 downwards.
CAGATTCCCGGCAACGGTCAAAACAGCCATCACCATAAATGCCGCCATCAAAACAGGATAATCGCGCGAAGTCAGCGATTCAGCCAGCAAACGTCCCACGCCCGGCCAGGCAAAAACCACCTCTGTGATCATGGCTCCGCCGATCAGGCTGCCTCCCTGCAAGCCAATTAATGTCACCAGGGGCAGTAGGGAATTGCGCAACGCGTGTTGGGTGATCACACTGTCTTCCTTCAGCCCTTTCGCCCGCGCTGTGCGTATATAATCCTGGGTCATGACGTCTTGCATGGAACTGCGCACATAGCGACTCCAACCGGCGATATACAGCGTCGCCAGAACCATTGCCGGCCCAATGAGATGGAGGAAACGATCCTTCAGGTTAAAGTCCATGCCAATCGTCGCCGCTCCGCCCGAAGGCAGCCATCTCAGCCGCACCGAGAAAATAAGCAGCAGCATAATCCCCAGCCAGAACGTGGGAATGCTGATGCCCAGCATAGCCAGGATGCTTGAGGAATGTTTTACCCATTTACGCTTGCTGATCGCTGATATAACGCCAAAAGGCACTGCCACGATCAAGGCGATAAACAACGCCATCGCCATTAGCTCAATGGTGTAGAACATGCGGCTGCGCAGGACTTCAGTCACGGGCTGCTGATAACGAAAAGAGATGCCCCACTCTCCGCCCAGGACTCCGCGCAGCCACTTCACATACTGCACGGGAGGGGGCTGGTCTACACCGAGCAGCTTTTCAATGCGCGCCAGATCCTCCGGCCCCGCGTCAGGGCCGGCATAAAGGGACGCCGCACTACCCGGCGCGAGCTGCACCAATCCAAAGAGAATAAGCGAAACCATGAACAAGGTCGGTATCGCAGAAAGTAAACGCCGGGTAACGTAGTTCATTTGCTTTCCAGGAGTAGGGCAGGCGTATCGCCTGCCCTACAGCATACCAATCAATAGGCCTGTTCTCAATAAGCCTATTCTACTATTGACCACTCCTCGGCATTCCACATTTCAAAGTAACCGGTAGCCGGTCTGTAGCCCGTCACACGCAGATTAATCGGCGTGTGATCTGTGCGCCAGCCAACAAAGACATAAGCTGGATCTTGCGAAATCATCTCCAACGCCTGGGCATACAAAGCCTTCCGCTCGTCACGATCCACCGTCGACTGCGCCGCTAACAGGATTTCATCCAGCGCCGGATCACAATACTTGCCCCAGTTCGTGGTCGGTTGATTCTCCGGGCACAGGTAATGCTGCGCAAGGTCCGCAGGATCGGCAAAGCGACCAGTATAGGAGTATCCCATATCATACTCACTGTTGGGCAACGCATTTCCCCACATAGTGGCTACATCCACGTTCTCAATATTGACGCCGACGCCAATGTCGCTCCATTGATCCTGGATAAAGCTCAAGATCTGAACACGTTCCGGCTCGCCGGCTATGTTCAGAATGTCGAAGCTCAACTCTACGCCATCTTTTTCGCGAATGCCGTCTCCGTTTTCATCAACCCATCCCGCTTCCTCCAACAATTGGCGGGCAAGGTCCGGGTCGTAGGCATATTGCTCGACAGCATTGTCATCATACGCCCACGAGAAAGGCGGGATAAGGTCATAAGCAGGCTGCACAAGACCTCTGAGCACGGTGCCCGTGAGGCCGACGCGGTCAAAACCGTAGTTGAGTGCACGGCGCACGGCCGTTTCGCTCAAACCCGGCTCGAGATTATTAACCCATATGATCCAGGGAGATGTCGCGTTGGTACTCACCAGCTCTATATTCGGCATTGCCTCGACAATTTCCACCTGATCATTGAGCATGCGGAAGCGCATGTCAATCTCTCCCGTTTCTAATTGGTTGGTCAGTGTATTGGCATCCGTGATTATCTTGAGCACTATCTGATCAAGATTCGGGAGCCCTTCAACAAAATAATCGTCATTGCGCTCCACCAGAATGTAGTTGCCCGGCTGCCACTCTACGAACTTGAACGGGCCCAGGCCGGGATTATTTGTCCGGAACCATTCATTGGTGATCATCTCGGCCGGCGGAACATCACCCAGGATGTGCTGGGGCAGAATAGTAACGATGGCCACGCGATCCAGAAATGCCGCATCGATCGTGTCAAAATTATAGACAATAGTGTGCTCGTCTGGCGTCTCAACACTTGTAATCTGGTTCCAGCCCACGCGCCCGCGTACGGGAACGTCCGGGTTCATCAGTGTGTCATAGGTGAATTTCACATCCTCAGAAGTGAAAGGCGTGCCGTCGTGCCAGAGCACGTCGTCGCGCAAGTGGAAGGTATAAGTCAGCCCATCTTCGGAAATGCCCCCATTTTCGAGTGTGGGCACTTCAGTCACTAACGCGGGCACATATTCCAAATCCTCGTTAATCATAATCAGCGGCCTGTTGACCAGATTCGCCAACTCCTGGGAAACGGTCAGACCGGTGGCCGGTCCCCATAATGTATTCGGCTCTTGATGCAGCCCAACCGTCACGGTTCCACCGCTGGGCTCAGCAGCCGCCTCTTCTGCGGGCGCTTCTTCCACAACCGCTTCCGCTTCCGCGGGCACATCGGTGGCTGCGGCCGTATCTTCTGTCGATTCAGCCTCTGTGGCGGTGTCGGGGGCTTCCGATACCACCTCCTCTGGAGCAGCCTGCTGCCCGCAAGCCACAGCCAGCAGGGCAACCAGCGGTAACAACGTAATCCAGTAAACCAAATTTCTTGTCTTGTTCATCAGAGACACTTCTCCTCACCTTTGGGAAAGATATAAACAAATTACGTTCTTTGGTTCAGGCGCTTTCTGTCAGTAGCTTCACCTCCTTTACCGGCATTCCTTCCTCTACGAGACCTCTTCCACGTTCTTCATTTGCGCCAGTTGAGCAAGTGTTTTCTCAATATAACCGGCCGTGGCTTCAACTGCCGCGGTCAGGGCCTGTGCTCCTCTTTCCGCAGTTGCCTCGCTCGGCCGTCCCCAAACGCCATCAGGGGCCAGGTTGCGGAAAGCAGTGAAATTGAGGAGGGCGCTGCCGTAGCCAGGCTCATGATCCGGCCCTCGCTCACCCACAAGTTCCGGCAGCAGATGCAGCAGGATCGAGGTCTCGATTGCCCCGGCCTGGATATCTTCTCCGGCGGAATCAAACAGCGCGGCCAGGACCGTACGTGCAGCAGAGAAAGGCTGCACCCAGATCGCCGTGATCCCCGGGAGTTCATAATTGAGCTGGCGCACGGCCGTCTTCACAATGAAATTGCCAAGGGGCACCGTGGTTGTTGTCCTGGCCGCGCCATGATTGTTCAGAACCACGACCTGCCGGATGCCGTGCCCGTGCAGGCTGTGCACCAGATCATCCACGACTGCCCACAGACTTTCAAATCCGAGATAAATTGCCCCAGCTTCTCCGGCAAAGTGACCGGACGTGCCCAGCGGCCAGGTGGGCATAAGAAAAACGCTCCCTGACAGACGTTCAGCCACGGCCTGGGCGATGGCATCCATAATGATGAGATCGCTGCCCACCGGCAGGTGCGGGCCATGAGGTTCAAAGGCTGCAAGGGGCAAAATAGCGATCTCTGGCCGCTTGTTCTTAAAATCCCACGATGTGTTTCGCCACGTTAACATCTCGTTCCTTCTCCCTGCCGGCCACGCCATCAGGCACTGGCTTGGCGTCTCAAGAAAGAAAAAATACCTCTATTTTTTCTATTCTTTTTGTACACGTCATTTGGCCTCAGATGATTGCGGCCAATAGGAAACAAGGTTTCCTATAACAGTTTGTAATTAACAGATTGTAATAA
>JBJYWX010000028.1:0-7954 GCA_046259695.1 Promineifilaceae bacterium (SeqCode) | reverse complement strand
GATAACAAACCAGTAGAGGGATATCCGCCGTATGGAACGCTCCGGCGTCGTGTTCATTGCCAAAGGCCTAGGATTGGCCATCCTTGTACTCTTGTCGCCAGACACTGTACATGCGCTGGCACAAAGTGAAGTAGGTGGTGATGGCCAAAATGATCAACGCTATTTGCGGTAGATTCAGAATCAATAAGACGATCATGAGCAGGTATCGTTCGACGCGACTGGCGATGCCTACCTTGTTTTCGTAGCCCAATGACTCCGCTTTTGCCCGCGAGTAGCTGACCAGCAGTGAGCCGGTAATCGCCACATAGGCCACGGCCAGCATACGAGGGTCATCAACACTGTAATAGTAATAGATGAAACCACCAAACAGGATCACCTCCGCCAGGCGGTCAAGCGTTGAGTCGAGGTAAGCGCCGAATCCACCCTGTTTACGGCCGAGCTTTCGGGCTAGCGCGCCATCCAAAGCATCCAGCGGGGCAAGCAGAATCATGGCTACGCCGGCCCAACGGAAATCACCAATCGCTATTAGCCAGGCAAGGATGAAGTGCGCCAGCATGCCTACCACAGTCAGAACATCGGGCGAGATCTTATAGTGCGCCAGAAAGCTCACTACTGGATCGATAATCGGCTTGGTATAGACCCTTAACTGATCCGTGAAGGTCGGTTTATGAGCAACTGCGTGCTCAGTCGTATTTGGCTCTTCCATGAGGCCTCACACAAATGCGTTTATCAATATTGAACACGAAAGGGCAGGGGCTGGCAAGCGCATTAACCGTTGGGAGCATAAAGGCCAGGGCGGCGTCCCTGGCCTTTACAATGCTTAGCAAATTGCCGCGATCAGTGTTGTCGCGGCGGGTCAATATTCTTCTTTCCTCAATTAACGAGAGCCTGGCGCCCGACTGGGGCCACCTAGCTTAACTCAACGACTCACTTAGCGCGCTCATGCGGCTGGCGACGCTGTCGTCAACGACTTGATCGCCCACGCGGACGATTACGCCCCCTAATATAGCCGGATTAACCTTATAGACAACTTCTGCGACCTTAAGTTTCTTCTTAATGTCCGCTTTCTCACTGTCGGTCAGCGGCAAAGCACTGGTAACTTCAGCCTTATCACCGCTCAAAGACGCGATCGCTTCTGGCACCTTAGCAAAGAAATCGGCGACCAATTCGCGCTGGCGTTTCTCGGTCAATGACTCGCCAACCAGTTTATTGGCCGCAGCGATAGAAATGGCGGCCACCTGGCCGCGCAAATCGGCAAGAATGCGATTTCGTTCTTCTTCCGCATCTTCACTTGCCTTGGCGACAATTGCCTTTGCTTCCTGGTTAGCTTTTGCCTCGATTGACTTTGCAGACTCTTCTGCCTGGGTAACAGCTTCCTGACGAAGTCGCACGGCTTCCTGCCGGGCGTCGTCCAGAATCTTCTCGGCCTCTGCATCCGCATTGTCGCGCGCGATAGATGCCTGGCGCGCATCCTCTAATCCCTTAGCGATCCGTGCCTTGCGTTCCTCTAGCACCTTCAAGATCGGCTTATAAACCAGACCTCGCAGCAGCAGCATCAAGACCACTATGATCAGGATCTGCATAATCAGGTAGCCTAGATTTATGCCTAATGCTTCCATGTCACTTTTCCTTAGACTGTCTGTTGATAATAGAACCGCTGCATAAACGGGCTAGAGAACAAACAGGATAATGAGGGCAACGACCAGCGCATAAATAGCGATCGCTTCGGCAAACGCAATGCCGAGGATCATGTTCGTCTGGATGTCACCGCTGGCATCGGGATTGCGCGCTATACCTTGTACCGCGCCGCCAACCAGGATACCAATACCGGCGCCAGCACCGATCGCACCTAACATGGCCAGGCCTGCGCCGATGGCTTTCAGACCGGTCACCAGGGCAAGGGCAGCTTGTTCATCCATGTGTGAATTCCTCCAACTAAATTCTTTCTTGCCAAATCAAAGTTCACTGTTACAGACCAGCAGACGCGTGCGACTAATGGTCTTCACTATGATGGCTCGTCGAGGCGCTGCTCATAAAGATCAGCGTGAGCAGGCCAAACACAAGCGCTTGAATTAAACCGACAAAGAACTCCAGGCCGAAGAAGGCCAGGTTGGCTACCGGTAAAAGGAATGCCATAACGAAAAGGAGCACCATGCCGGCGAAAATATTACCAAGGAGACGGAAGGCAAACGAGATGATTTTTGAGAACTCGCTGATCAGCTCCAGAAGACCAACCGCTGGGTCAATCGCTTTGATCGGGTTCTGGGCCACCTCCTGGCCGTAGCCGGGGGCGATGAAGGGGAAGAATTTGGATAAGTATCCCCGTGCGCCCAGATACTTAAAGCCATAGTACTGGACCATAAACATGGCTATTAGGGCGAATGCCAGCGTATAGTTCAGATCAGTAGCACCCGGCCTCAAGAACGGCACAATGGTCCAGTCTTGCGCCTCCGTATTGAATCCCACCATGCGCCCTTCCGCATTGAATTCAGGTTCGGCGGTAGGGCTTGCGTTCGCGGCGCCATTTAACAGCAGAAGATTGCCGTTATTAATGTCACCGACATTCTGCTCATCCCAGAATTCTGTTTGTTGATGGACAAACTCTTCCAGGTCGTGCTCGTCTATGTGCTCGCCGCGAGCCTCCGCTTGCGACTCCAATAACCTAGCCTCTTCCTCGGCCAGGAAATGGGGCTTGTATTCCCACATGCCGATGCTGTCCCATCCTGGAATCAGAGAAGTCCAGTTGGTCACCAGGATGATCAGGATAATGCTCATGAAGTAGGGGAAGAAATCCTTCACCTTCGAGCCGGCAATGTTCTCGGCGAAGTTGTAGGCTCCCTCAATGACGGCTTCAAAAGCATTGTAAAAGCCGGTGGGCACCTCATCAGCCGTACGCGAACGGGCACGGAGGGCAAAGATAAGGATCAGTATAAGCGTATAGCCAACCAATGAAGCCACAAAGGTATTCGTCAGGCCCTGCTGGCCAAATAACGTACTGACAATCGGCCAGTGATTGCTACCCGGATACGTTTCACCCGGTAGCTGAATGTAAGGCAGCACCGGTTTTGTGAAATTAATAATCGAGCCGAGAATGATGAGCAAAATAACACAGAGAATAACGATGTATCTCTTTTTGATCATGTTATCGTGTCGTCCTTCTTTTCATACTTTTCTTGTTCAGTCCGTTCGGCCTCTTGGTTGGCGCGCCCGACAATAAACAGGCTGATGCGCACCATCGCAAACAGGGTGACAGGGAAACTCAACAAGAGGAAGCCGATAGTCAAAAAGCGGCGCTCATTGCCAAGTAAGTCATCCAGCACCCACCCCAGGCCGAAGGATAGGGCGATGATGAGAATAGCCACTATCCCGGTTGCACAGCCCGCCTGGCCAACAGTATTTACAAGCCGGGCTGTATTTCTAAGATTCGGGTCGTGTGACACAATCTGTTTCTGCGCTATAAAAGGGCAGCGTGCATTATAGCACAAATACCCTTCCCAGCAATTTCCTTACCCTAACCAGGGAAAGAAGGAAGCTGCAGCTTCCAACGTCCACGTATACGCGGAATTAGCAAAAACGCCCAAATAGATAACAAAGAAGATCGAAACCACCAGGCCAATTTGCGCCGCCCGTGATAGGGGGATGGCGATCTCTTCATCTTCAGAGCGGTAAAGATACATGTGTTTGATAATGCTGAGGTAGTAGTAGAGTGCTACGAAGGCATTTAATATGCCGATTAAGGCAAGCCACCACAGCCCGGACTCAACCGCCGACCGGAAGATGAAAAATTTACCGAAGAACCCAGCCGTCGGCGGAATACCACCGAGTGAAAGAACGGCAAACAGCATAATCAAGGCCAGTATGGGTGATCGCCGGTTCAGGCCGTCCAGATCGCTGAGTTCATCAGAACCGGTGACATTGCTGACCAAAATGATGACACCAAAGGCAGCGATATTAGTGAAAACATACATCAACAGGTAAAACATCGAGGCCGCAGAGCCATCCTGGGTCAGGGTCACCACGCCAATCAGTATATAACCCGCCTGGGCGATACTGGAGTAGGCCAACAGGCGCTTGATATTGGACTGGTAAATGGCCGCAAAGTTACCCAGAGTCATCGTAATGATGCTAATCGAGACCAGCATGGCCCACCAGCCCGGCGCACTGGCGGGAGAAAAACGGCTGACGTCGCCGAACGCGCCGGAAGTGAATATGCGCAGGATGATAGCGAAGCCAGCCGCCTTGGAAGCGGTCGAGACGTAGCCCGTGAACGGCGTTGGCGCACCCTGGTATACATCCGGTGTCCAGAAATGATAAGGTACGGCCGACACTTTGAACCCAAAACCCACCAGGGCAAGCGCCGCTGCCAGGAGCACCACCGCGTTCACCTCGGGCAGCAGGTTGCCACTCGCAAAGAGATTGCCAATCACGTAGATGTTTGTTTCGCCAGTCACCCCATACAACAGGCTCAGACCATAAAGCATGACGGCCGTTGCAAAGGCGCCAAAGACAAAATACTTCATGCCGGCTTCTGTAGACAGCGGCTTTTGTGTCGCGAAGCCGGCCAGCACATAGGAAGAAATACTGGCCGTCTCCAGGGCCACATAAAGCATGATAAGGTCGGCCGAAGCAGCCATGAGACAAAAACCAATAGCCGCCATGATCAACAAGCCGTAGAACTCGCTGCGCTGCAAGTAAGGCACATCCATGGCCACGAGGCTGGTGATAATTAAGGCAATCAAGAACATCACCGTGAATACCAGCGACACCATGTCGAAGCGGATCATACCGCCCCACATCAAGCTTTCATCCAGCGTCCATTGGCTGTTGGGCATGTCAAAAACCACCCAAAGGCCGAGGACCAGCAGCAGGGTAATCAGGCCGCCCCAGGCTGTCATACTGCCCACTCTACGGCGCTGCTCCGGCTGCAGAAAGCGATCGTAGGCGAGGACAACAAACAACAGAATAACGAGCGCTATTTCAGGCGCGAGCGCAGCGACCCAAGAGGCGTGAATGTTTGGGCTCACCTAGGCACCTCCAAACAGATGGAAAACGTTAAGGGCGGCCAGTTGCACACTGTCCATCACGGTCACGACCTGCTGAGCCTGATCGAGCCGCTGTACAACAGGTATCATGCCCGACTCCACGATGGGAGAAATTACGTTGGGCACAACGCCAATGACGATGAGGATCACGCAGAACATCACGAGTGTAAATTTATCAATGGCCAGAATAGGTCGCATATCATGCCACTTGTCCGCATCATACTCACCGAAGAAGACCTTCTGCACCGCTCGCAAGATATAGGCCGCGGTAATAATAATGCCCAAGACGGCAATCAGGGCGATCCAATTGTAGTAATTGGAGGGGTTCAGGGAAAGCACCCCGCTCAGGTCGATGCTCGTACCGTTCCAAACACCCATGAAAATGGGAAACTCGGCGACGAAGCCGGAAAGTCCAGGCATACCCATGGAAACGAGACCGCCAATGATGAAAGGAATGACCAGCCAGGGCAGCGCACGGCGCATGCCGCTTAACTCTTCCATATTGCGCGTATGCGCCCGGTCGTAGATCATGCCCACTACAGAGAAAAAGAGGGCGGTCATGATGCCGTGACTGACCATCTGTATTCCCGCGCCGAGATAGCCGTATAGGGTCATGGCGGCAAAGCCCATAGAGACCAGCCCCATATGGCTCACGCTGGAGTAACCGATTAGATATTTCATGTCACTCTGGCGCATAGCCACAAAGGCGCCATAAATAACATTAATCAAAGTCAGGAAGATAATGAAGGGCATCCAATAAACGGCGCCCTCCGGCAGGATCTGGATGCCGACGCGCATCGAAGCATAAGCGCCAAGTTTCATCAGCACACCGGCATGAATCATGGAAACGGCCGTCGGCGCCGCCACATGACCATCGGGCGACCAGTTATGTAGTGGCCAGATGCCCGCTAACACCGCAAAGCCCAAGAACAGGGGCATGAAAAGCAGGTACTGCGTGTTGATGGCGAAGTTGGCTTCCGACCAGACACGAAGGTCAAAAGTCTGCGGCAAACCCTGATCCGGAAGTTGGAAATAAAGAATCAGGAAAGCGATGAGGGAAAAGAAGCTGCCAATCAGCAGGTAGAGCGTCAGCTTCATGGCCGCATATTCGCGCCGCTCCTTCCAGCCCCATATAACGATCATTACGTACATGGGCAAGACTGCCAGTTCGTAGAAGAAGAAGAGCAGGAAACCGTCTACAGCGACGAAAACGCCCTGGACGCCGGCCACCAGGAGCATGAAGAACGCGTAAAACTCGCGCGGCCGGTCATCGATGCTCCATGAGATCAAAACGCCGCCGAGCCCAACAATGGCCGTCAGCAAAACCAGCGTGGCACTCAATCCGTCCACGCCGACGATGTAGTTGACGCCGATACTGGGTACCCAGCTATATTCTTCCACGTAGGCAAGCGTCTCAGCCCAGCGCAGAGAAGGATCGGGCAGATTCTGGTAATAGGAGACATACACGTAAAGTGAGAGGGCCAATGTAAATATCATTGTCCCAAAACCTATCATGCGTGCATTCTCGCCCCGGTCCTCCGGCAGCGCCAGGATGAGTATCGCCGCCGCAATTGGCGCTAAGGCGATAACTGATAAGAAAGGAAATTCCATCGATTTTGCCCAGTTAACTAGTTACTAAATCTCTCTCCAATATCCTCAGGCCACATGCCTGGGTAGCGGGGATCAACTCAAGATCTTGGTCACTGTATCATTGATAAAGACCAGCACCCATTGCGGCCAGACCCCCAAACTAAGCATTAGAATCATCAGTGGCCAAATGACCAGATGTTCGCGCAAGGTCATGTCAGGCAGCCCTGCCCATTCCTCTTTTAGGGGACCATGCAGCGTGTAGCCAATCGCCTTGAGAATATAGGCACCGGTCATGATCAGGCCCAACATGGACAGGGCAAGTTGGATCGTGAATATGTTCCATGAACCGGCGGCGACAAGGAATTCACTGACAAATCCGTTCAGTCCAGGCAGGCCAAGCGAGGCCATCGCTGTAAAGATCAGGATGCCGCCGTACATCTGTAGTACAGACCAGATGCCGCCATATCTCTTGAGATCACGCGTGTGTGTCCGATCATAAAGCACGCCAACCAGGAAGAACATGCCTGCGGCCGAAAGCCCATGATTGAACATCTGGAATACAGCACCATTAGCAGCTTGAATAGCGTTTAAATGCATACGCGGATCGCTAAATGCATCCGCACGGCCGTATACAAAAGCAAAAACAGCAATACCAAGCACCACAAATCCCATGTGGTTCACGGATGAGTAGGCTACCAATCGCTTAAAATCCCACTGCCCAAAGGCGGCATACCCACCCAATACAATGCTCAGCATGCCGAAGGTAGCGAGGATGCCGGCGGTCATATTCGCCTGCTGCGGGAAAAGCGGCACCACCAGGCGCAAGAACCCATAGGCGCCCAGTTTGAGCAGCACGCCGGCCAGGATCATGGAACCGGCGGTCGGGGCTTGGGTATGGGCGTCAGGCAGCCAGGTATGGAAAGGCCAGATAGGCACCTTGATCGCGAAGGCGATCACAAAGGCCCAAAAAGCGACTGCCTTCACCGTGTCAACAGAAAGACTCGTATTCGGCAGCACGCTGCCCGCCGGCAGGTTTACCCAGACATCATAGAGATGCGGAATATCAAAGCTGCCGGTTGAGACGCCGATAATCTGGATGGCCAACAACAGGCCCAGGCTGCCAGCCATGGTATAGATGAAGAACTTGAAAGAAGCGTATTCGCGATCTGCACCGCCCCAAATCTTGATCAGGAAGTACATCGGAACCAGCCCAAACTCCCAGAATACGAAGAAGATCATCAGGTCAAGCGAAGCAAATAAACCCAGCATGGCGGCCTCCATGAGAAGGAAGAGCGCCATGTAAACCTTGACTCGTTCTGTTA
>JBJYWX010000027.1:0-10692 GCA_046259695.1 Promineifilaceae bacterium (SeqCode) | reverse complement strand
ACTTCCGCGCCTGTAGGTTGTTGCGCCATCATTATTTCCTCCCGAAATTTCTCAAGTGTACAGGATCCCCTCGCAGATATATCTCGCCTCTGTCGGGTTGGTAGACACCTGTCATCGTTTTGATCAGCGTCGACTTGCCCGCGCCATTTTCCCCCAGGAGCGCGTGAACCTCGCCCGCATAGACTTCCATCTGCACGTCAATCAGCGCATGCACACCCCCAAACGACTTATGAATATGCTCAATCTGAATAACCGGCGGGCTGCTGCTCATGGCTATGCTGTGACCCCACAAACGGCACAACTGCTATCAATGTTTGCGCGTTTTGTTGCTTTTTGGCAAAAATTAATATAATTTGATGAGAAGCGTAACATAAACGATGAGTTTGTCAAGAATGCGGACAGGCAACAAAGGCAACTGGACGAGCAATGGTCACGAGATTTGAACGGCGGCATTCGATCCTGCGTCTGCTGCGCGAACATCCGGGAATTAAGGTGACGCAGATAGCGGAGATGCTTGACGTTTCCGACGGCACAATTAGGAATGACTTTAATGCGCTGCAAGCCGAACACAAGATCAAGCGCGTACTAGGCGGGGCGGTCATCGTCCAACAGCAGCCGCCGACTTACGCGGAGAGTGACGGGCGTGGATCGGTCAATGTCGAGGTGCCCCATGTTGTGGCCAAACAGCGGATTGCGCGCTGGGCGGCCGATACGATCGAGGATGGCGAAACACTCTTTCTCGATGCCAGCTCCACCGTGCGCTTCATGGTGCCACATTTGTCTGAGTACTCGCGGCTGACCATTGTTACCAATGGTTTGGACACAGCAAAGCAGATTGCGCGAAATACGCCTCACCCGGTCATTCTTGTGGGCGGTATCGTCAGCCGTAGCGGCGCGGCCACGACCAGCCTGATCGGTCTGGACATGTTGGAAAACCTGCACATTCGTACTGCTTATGTTTCCTGTGTTGGTCTGGAGCTAGCAATTGGCATGACCGAGCGTAGTATTGAAGAGGCCCAACTAAAAAAAGTACTGTTGCTTTCCATTCCACGTGTTATCGCCCTGGTTGGTTCCAACAAGATTGGCAAGGTAAGCACGCAGCCATTTGTCACTCCCGAACGCATTACCCATCTCTTTACTGACAGTGATGTTTCTGCTGAAAGTATCGCGCAGGTGCGCCAGGCAAGGATTAACTTAACGGTTTGCGGTGAAAATACGGTGCGCTCGTTTACCGTGGATGGAGATCAACCCCAGGTCACGATTGGCTTTGCTAACCAGAGTGAAGAGCTTCCATTTGCCATTGATGTACGTCGCAGTCTTGAGCGCGCGGCGGTGGACGCCGGAAGTATCAATCTTGTAACCGCAGACAATCAGCTCAGCGGAGAAGAAGCGCTGCGCGTAGCTGACCGGTTGGTCCAACGAGATATCGATCTGGCCATTGAGTACCAAATCGACTACAAAGCCGGCAGCCTGATCATGGACAAATTTCAGCAGGCTGATATTCCCGTGATTGCCGTCGATATTCCTATGGTTGGTGCCACGTTCTTTGGCGTGGATAATTATCGCGCAGGGCATATGGCTGGAGAAGCGTTAGGGGAATGGATACACCACAACTGGAACGGCCATATTGATCTCCTGCTGGTTCTGGAGGAACCCCGAGCAGGCTTGCTTCCGGAAGCACGTATTCAGGGTCAGCTCGATGGTTTGCAGGAAAAGATACGGGTCATACCCCCCAATCTGGTTCACACAATAGACTGCGGCAACACCAGCGCCATCAGCGAAACGGGTGTCGCTGCCATGCTACAGCAATTTCCGAATTATCATCATGTAGCGATTGTCTCGTTTAATGACGAAGCGGCCTATGGTGCACTGCAGGCAGCCCGCAGAAGCAGTCGCGAAACAGATGTTGTAATTGTCGGCCAGGGTGCGGACCGGTTGGTCCATGAGGAATTGCGCAACCCGCAGTCTCGCCTTATTGGCTCAACGGCCTACATGCCGGAAAGATACGGTGATAAACTGATGGAGCTGGCTCTCAAGATTCTAAATGGGGAATCAGTACCTCCGGCCGTCTACATCAGCCACGTATTTATCAGCTCGGAAAATATCGACCGCTTCTATCCAGTCGCTGACTGAAACTTTTCCGATCCGGCCGTTGTCAGCCGGATACTTCTCTTAATAGCTGCCCCGCCCCCGGGAGGCCAAAGATCGCCGTGTAAGGACAAGCCTTCCACCGGCAAAGAGCGCCATTAGACGGCAAATTCAGTCTAAGTGGAATACTTCTTCCCATTCCCGAAACATCTCATCTGGCCGGGCGTTGGCTTCCATAAAGGGAGCCATGAACTCCTGCCAGCGGGTGTTCACTTCTTTAGACGCCATGAGTGATTGGGCATCAGCCAGGCTGTGAGGTGTCTCAAAATATCCGAAAACGAGGCCGTCGTCGCGCAGAAAAAGCGTGTAATTATGCCAGCCCGTTTCGTGCAGCGCGGCGAGCATCTCTGGCCATACATTTTCATGATGTTCCTTATATTCCGCCAATTTATCAGCCTGTACTTTGAAAGAAAATCCGACTCGTTTCATTTTGCCCCAAGGAATAGCTGGTCGCGCAATATAAGCAAGCTCCAAATCATACTTACCTTTCCGCTGAGTGACAAGATAGCGCCTGTCGATTCTCTTCACCCAGTGATTCGCCGGTTCATATGCGAGAGTGTCAGAAATTATGTGTAAACCCAGAAGCAAACTAACATGAAATGCTTGAAAGGGAGATACACAAGATGACACAGATAAAGGGCCGAAAACGGGCCAATCCGTAAGAACACATGCCGGATGCCGAGCGCGTCGCAGCCGAGCTGGCCAAAGCGGAGTCGATGGACAATTTCTTCGGCAAGGATGGCATCTTCGCCAAACTCTTCGCCAACACGCTCGAATCGACGATGGAGTAGGAACTCACCGACCATCTTGGCCACAAGCCCTGCGAAGCCAAAGGGCGCAACAGTGGCAACAGTCGCAACGGCTACTACAACAAGAAGGTGCGGACATCTGAGGGCGAGACCGATGTACGCGTACCGCGCGATCGTAACGGCGACTATGAGCCCAAGATCCTGCATAGGTACGCCAGCAACACCAATGAACTGGAAGAGAAGATCATCGGCCTGTATGCCAAGGGGATGAGCACACGCGATATCCAGGATACCTTGCATGAGCTGTATGGTGTTGAGCTATCAGCCCAATCCATCAGCAGCATTACCGACAAGGACAAGGTCTGGACTTTAGCCGAAGCGTGGCAGAGCCGGCCGCTGGACGCCATTTACCCGCTGTGTCATCCACCAGATCCGCCACAGCCTGCGCTATGTTTCCTGGAAAGACCGCAAAGCCTTTGTAGCCGATCTGAAGACGATCTACCAGGCGCCGACGCTGGAACAGGCCACAGCCAACCTGCACCAAGTGGCCGAGACGTGGAACGGCAAGTATGCGATTGCGGTGAAGTCGTGGGAGAAGAACTGGGATGACCTGACGACCTTCTTCGATTTTCCGGCGGATATTCGGCGCATCATCTACACGATCAACACGGTCGAAGCCTACCACCGGCAGATACGGCGGGTGACCAAAACGAAGTCCTCATTCCCTTCGCCGGAGTCTGCGCGTAAGCTGCTCTACCTGGCTACGGTGGACATCAAGCGCAAGTGGACACGGCCGATCTGGAACTGGCCGCAGTACTCAATCAGTTAGTGATTCGCTTTGACGATAGGATAGACTTCTAGGATGTAATCAGCCGTTTACACAGAATATTGGATTCTCCCTCATCCGGCATGGGCATTTAGCAAATCACTTGCTGCATGTGAAAATTGATCAAGACCTTCACTGTCGCCACGTTCGTCCTAGAGCTCCGCTGCTGCTGGGATGATTTCATCCGCGAAGATTTCCAGCGGCGTGATTTTGTGAACATCCGGCATATTAAAGATGGCGTGGGTGAAACCCATTTCCGCAAGTTCTTTGATACGGCCCATCACGCTTCCTACCGTATCATCGCCGGAAAGATGTACAGTGCTTAAGGAAGTCTTTTCGATCGTGTCGTAATCGCGCCCCAGCGTTTCGCAGTGCCCCTTGAGCGTATCGAGCGCGTTTTGCATGTTTCCTGTGCCTACCCAATCCCCTATATTGCAGGCATGCGCATATTGGGCGACCATGCGCAATGTTTTCTTTGGCCCAGTGCCGCCAACCATGATCCGTGGATGGGGCTGCGACAGCGGGCGGGGATTATTGGTGATCGCCGGGGCAGAAACATGCTTGCCCTCAAAGGATGTCTCTTCTCCGGCCCAGAGAGCCTTTGCCAGCCGCAGGTTGTCCTCAAGTTGTTCGAAGCGCACGGACGTCGAGGGGTAGGGGATGCCAAAGCCCTTAGCTTCCTCTTCATACCATGCCGCGCCGATGCCGAGATAGGTCCGACCGCCGGCAAGAATGTCGAGTGTGTTTATCATCTTCATCAGGACCGACGGGTGGCGATAAATAACGCCTGTTACCAGCACTCCGAGATACGCTTTTTCAGTCAATCCGGCGAAATACCCCAGTGTTGTATACGCTTCCATCATCGGGTCAGTATACGCTTCGCCGAACAAGCCTTTGATCTGATAAAAATGGTCCATGACCCACAGGCTATAAAAACCGGATTCCTCCGCCGTGGTAACGATTTCTTTCAGTTTGGGCCGGATAGCGGCCGTGCCGCCGGGATACTTAAAAGAGGGAATTTGTAAGCCAATATTCATAGTCAATCTCCTTATGATGATCGAGTTGTCCAAGCTGGTCGGATGTCAACACTTTATTTCTACTTTCGCCTATCGAATACTATGTTTTGCGGTTCACCTATACAGTTTAGCACCTGGAATTAGCTCTAAGTCAAGGGCAATTTAGATTAGCTAATCAATAGACGCCGCTTTGAGGTTAGTGGGTCCAACCACTCTGTTCTCACCCTACAGGACAAAGGTTAGCCAGGGATCGGCTGGACCATGTTTGCTGTTACAATGGTAGAGTTATAATCGGCATAGACCTCTGTAAATCATCTTTCTCATGGTTCCTCATAGACCGGTGTCTTGAAACCAACGCATCAAGATAAGTGAGAATTCGGAATTCAGCACGAAAAGCCATCTCTACCCTGCTTCCTGACCTCGCCAACTTGACACAAGCCGAACAGGATGCAGCCGTCGGCTATGCAGTCCGGGCGCTTGTATTCTTACCCCTGGCAGCAGCAGCTCTCATCTGGCTGGTGCAAATCACCGATTTGTCGCGCCTGACGCCGGACTGGCCTCTTATCATTATCACCTTCACTTTGATGCTCATCCTCAGCCGCCTCTGGTTCCGGACCTTCTATCGAACAGACAGCGGCAGCTATCGCTCGGAAGGGCGCTCTTTCTGGGGTGAGGTCCTCTGGTCAGCGGTGTTGATCTCCGGACCAACGATGGCCTGGCTGGGTGTCATACTTGCCCTGCTCAATTTTCTATTCACCGGCCTGCAAGGAAACATCGTACATCGTTTGCGTATTCTGTCGCAAAGCCTGCTGCGGCTGGCAATAGTCTTTCTCACTTTGCTGGAAGCTTACATCTACCAGGCACTGGGAGGAGTTTTCCCTTTGCCGGGCCTGAACCTGCAAGCGGTGCTGCCCGCTATCGCCGCGACGCTGGTAGGTTTTAGCCTGGGATCGCTGCTCATCGCCGGTGCTATGGCCATGGTGCGGGCTATGGCCGGGCAGGTTAACCTGAAACAGGTCTCAGGCGTGCGGCGAGTTTTGCAGCTTGGCGGGCCGTTCATCGGCTTGATTTCCATCTTGCCCGCCGGCCTTTACAGCCTGGCTGGATGGGGAAGCTACCTAGCGTTTTGGATAATCATGCTTGGCGCGACATTGGCCGTTGATCGCCTGAGCCGCACCCTCGAAGCTTTGCAGCTGCGCACGGCCGAGATGACAGAGCTAGAACGCTTTAGCTGGGACATCATCCGATCTGAACCGGACACGGCTGTCCTCTCGAAGTTGTTGGAAGAACACGCCCCACGCCTTTTCCCCGATGGCCGGATAAGCGCCGTGCTGTACCCGAGTACCCCTCTGTTACAACAGCCTTCTGACTGGCAGGCGCCGCTCTCATCTGATTTTCGAATGTCGGCCGAAAGGCCACTGGTTGAAGGAGATGGGCTGCTGGCGCCGATCATCATTCCGGGTACCACGCTTCCTACAGGGCATATTTACCTGGAATCATTTGGTCAGGGGGGTACCAGCCAGCTATTGCCCGCTCTCCAATCGCTTTCTGGGCTTGTAGCCTCGGCCTTGCTCCATCACGACGTAACCCAACAGTTCATTGGCGAGCGCGTGGCGAGGGAACGCGTCGACCGTGAACTTGCCCTCGGTGCCAGGATCCAGGCCAGCATGCTTCCGAGCGAGCTGCCACAGCTTGACCGCTGGAGAATGGCCGCATCGCTTACCCCAGCACGTGAAACATCCGGCGATTTTTATGATGTCTTCTCGCTGGGTGGGGGGCGGCTGGGTTTGGTCGTGGCCGATGTAGCCGATAAAGGCCTGGGGGCAGCCTTCTACATGGCTCTTAGTCTAACCCTGCTGCGGACCTACGCCGTTGAGTCTTCCATTCGTTACGCAAAAACCTATCACACCCGAATCGGGCACGTGCTGGAAACAGTCAATGAACGTCTAATGCAGGATACAAATGGCGAAATGTTTGTGACCCTTTTTTATGGCGTGCTCGATTTGCGCAGTGGCAAATTATGGTATGTCAACGCCGGCCACAATCCACCAGTCGTCATCCGACGGGATAAGCGGCGTAAGCCGCGGCTGCTCAAGCACACTGGCACCTTGCTGGGCATGCTCGAAGATCGACGCTGGGGGCGGCGCAGCCTGACCCTGGACGAAGGTGACTTGCTGGTGGCCTACACCGATGGCCTCACCGAGGCCATGAATGGGCAGTTTGACGAGTGGGGTGAGCAGCGTCTAATACAGGCTGTTCGCCATCACCGTGAAATTCCACTGGCGGAACTTCATAGTAACATTCTAGCCGAGGTGCACAATTTTATGAATGGCGCGCCGCAACATGATGACATCACCTTAATGCTGCTCTCTCGCGAACGGTAAGTTCTTGATCGGTAGCCAGTACATGCCGGTTCAAACTTACTGCTTACAGAAAGGAGGGCCAGGTCATCATACTCACGTAGGCCATGTAGCGCGCACTTCTGTTTTCGGGTTTATCGCTTCGTTCGTTTGGTCGCCTTTGCCTGTGTGGACTTGGTGCTGCTTGCCTTACGCCGGCTGGTTACCTTTTTCTGCGATGACTGCTGCTGACGCTTCTCACGCTGTGCGTCCCTGGCTTTGTCCCTCTGCGCCTCTTCCCGTACTCTGCTGAAGTAGTATAGTAGCGTAATGACCGAACTCACGGCCGCTGCCAGGTAGGTCATCGCTGCCGCGCGCAAGACCTTTTTGGAACCTTCAATGTCAGCATCCGTCTTACGCAATCCTGTCTCATCCAGCATTGCCAACGCGCGTCTGCTGGCGTTTGTCTCCACCGGCAGCGTGAGGAGCGAAAAGAGGATCGTCAGGCTGAAAAAGAAGATGCCTACCCACAGCAAATTTGTCATGTTGAACAAGAGCCCCAGGATCAAACAGGCATAGGAAACCGTCGGGCTCAATGTCACCGCCGGAATGAGAAACCCACGCATCTTGATCAAGGTGGAATCAGTTTGATACTGCTGCACATGCCCCAGTTCATGGGCGGCAACAGCCATGGCCGCCACGCTGTCTTCGTCATAGACCGCATCGGACAAGTTCACTACATTCTTGCCGGGATCATAATGATCGGTAAGGTTGCCCCTGATATGACGTACCGGTATCGGTTCGAGAGTGGTATCGTCAAACAAGACATCTGTAACTTCCTTGCCAGTTAGATCCGAGCTGTTTTCTACCTTGTGCCATTTGCTGTAGGTGCGTCTCAGCCAGATCTGTACGCCGACCGACAGCAACATTGTGGGGATGAACACATACCAGAAATAGGTGGTATCAAATGTTAAGAACATGGCGCCTCCTTTGCAAAAGTAATTGAGATGATAAGATCTGTTTTCGCTATCGCCCACATTATAGATGATAGTTAGGTGATGTAGATAACCAACAGGCTCGGCGTTTCTGAATGCTGGCTTCTTCAAAGTTTCTCAAATACGGATTACCTGCCACGCCTTCTCAATGACCTTCCTTAAGCCAGCCATCTGGGCCCGCGCAGCTTGCTCGGCCATGATACAAAGAATGCAGTGACTTTTCCAGAGTATATGACAAAATGATTAAGTGATCCGATAAATATGTACAATATATCTACAAATAATGTACAATAGGGTAAGTTAGTTCCGATCTCACAAATTTGCGATAGAGCAAGATTCATCAAACACAGATCGCAGTTGAGTGAATCTGCATTTACAGGAATTCGTTATGACGCTTTCAACAACAAGATCAAATGGGCTTAGCAACAATGATACACTTCCAGGAGCGCATCTGATAAGTGATTTGAAAAGGTACTACGACCGCGAATTTATGGTTACACCAGCATACAAAAAGTCGCTGCCCGATCTGCAAAACACCAGTGATCAGCTTGGCGCGGCCGTTCCGATCCAGCACGTGGGAATACACAACTTTAAAGTGCCGTTGCGCATTGTAGCGCGAGATGGTAGCGTACAACAGGTTCACAGCTCAATCACAGGCACCGTTTCACTCGCAGCGCATAAAAAGGGCATTAACATGAGCCGTATCATGCGCACCTTCTATGATTACGACGAGTCCGACCTGACGCCGCAGACATTGCAGCAAGTCGTTTACAGTTACTTAGAAAACCTGGAGAGTTCCTCCGCGCGCATCGCCATCGCGTTCGATTACCCCCTGCTTCAGGATAGCTTGCGTAGCGGGCTTTCAGGCTACCAATATTATCCCGTTGTTCTTGAGACAATGGTTTCGCCGGGGAAGGGAATGCGCCAGATAATGCACCTGGACTTCGTCTATTCCAGCGCTTGTCCCTGCAGCTACGAGCTCAGCGTGCATGCTAACCTCAGCCGTGGCGTTGCCGCCGTGCCGCACAGCCAGCGGTCTGTTTCCAAAATATCGGTTGCTTATGATGGCGACTTCTGGATTGAGGATCTGGTGGACATCGCTCGTAGTTGCCTTCAAACAGAAACCCAGGTGATCGTCAAGCGTGAGGATGAGCAGGCTTTTGCCGAGCTCAATGCCGCCAATCTCAAGTTCGTGGAAGACGCTGTGCGCTTGTTATATGAGGGTCTTGACGCCGACCCGCGCATCATCGATTTCCGAGTCTTCGCCAGCCATAAGGAGTCGCTGCATTCACACGACGCGATCAGCGTCATCGCCAAGGGTGTTCCCGGCGGCTTCAGCGCAGATATTGAACCCTTCAATTACCGCTCGCTACCAACCTAGACTTTTATGGCCGCCAAAGCTGACCTTAGCCGGCTACGGGACCCAAAGAGAGAGAAGAAATATGAACACAGATCGAATTCGACAATGGTTAGTCATCGTTGCCGTAGTGGCGATGATTGGGGTAAACATTTTGGCAAACGCCTTACCAATCAATGGCCAGAATACCGGCCAAATATCTGACCGTTTTGAAGTTTACTTTGTGCCCGCAGGGTACGTGTTTTCAATCTGGGGCCTGATCTACCTCGCCTTGCTAGCGTACGCCGTCTACCAGGCCCTGCCCGCCCAGGCAGACAACGCGTCTTTGATAAACATTGCCTATTTATTTGTGTTATCCTGCCTGGCCAACATTGCCTGGATCTTTGCCTGGCACTATAACCAGGTCGGTCTGTCCGTCTTGGCCATGCTCGCCCTGCTAGTGCTGCTTGTCGTCATTTACTTGCGCTTGGATATCGGTCGTGTAGAGGTCTCGTCGAGTATGAAATGGTTCGTCCATGTCCCATTCAGCATCTATCTGGGCTGGATTACCGTTGCTACAGTGGCCAACATTACCGACTGGCTTTACGTTGTCGAATGGAGTGGCTGGGGCATAAGTCCCGAGATATGGGCCGTGATCATGCTCGCCATAGCTACCCTTATCGGCGGGGCAATGAGTATGCGCCGCGGAGATGTCGCCTATGCTGCCGTTTTGATTTGGGCCTTTGCCGGAATAGGTATCAAACATCAGGACACTGCCGTCGTTGCTTATGCTGCCTGGACGGCCGCAGCCATTACGGCAGTTCTGATTGTTGTTGGCACGTACGTGAAGCGGCAAAGCGGTTCCGATCCAGCCCCGGCGATATAAGTGTCCGCCAGCGACTCTTCGTGTCTTGTCTCTAGCGAAATCTAACATGCAGACCGGGAGATTAGCCTGGCCCCGTTCAGCAGTCCAGTTGGTACTTTTCCAGGCTGGTGGGCTGACGCCACATGATGACGCCCCGATTTTGCTGTAGGCACGCGGGCGACGGCGTCGATCCTATCAAATGGGCAACCCACGATGGCGCTTGATGCACCAGCGATCGTAACTATTTGCTGACCGGCGTTCGACCGCTTTATGAGACGCAGTGAACTGGTAGCACAAAGAGCTAACGGACGGGCAATTATCTTTGCGCGGTGCTCTTACCGCGCATTAACTTATGGAGGATTTAATAGTGAGCTCGAGAATGCGCATTGCTAAGGCATCAATAATAGCGGCTGCCTTT
>JBJYWX010000026.1:2836-8976 GCA_046259695.1 Promineifilaceae bacterium (SeqCode) | reverse complement strand
GAGCGCGGCTCGCCGTCACCAAATACGGTCCAGGTATTTTCCATGCGCCGCCAATCATCTATAACGCGTCGCTGTTCCAGGCGATATACGCCGTTCTGCTCAAGCCAGTTCCGCGCCTCGAAAATGCGGGCAATAATCTCTTTGCCCGACATTTCAATCAGGAAAAGACCGCCTTCCCGCAGCGAGATGTAGACGTTGTCCAGCACGTGCTCGTTGTCGGCGGCCTCGTCAAAGTAGCCAAAGGTTGTAAACAGGTTCAGCGCCAGATCAAACCGGCCCGGCCGCACAAACTCACGCATATCCGCGTGCACAAGTTCGACCTCGAGCCCTTCTTCCTCCGCCTCTTCACGTGCGGTAGCCAGGTACAGGTCCGTGCGGTCGACGCCGGTCACCTGAAAACCGCGCCGCGCCAGCTCCAGCGTGTGCCGCCCCGGCCCGCAGCCCAGGTCGAGCACGTCCACCGCCGGCTGCGGCCCGGCCAGGGCCAGGATGGAGTCGATTTCGCCGGCCGTACTTGCCCAGCGGTCCTCATCGAACATAAATGGCGCCATAACGGACCAAAACGCTTCATCGTCATGCCATTCGGTCATCAGAGCCTCCTATAAGGAAGTTGCAAGTCGCAGGTTGCAGGTTACAGAGCCCGCATTAAGCTTTTTGAACTGTTGCAGGGGCGAAGGAACCACTCGTGCCGGCCGCCACTTGCCACTTGCCACCTGCCACTTGCCACCATTATATGGCATAATCATGCCGCGCTGTTCATCGTCTCTGGCAAACGCCAAAAAGAGGTCTTCCTGGATGCACCGCTACCTACTATTGCCAAGCCTATGCTGGCTCTTCATTTCTTTGCTGGTCCTGAGCGGATGTGGGGCAAACGGCGCGCCCGTGGCCGGCGGCAATACGTCCGGCGCGGACGCTCTTTCTACCCCGGGGTCCGAACCGGCTTATCCCGCAGGCGAAAGCTCGAGCGCACAGAAAGCAATTGTGCCGGGCGGCATGCGCACGTTTATCGTCCAGCCAAGCGACTCCTCCGCTTCCTATCTTGTCGATGAGGAATTTTTCGAAGGCGCCCTAGAGCAGCTGGGCATCGATGCCGGCGAAGTTGGTGTGATTGGCACCACCGGCAACGTCGCCGGCCGGATTGTGATTAATCCCGGCAGCCGCGACAATCCGTTGGGCGAGGCGGCGTTCACGGCCGATCTTTCCGGGCTAACCACCGATCAGGCGCGGCGCGACCGCTGGGTCCAGCAGAGCCAGGACGGGCCGCAGTTCAGCCGTTTTCCAATGGCGGTCTTCGTCGCCAGCGGCTTGTCCGGCCTGCCGCAGACCTACCAGGAGGGAGAGGAGTTTACCTTCCAGATGACCGGGGACCTGACCGTACGCGACAAGACCGCGCCCGTGCTGTTTGATGTAACGGCCGTTATCAGCGGTGACACCCTGACCGGCACGGCCGAAGCGCGCGTGCGCTTCACCGACCTGGGTTTGACCCCGCCCGAAATCCTGGGCACGCTGCGCGTCGCGAACGAATTCCGCATCCGCGCCAACATCAAGGCCCTTTCCGGAGAGTGAGTTGAAGCTGCTGCACCTCGACCAGCTCAGTGCAAGCTTCGGTAAGCTTAATGCGAGCGCTGCACTTGCCGCTTGCAGCACGCCACCCGCAACCTGCTTACTAACTTCTGACCACTGGCTGATGACATCTGAGAACTGCCCATGAGTGACAATCCCCTCCTCAAAGATCTTTACTTCACCGATTCATTTCTGCAAAGCCTGGCGGATGACCTTGCACAGCGGGAGCCGGATTTCGACAGAAGAGCGTTCCTCGCCTGCTGCCGGGGCAGCGGCTTTGAGGCCATGGTCCTGATGAAAAAGATGCGCCATATCACCGGCTGCCTGCACGCGCACGTGCCAGGCGATTACGCGGCGGTGCTCGAACTTTTCCTGGAGATTGCCCCGGCGTATACCGGTTTTGACGGCCTGGTATTTTCCGATTATGTCGCCCAATACGGCCGTGACGATTGGGAGCGTTCCCTGCCCGCGCTGCGCGAGCTGACGCGTGTCGTCAGCGCCGAGTTCGCCATTCGACCCTTCCTGCGCCAGGATGCGCAGCGGGCTGTGCCCACTCTCTACGAGTGGGCGGGCGATCCCGATCCCGCGGTGCGCCGCCTGGCCAGCGAGGGCAGCAGGCCGCGCCTGCCGTGGGGCATGGCCCTCACCGTCTTCAAACGAGATCCTTCGCCCATCCTGCCGATTCTGGCGCGGCTGCGCGCCGACCCGTCCGAAGACGTGCGCCGCAGCGTGGCTAACAACCTCAACGACATCGCCAAGGACCACCCCGAGCTGGTTCTTGACCTGGCCTATGAGTGGCTGGGCGAAAGTGAGGAAGTGAACCGCTTGGTCAAGCACGCCTGCCGCACGCTGCTGAAAGCCGGAGATACACGCGCCATGCGCCTCTTCGGGTTTGCCGACCCGGCCCAGGTACAGGTGGCCGGCCTGGCCGTCGATCCGCCACAGCCGTCAATCGGTGACAGCGTTTTCTTTGGCTACGACTTGCTGGTGGAGACGGAACGGCCGGCGCAGCTGCGCCTGGAATACGCCCTCACCTTCGCCCGCGGCGGCGAACGCTCCTCGCGCAAGGTGTTTTTCCAGCGCGAAGCGACGTTTGAGCCGGGCCGACACAGCGTGAAAAAGAAACACAGCTTCCGCAACCTTTCGACGCGCAAGCATTATCCCGGCGCGCACGTGCTGGAAATCATCGTCAACGGCGTCATCATGGCCACGCTGGAATTCGAATTAGCGTGACGCCCGCACGCACTACAGGGGGTGCCCCTACCGCACGGGCAGCCGCTTGGCGACGGGCGCCGCACCCAACCGAAGCAACCATCGGGATACATCCTGAGCGTACGGAGCGATCTATTGCCCATAAACCCCATTATGCTATGCTTCCAGCTTTTGTTAGCCAATCGATTCATTCCCGGCGGGGCTTTTGCATCGCCGGTGATTCACGAAGCCAAAGACACCTGAAAGAGAATCCTTGATGAAAACGAAACAGTTGCTTGTGGGCTTGCTGCCCTTGATCCTTGCCCTCCTGGCCGGCTGCAGCGCGACGGCCGAACCCGTAGAAGTGACGCGCCTCGTGCCGGAACTGGTTCCGGTCACGGTAGAAGTAACGCGCGTGGTCGTCCAGGAAGTGGCGCAGGAAGTCCTGGTCGAAGTGACGCGCCTGGTGGAAGCCGCGCCGGCGACAGAAACGCCAGCCGATCCGGTCCAGGAACCAACGCCCGAAGGGGAGCCATCGCCCACGCCGCAGCCGACGGCCACGACGGCCGTGACCGGGGTCACCTACACCGTCCAGCCGGGCGACACCCTGGCCACCATCGCCGATCAGACCGGCACCACGATCGCCGCCCTGCAGGCGGCCAACAGCATGAACGACAGCAGCTTCCTGATCGCCGGGCAGGAACTTCTGATCCCCGGGCTTGAAGGTGAGACCCCGGTCATTTCGCAGCCCGCCGCCGCGGCCACGGAAGCGCCCGCCGCGGCCGAAGCAGCGGCGCCGGCTGTCGCGCCGGCCGCCGCCGCTGGCACAAACCTGCTGCCCAATCCTTCTTTTGAGGGCGACTGGCATTTTTATCTCTACAACGAGCTGCAAATCCCTGACGGCTGGCAGCTTGCCACCGACGAAGGCCCCAACAACCTGGAGCCGGGTTCCGGCGGGCTGTTTAACCGTCCCGAGGTACGCGTCGTGCCCGCCAAGGATCTGCCGCCGGCCGAGCACAACCTGTTCATCTTTGACGGCATGAAGACGGTCAAAGCATTCAAAGGCGGCGCGCCGACCAGCTTCAGCATGTTCACCGATGTCGCCTTGCAACCGGGCAGCTACCGCATGACCATTAACTTCTTCCCGGACACGGTGACTGGTTACGACAACAAGACAAAAATCTACGCCCCGGACCCGCTGGCGGCCGAAGCGCGCATTATCGTGGACGGTGGCGGCAGCGCCTGGCAGGGCACCGCAAGCGGCCAGCGCAACACGATCACCTATGACTTTGTGGTCAACGAAGCGCGCAACGTGCGCGTCGGCGGCTCGTTCCGCAACCGATACATCATGGCCAATAACGGCTGGTTCCTGGACAACTGGTCGCTAACACAGTTGGAGCCGGCGCAGTAGGCGCCTTGCCCGGCTTTTCAGCGTCTGCGCGCTCATGCTACAATGCGTTTACAGTGAGCAGGAGAGCTAAACCATGACCGCACCTAAGATCGCCTTTATCGGCGTCGGCAGCGCCAACTTCGGCCCTACAACCCTGGCCACCCTAATCCGCGAGCCCAAGCTGCGCGGCGCGGAGCTGGCCTTGATCGACCTCAACGGTGAGGCGCTGGAGTCAGTGCGCCTCGTCGCGGAGCGCATGAATGAAGCCTGGGAGGCCGAAATGACTATCCGCGCTTCTACGGACCGGCGCGACCTGCTGCCAGGCTGCGACTTCGTGATTCTCTCCGTCGAAGTGCCGCCGCGTGAAGAGCTGTGGCGGCTCGATTACGAAATCACGCTGCGCCACGATTTGCGCCAACCCTTCGCTGAAAACGGCGGGCCCGGCGGCCTGCTGCACACCTGCCGCCAGGTGCCGCCGATAATGGCCATAGTGGCCGACATGGAAGCAATGTGCCCGGACGCCTGGCTGATCAACTTTAGCAATCCTCTGCCGCGCCTGACACGGGCCATCACCAAGTACAGCGGCATCAAGGCCGTCGGCAAATGCCACCAGATCAACGTCGCCTACGGCATCGTCGCTGTCCTGCTGCGCGAGCGCTACGGCATCGACGTGCCGCCCGATCTGCACCTGCACTCCGACCCTTCCAACGCGCCGACGGTGATGCAGTACAATGCGCTTGGGCGTCGCTACACGAAGATTAAGTCCGCCGGCCTTAATCACTTTATCTGGCTGCTTGACGCCCGCGACCGCGTTAGCGGCGAGGACCTTTATCCTGCGCTGCGCCAAGCCCTGGCCGACGTGCCGCCCGATTTTGAACCGCTCTCCATGGACCTGTTCCGTGTCTTCGACCTCTGCCCTATTCCGGGCGACACGCACCTGGCCGAGTACCTGCCCTGGCTGCATGATCCTATCGCCCGGCCCTGGGAGCGGTACGATATCCCGCTGCTCAATTGGGGCGAAAACGAAATGACGCGTGTCTTCCTGGCGCAAATGATGCAGCAGATGGCTTCCGGCGAAATCCACGTCAACGGCATGCGCGAGGCCACCAGCGAGGGCGCCGTGGAACTGATCACGGCCATCTTCTTCAATGAAGACCGCTACGAGGAAACGGTCAATATCCCCAACTACGGCGCGATTCCGGGCCTGCCGGACGAGACCATTGTCGAGTTGCCGGCGCTGGTCAACGGGCTGGGTATCCAGGGGATGCGTTTCGAGCCGCTTCCCGCGCCGGTGACGGAGCTGCTGCGCCGCGAAGCGGCGCTGGTAGAGATGGTGGTGGACACGGCCGTTTGTGGTGACCGCGATCTGGCGCTGCAAACCTTGCTGCTGGACCCGATGATCAACGATATCGATCGCGCCCGCGCCATCCTGGACGACTACCTGGGCGCCTTCGCCGCTTATCTGCCGCAGTTCGCTTAGCCTTTTTCAGCCATCCGTATCCGGCTCCTGGCCCGGTTGGCCTGCGTCCCCGGCTGGCTCGCCTTGCCGGGTGTCCGCAATATCAAGTGCTGAGGCGATCTTCTCCTCCAGGATCAAAATGCGCTCCACCATCGCCTCCAACTGCGCCGCATTGGCCCTGGCGAGCGCGATCTGCTCCTCTCGTTGTCGTTTGGCGTTGCGCCCAACAAATGTCGAGGACAAAAAACTGGTCACCGTGGTGAAAATGGCGACGCCAACAACGATCGTGAAGGCGGCGATCCAGCGCCCGGCCGGCGTAACCGGGACCTCGTCGCCGTAGCCAACGGTTGAAATAGTTACCAGTGACCACCACATGGCGTCGCCACCGCTCTGAATTTGGCCGTCCGCCGCCCGCGGCTCCACCAGCACGATCAAGATGCTCCCTACGGAAATTACCACGAGTCCCAACAGAATCGTTATGAAGAGCACATTCTGGGCCAGCTGCTCCTGCGCTATTTGGTCGAGCTCGTCGGGCGT
>JBJYWX010000026.1:0-2826 GCA_046259695.1 Promineifilaceae bacterium (SeqCode) | reverse complement strand
CTTCCGATCCTTGGTCCAGCACGTAGACAAAACGCTCGTCGGGCGTGACATCAAAGAAGCGGCGGGCGTGGCGTATGGTTATCACGCCGCGTATGATGCGCAGCGCCGGTATCCCGGGCAGTGATGTGATCAAGTCCAGCCAACCGAGTCGAAAAAAGTAGCCGCGGCGGTCGTTCGCCATCCACATTCGCAGGGCGAAATCTGCCAAAAAGACGAAGGCGTAAATAGTATCCAAGATCCGGAGTACTTCTTTTACTTCAGCATTTGGCACGAGGTAATAGGCCACGCCGACTGCAACCGCCATGACCGATACGATGGAAATAAAAAGGACATAAACAATGCGGTCGACGTCTTTGCGCTCATCTCCGGTCAGGAAATACTCCGGTTCCTGATGATTTATTGCTTGTTGTGGCATGTGCACTCCCTTGCGGCCGGCCTACTCTGCCGCCGCCAAAACGCCGGCCGCCGCCGCCACGGCCGTTTCCACATCTGCTCTGGAGACATCGAGGTGCGTCACCATCCGCAGCCGCTCTCCCAGGCGCACCATCAGGACGCCTCGCTCGCGCATCGCCGCCTCAAACGCCGCCGCGCTGCTGCGCTCCGGGTCCACACCGAAGAAGAGAATATTCGTATCTACGCGCGAGGGGATCCGCAGGCCGGGAACGGCGCGCAGGCCGGCCGCCAGGCGCTGCATGTTATCGTGGTCATCCTGCAAGCGCTCGACATGATGCTCCAGGGCGTAGATACAGCCGGCGGCGGCGATGCCCGCCTGGCGCATCGCCCCGCCAAAAAGGTGCTTAAAACGCCGCGCCCGCTCGATAAATTCGCGCGAGCCGGCAAGCACCGCGCCCATGGGCGCGCCCAGACCCTTGGTAAAATCGAGCCAGACCGAGTCGCATAAGGCGGCAAAATCGGCCGCCGGCGTGCCCGTCGCCACCACGGCGTTCATCAGGCGCGCGCCGTCCATGTGCACGCGCAGGTTGTTGGCCCGCGCTGTCTCGGTAACGGCCGTCAGTTCGTCCAGCGTCCAGACAGAGCCGCCGCCAAAATTGTGCGTTTGTTCCACGCACAAGAGCGTCGCCGGCGGCGAATAGTTGGAGACCGGCCACAGCGCGTCCAGCACCGCCTGCGGCGTGAACTGGCCGAATGCGCTGGGCAGCGCTTCCACCACGACCCCTGATGCCAGCGCCGCGCCGCCCGTCTCCATGCGCAAAACGTGGGCCAGGCGGTCGGCCAGGATCGCCTGGCCCGGCTGGGTATGGGTCTTCACCGCCACCAAGTTGCACATGGTGCCCGTCGGCAGAAACAACGCCGCCTCTTTGCCCAGCAGCGCGGCCGTCTGCGCCAGCAGCGCATTGACCGTCGGGTCGGTCCCCGCCTGCTCATCACCTACCTCGGCGACCATCATCGCCTCGCGCATGGCCTGGGTGGGTTTTGTCTGGGTATCGCTGGCTAAATTAATCATCTCTCGACCTCCGCACTGCGAATTATACGGAAGCATCCGTTTCTGACCATGGGCAAGAGGTGACATTCGTCACTTACGGTCGCGCCCTTAGCTATGGCATACTGTTTGCGGCACCGGCTTAGTCGCCGCATGTCCTTACTTGGCCAGGGCGCCGTCGGAACCGGCGTATGGAGGTGATCTATGAATCGTATCCTTCGTGTTGCTCTATTTTCCCTTGTCGCTCTTGTATTGGCCAGCGCCGCGCTCGCCGTGCGCTATGCGCAGCAGGGCGGCGAGCTCACGGCGAGCTCCGCCCCAAGCGCGAAGGCAGCGGATGCAAGGTACGTGCTGCTCGCCTGGAATGATCTGGGCATGCACTGCTACAACCGCGATTTTCAGGACATCGCCGTCCTGCCGCCCTACAACACGCTCTGGGCACAGGTCATTCGTACCGGCGATCCGCCGCAGATAGTTTCCGCGGGCATCGAAGTCTCCTACGCCTTTCCCGACAACACCACGTCGGTGGGCAAATCCAACTTCTGGCAGTATGACCAGCAGTTGTTCGGCGTGGATCTGCCCCCTGATGTAGGGCTGGCCGGCAAAGGGCTGGCCGGCGCCATGGATCCAGAAGGCGACCATTACGTGGCCGAAGGCATCCCCCTCACCGAGTTCAGCGACAGCGATCCGTTTACTCCCTACCCCTACCAGCTGGCCGAAATTATTGTCCATGAAACGGCAAGCGGCAAGGAGCTGGCGCGGGCGACCGTGGTGGCGCCCGTTTCCACCGAAATGCACTGCGACAACTGCCACCATGACGGCGGCGTGGAAGGGATCGCCACCGGCCGCGTAGAAACCAATATCCTGACGCTGCACGATGAAGAAGTCGAAGATGACTATCCGCCCGGGCATGACGGGCCGCTTATGGGCCGGCGGCCGGTGCTGTGCGCCGAATGCCACGCTTCGGCCGCGCTCAACGCACCCGGCGTCCCGGGTGTACCCAGCCTCTCAAGGGCAGTACACGACGAACACGCGGAAAAGGTGCCGGCGACGCTGGACGGCTGCTACACCTGCCATCCGGGCCCGCAGACCCAGTGCCTACGTGACGTCATGTCCACGCAGCACGGCATGGACTGCCTCGATTGTCACGGCGATATGGAGCAGGTCTCCGAAAACAGCCAGCCATGGGTCATCGAACCGCGCTGCGATAATGATGGCTGCCACGGCAGCGCCTACGCGCAGGACCAGGCGCTTTATCGCCAGTCGCGCGAGCATGGCGGCATTTACTGCGCGGGATGCCATGACAGCCCGCACGCCATAGCGCCTGGGCGCGAATACAACGACGCGATCAAGTTCCTGGACTTGCAGGGATATTATGACACGCT
>JBJYWX010000025.1:0-5052 GCA_046259695.1 Promineifilaceae bacterium (SeqCode) | reverse complement strand
ATAAGCCATTTGACCATACTGGAGCCCTGGTCTTTCATGCAGGGCTCCAGCATACGCAAGATCTTCTTTCCCCAGTTCCCCGTTCCCACCGGGCAAGGAGAATTCGGCATGCTCCGGCACAAACAGGAGGTGTTCTCCTGGCGGGTGGCGGACGACGAAGAACCGTGGCTGCAGTTTCCAGCACAGTTGCCGCTCTGCCAGACAGCCGATGTTGTACATAGGCCGAGGAATCAGCATCGCGGCGTGCACGATCGGCGCAGAAATGGACGCCATCTGGCAGGAGTCAGTCGAGCCAAGGAGCGGGTCTGCCTCTTAAGAAGCTTTGCGGGCGGCGCTGGCATAGCAGGTTCTGTGCAGCCTTGCGTCCTTATTGCTCTGCCCTTGCTCAGATCACGGGCTAACGATGCCAACCGCCAGGATAACGTGAATGTAGGAGATTGGTGATGCAGAGAAGAGCATCGGCCTTCAGCATATCCGGTGTACCTCTCTGCAGCTCGACATCCAAGCAACGAAATCACAATATTGTAGAATCAGGCTACATAAATCCGTACGATGGCCCTAACCGCACGATCTTAGTGAATTTGAATAGGTCTAGTGCGGAAATCCTTGCGGGTAGCGATATATGGCTCTGTGAATGTGGGTTACGCCCCATAGTCCCCAGCGCAATCCGTCGGATGGTTGATTGTCGAGGGATTTGTTGGCTTCTCTGGGGCCGTGGCGAGGAATCTGCTATGAGTCTACAGGAGATTCAGGTCAGCGGCGCGAGCCGCCGCCTGTGTGCGGGATTTGACATCCAGCTTCTGGAAGATGTCTTGCAGATGCGACTTCACGGTGCCCATGGCGACATAGAGTTCGCGGCCGATTTCGCGATTGGATCTGCCATCAGCGACAAGCCGCAAGATCTGTAACTCGCGGTCGCTCAGTGGCTCAATCCGTGTCACGTCCTCCGCCACGGGAGTGGGTTCCAGCGCGTCATCTCTGGGCGGTGAGAAATCTGCGATCAATCGGCGCCCCACGCTTGCGATATCCGCAGACTCGTTACGCATTATGCGTTCGAGGATCAGTGACGAAAGGTGCGGGGTGACGTCATCAAGCACGGCGGTCGCACGGTTTCTCGTCTCTGCAGTACTTGCGTAATGCCGCTGCACCAGCGCAGCCAGTTGCGCCGCATAGGCATAGTCGGCCTCAGCAGCGAGCACCACTGACAAGGCCGACATGGAGTCTAGCAGAAGAGGATCCGATTCGACAGAAAGTCCCTCCACAAGCGCTGCGATCAGTTGCTTCCTGGCTTCGCTATTGTGCTCGGATACATGCAGTGCCAGTCCGAGACCGACTAACGCCCGACCCACGTCAAGTCGATTGCCAGTTTCATGCGACATGGCTACTGCATCACGGTACAACCTTTCTCCCACAACATACTCGCCCTGGTATAGGGCAAGTCTGCCCCTACCCGCCAAGTTCTGGATTTCGTCTTCTGGCGTATCTTGCATCTCAAGCAGCGCTGCGGCTTCGTCGTAAAGCCTCTGTGCGGCCTGATAGTCATCTTGGGAAACGCGCAGGTGGGCAAGTGCATTGAGACTCTCAGTGGTCAAGGGATCCTTGCCGAATGCCCGGGCAATCACCACAGCTTCTTCCAAACACTTGGCGGCAGACTCCAAATCGCCAAGTGTCTCCCACATCTGACCCAGGCCGACGAGGGAATGGATCTCGAATGACACTATGCCATGGCGACGGGAAGTCACGAGCCCTTCATCGAGGTGTCTCCGCGAAACATGGTACTTTCCTCGCTTTGCTGCGATTTTGCCAAGCCCGAGAAGGGCATTCGATATCGTTCGCCCGTCATCGACTTCGCGTGCGAGGTTTAGGGCTCTCTGATAAAAACGCCGGGCCTCATCAAACTGAGAGCGCCTATTAGCCGCAGCGGCAAGCATACAGTAGATCCAGGCTTCTTGCTCCGGCTGGTCGGTCTCTTCATCCAATTTGGCTGCTTCAAGCAGATACGGCGTTGCTTCCTCAAGTTCTGATTGGCCGAACAGGCTCCAGCCCAACGCACCCACGGCAAAGCCCAACTCGTTCCGCTGCTGGATTGTAATAGCCTCACCGTTGTTCCACAAGCGTTGAAATCGACACACAGCTTGCCGATGCCAGTCGGGCAGGCACCACCCACTGAAAAGAGGAGTGAAATGAACTATCCAGCAAGTACTACCTATCGTCTACCTTTTGTGAGTGCAGTCCTGTTACTCGTCGCATCGTTGACAATCGCCTGTATGCCGGTCAGCCCGGTTACTGGGGTCAAGGCTCAGAGTCCGTCAGAAGGTCCGGACATTGAGGCTTTCTGGGACGAATATGTGGCAGCTAACGTAACAGGCGACGCCGAGCGGTGGATCGCCTTGTGGGACGAAAACGGTGTGCAAATGCCGCCGAACTCGCCCTTCGTCGACGGCATGGAGAACATCCTGGCGCGAAAAGAGGCTGGGAACGAGAAGTGGATCACCGACGAGATGACCATCAGCAATCAGGAAGTTGAGGTTGCCGGGGGCTGGGCCTTCGTGCGCGGGGTGTACGACGCAAAGATGACACCGAAGGCGGGCGGTGAATCAACCTTCGTAGACGGCAAATACATGAGCATTCTGAAGCAGCAGCCGGACGGCAGTTGGAAACTATATCGCGATATCTTCAACTCCAACTAGCCCTGAGATTTGATTGTGCTAGTGCGGGTTGCCTCAGTGCACGTTCCCTTGATCGTGCGCTGAGCTTCATCCATAGCGCGGTGACGTTCTTGAGGTCACTGCCGGTGCGCTCAACTACGCCACACCGGCCGAGGCCCATTTCACCAACGATGACCGTTCGTTTTCGGCCACATCAGCAGCCCACGCAGGTTAGCCCGGTGCTCGCCGGCGTCAAGGGCTTCGCAAATCGGCCCAACTGTCGGCCGACCCTTGACCCCGTCTGCGCTCCGGGCTGCTGAAAGGGCGCTGCTGATTGGCAAATGTGCAGATGGCTTCACTAACTTCTGCTCCTAGCCGTTTAGTAATGATTGCTAGGACAACGCAATTAGGGTGCATAGGCCAACATGACCACACTACCCTATTAAGGATTCACATTAGTCGTTGTAGACATCTCCCCAGAAGCGCTTACCTCGGTTACACCTTTTGGCGAAGGTTTCACAAAGAGAAGTATTAGTCCCAATATGAACGCGACGATATACCATTCTAGAGGGACTGGATCTTGGTATAGAACAGTGCGAATGAGGATGAAGCCGCTAATGCCCATACATCCCCACCCTAACCAGCGCGGATATCTCGCCGCATACAGGGCAAGTCCAACGAAGAGCAGCCCGATCAATGTTGAGAGTGTATAGGTGATGAAAACCCACTCGCCTAACAATGGCTGTCCATTTACAATATTCTCAGGAGACTCGGTCATGTTGTCGAACTGGCCTACCAACCACAACACACCACCGAGCACCATCAGAGCTGCTCCTGCATATATCGCCCACTTGGCCAGTCTTCTATCGTTCAAGGAGATCATATATCTTGCCAACACCACGATACCGACGACAACGCTCGATGCGCCAACTGCCATGAACGCATTGGCTATCCGCCATCCAGTTAGATTGTCCTGTACGACGGTCAGTTGTTGTGCCGGATCACTGACTGAAAACACATTGTAAATGGGTGGTGAAACTACAGCTGCTGCAAAGATGATTGCACCTATTATCAAAAGTATGGCTGCATACCGTTGCACATGCTTCTCCAATCTATCGTTCTCAATGCGGCCCCTCTTTGGGGCATACCGAAGTCTCCTGGAGAGAAGAGTCGGATATTTATTCCACCGTAAACACTCGGATCATTCCTTTATCAAAATGGGTCGTGAAGTCACCATCGATATCAGGCAGGAAACAAAGAGCAACGTAGGTTCCGGGCGCAAGCTCAATACTTGACCATATTTCTAGGCCAGAACTGATGGGACCGAACTGGAAGGCCACTTCGGGCTCATCGTCATTACTCTCATCATGTAGCATCTCCAGAATTCCGGACGGTGTTGAGCCGTCAGGTACTGGAAAAATACTGATCTCGTGCCACTGGTCACCATCATTCGAAATATGCCAAACATTGTCCCCTGCAGCGATGGTATCGGGCATTACGAATGCAAAATCTTGTAATGAAAGATCGATGTCCGCATTGGGCGGTTCTGCGCTGCTAGTTTCACCCTCCGCCAATACGGTGAAAGGTGTCACGTCACCGACGCTTGTGGGATCCTGCTCCAGGAACAGATAATTTCCTGGGCTGAGATATGTCTCAAAAGTAATACCCACACCTTGCTGGAGCCAACTACTACCATACAATGTAAGCATGGACACCGCTGACATCGGGTCATCCGATGAAGCTGCCTCGACTAATGCGTCCACTGTGACATCATCGTTCAAACGAACAATAGATGGGCCAAAATCACTATTGCTACGCTGGTTATCGAAGCTGAAAGTGGTCAGACCGGGACTCATTTCCCTATTGGCCAATTCGTTGTCGTTAATGCCTTCATCCGTGGCAATCACGCTAATTTCCTCTTGCTCATCAACCTTATCTAATTCGGATTCGACCATCACTGGCTGGCACGCAGTGAGAACAATTAATGCAAACATGGCGACAACAAGTAGCGTATTTCTAAACCTCATCTTGTGCTCCTCTCTTGCGCAACAAAGACTATCAATTCCAAGTACAATCAAACGAACGGTTCAACATTTCAGGACTATGAGAATGAGTTGGTGTGGCTGCGGTCGCATGCACCGTCAGCAACTATCCGATCGGCTGGCTATCCGTAATCGCAACTTCAACAATGACTCTTGGAAGGCTTCTGAACTCTGCGGAAAGATGGAGGAAACGCACCGAAAGACAGCCACCCGGTCGAGATCAGCGATCGAACCATGTATAAGATAGATCACACAACCTACTGAGACAGAGACAGCTTTCCTTCCGCGTGTGACAGCGTACAAGAATGCATTCAGCCAGCGGCTCATTCTATATGCCGAATACAGTACACTGATTCTACGGC
>JBJYWX010000024.1:0-10737 GCA_046259695.1 Promineifilaceae bacterium (SeqCode) | reverse complement strand
CCGCCCTGGCAAAATGGCTGGCAGCGAACGATGCGGCGCAGGGCCAACCAACAGCCGCGTATGGAGCCATGCCGGTCGATGGCCTCGGCCGCATACTGGGAACAACTGGGGATGAAACGGCACTGGCCGCCCAGAAGGGGGGGCACATTCCCGAGGATAGCGGGCTGTTGGAAGAAGTAACGAACCTTGTTGAGTTTCCCACGCCGCTGCTGGGTGACTTCGAGGCCCGTTTCCTGGCCCTCCCGGAACAAGTCCTTGTCGCCGTGATGCGTAAGCACCAGCGCTACTTTCCTGTCTACGGTGCTGGCGGGCGTTTGCTGCCGCACTTTGTCGCCGTTCGTAATGGCGACGATCAATTTCTGGATATCGTGCGCGACGGCAATGAACATGTCATTCGTGCTCGTTTTGCTGATGCTGCTTTCTTTTATGCCAATGACAGCAAGCGGCAACTGGCTGATTTTATACCTGAGCTCGACCAGCTCATGTTCCAGGCCGATCTTGGATCGATGTTGGACAAGACGCGGCGGCTGGAACAGTTGGTTCCGCGAATAGCACGTATGCTGTACCTGGATGCGAATGACAGTGAGACGGCTGCACGTGCAGCAACCCTGGCTAAAGCGGATCTTGCTTCCAGCATGGTTGTCGAAATGACCTCTTTGCAGGGGATCATGGGCGGCCATTTTGCCGCTCTCAGCGGCGAAGAAGCGCCTGTCTCCTCGGCTATCGCCGAGCAGTATGAAGCCGTCAGCAAGACCAGACCCGGCATGGCCCTGGCTCTTGCCGATCGCCTGGACAATCTGTTAGGCCTCTTTGCGGCCGGCCTGGCACCGAAAGGCTCTAACGATCCCTATGCCATGCGGCGAGCAGCGATCCAGATAATTGAAAATTTAGTCGCTAATGAACAGTCCTTGGACCTGGGTGAAGCGCTGGCCGAAACCGCGCCCTTGCTGCCGTTAGCGGCCGGCCCTGAGGTGCAAAAGGACGTGTTGGAATTTATTGGTGGCCGTCTGGCCGTGGTCCTACGTGACAGCGGTTATTCGTCATCTGTGGTTAAAGCCGTGGTGGCCGAAGCCAAGCGCGATCCTTATCTGGCCTGGCGCACCGCTGCGGAGCTTGACCGCGCGATCCAGGATGAGAATTGGCCGGAACTGCTCAATGCGTACGCACGGTGCGTGCGGATCACGCGCGGTCTTGACCAGCGCTATGACGTACGCCCGTTGGCCTTCAGCGAACCGGCCGAGCAGGCATTATGGGCCGCCTACCAGGAAGCAGAAAAGTCCGCGGACGGCACGCTGCCCACCCTTTTGAAATCCCTGGAGAGCATGGTGCCGGCCATCAATCAATTCTTTGATGACATCCTGGTGATGTCTGAAGATGAGGCGGTTCGCGAAAACCGATTGGCTCTTCTACAGCGCGTGGCCGATCTGCCGCGCGGTCTGGCCGACCTGTCGGAGCTGGAAGGTTTCTAGCCCAATTTCAGCCCGGCACTGGATTTATTTCTGATTTGCCTGCCCCCATCCGTAGCATGCGACTGGGGGCTTTTGCTTTGCAGATGAGCATCGTCGATCTTTTTTCGCCTTGTGTTCCGCTGGCGTAGAAACTTGCTGGCGCATGCAGTATAATCGCCTCGCCATTGGAGGCATACTCTGAACCTTTTCACAACCCGTTCGTTTTGTAGTTGGTAGCCGGAAAAAACAATTTGCGATGAGCGTTACGGATGAAATTAAGAGCCGGCTTGATCTCGTAGACATCGTCTCCGAGAATGTGTCCTTGCGCCGCTCCGGCCGTAGCTATACCGGCTTTTGCCCTTTTCACAGCAATACCAGGACGCCGGCTTTTGTCGTCTTCCCCGAAACGCAGACCTGGCGCTGCTTTGGCGAGTGCGCCACGGGCGGTGACCTGTTTGACTACGTGATGAAGCGGGACGGCTATGACTTCAAAGAAGCGCTCAAAGTGTTGGCGGAGCGCGCAGGTGTTACCCTCGAAGAACCAGACCCGCAGGCCAAGAAGCTGCGCCGGGCGGAGAATAAGCTCGTCGACCTGCTGACGATGGCCGCGGAGTACTTCCACCAGCTTTTCCTTTACGCCCCCCAGGCCCAGTTCGCGCGCGACTATATCGAACTGCGGAAACTCAATGACGAAACCATCGCCGCCTTTCATGTCGGCTACGCGCTCAATTCTTGGGATGCCTGCCGCACACATTTCACCGACCAGGGCTATTCTGATGAAGAACTTTTGGCGGCCGGCCTATTAACAGAGAATCCGGAAAAAGGCACGCGCTACGATCGTTTTCGCAACCGGCTGATGATCCCTATCCGTGATATTGACGGCCGTGTAGTCGGTTTCGGCGCGCGTACCCTGGAGAAGGACGGCGTTCCCAAATATCTCAATTCACCTCAGACGGCCGTTTTTGACAAAAGCCATTTGCTCTTCGGTCTCGATTTGGTTCGGCGACATATTCGCGAAGCGCGTGAGGCAGTCATCGTTGAAGGATATATGGACGTCATGCAGGGCTGGCAGGCCGGCTTCCGCAACATGGTCGCCCAGATGGGTACGGCGCTCACCGCGGAACAGTTGCAGCTGCTCAAACGATCGACAAAGCGCTTTGTCATAGCCCTGGACGCCGACGCGGCGGGACAAAACGCCACGATGCGCAGTTTGCAGGTTGCCCGCGACACGCTCGATCGGGACTATGAGACGCGTTTTGATGCCCGCGGCCTGGTCCAGCATGAGGGACGGCTGCAAGCGGATATCCGCATCGTCACCTTGCCTGAAGGCAAAGATCCCGACCAGATCATCCGCACGGATCCCCAACTATGGCCACAACTCATCGCCCAGGCGCAGCCGGTGGTTGCCTATGTCATCGGCGTGGCTACGCAAGGGTTGGACATGAACGATGCAAAAGCGAAATCAGCTATTGCCGGTGAGGTCATGCCCTTGATTAAGGATGTGCTCGATCCGATCGAGCGGGAACATTATCTTCAGCAGTTGGCTCGCGCGCTGCGCGTAGATGAACGCACTTTGCGCTTAATATCTTTGCCGCCTGAGGGGCATGGTGGCGCAAAACCTGCTAAGAAATCAGATCCAGCCCCAGGCGATAGCGGTGAGCAGGAGGCGTCCCGCACGCCGCGTGGCGCCCGCGCACAGACGCGCGCGCAAAAGAAGCGCGAATCTTATTTACTCAGCCAGTGCCTGCATTACCCGCATCTTATTTTGCAGGTAAATCAGCAGCTCCTGCGGCATCGTCAAACATCCTTGAGCGGGACCGATTTTGTAGCAGCGGAGGATCGCCTGGTTCTGGCTCTTGTTTACGATCGGGTGGATCAGTCGCCGGTTGTCACGTTAAGTGAATTGTGCGATAGTCTTGACGATGTGCTCGCCGCTAGAGTTAAGCAGCTTGCCCGTCTGGAACCGGCGCCGGTGTCCGAGAATCTATCTGAGCAGCTGGCGAAATCCGTGCTGGATGGGCGGGCCGAAAAGATACACGCGCAGGTGTCCGAATTACAGCAGCTAGTACTTGATCTACCGGCCACGCCGGAAAATAGCGAGCAGAGAGCACAGCTATTTCGCCGTATTAATGAGCTTCAAGTATCCCGGCAAGGGGCCTTTAGGGCCAAAGACGCTATGACCGGCACTGGCCAGCGGCGCGCCGAGCGGGCGGCCGAACATGGCACGGGATAAGAACACAACCGTTGTTCGTAAATCGTTCGTCGTCTTCATTCGATTAATCCCCGGTTCGCCGGTATGGGACATGACAGTCGGTTATGGAACAAGACAACCTTGATTTCGAAGCGCTTGTAAAACGTGCCCGGCGCTCACGTCGCATTGACGAAGCGGATGTACAGGCGATCCTGGCTACCGCCAGCGACGATGAAGCTGAGCTGCTCTACGAGCGCCTGCAGAAACTGAACATTCGCGTCGTGGCCGAGAACGGTGAAACGCTTGACGATCCTTCTGAGTCAACCGGCCTGATGGCCATCGTTGATGATGAGGAGGAGCTTGTCGATGATGATGTGGAGGACCTGGGTCCTTACGTCGTCGAAGATGATCCTGTCCACACCTATCTGAAGGAAATCGGACAGGTGCCCCTGCTTGCGGCCGAACAAGAAATCTGGTTGGCCACGCAAATGACGGCCGCGCGTGTCCTCGACCGCCTCACCCGTGATGCAGCTCTGGAACTTGATGACGACGATCATGATCAGCTGCGCGCACGCACGATGTCTATGAATTATGCCAATTTTCTGGAGAATTGGAGCTGCGCTCAGGAAGCAAGTAGAGTTATCGATGTCGACCCGCCGGATCTTGTGCCCCTGATCGAAGAGGCGCGCCTGCTGCGGCATAACTGGCGCGAGGGCAATGGTTCTTACGTTCGCCAGTACTTGAATAACGGCAATTGGGGCCAGGATGAAATCTGGACGGACCTGGCAGAGTGTGCTTTTAACATGTTCACCAGCTTATATTTGCTTCCTAACGAGCTGGTGCAGCGCCTGACCGATTATTATCAGGCCGAGGGCGCGCTCCCCGACTGC
Source organism: Promineifilaceae bacterium (SeqCode) (assembly GCA_046259695.1). Lineage (GTDB taxonomy): Bacteria > Chloroflexota > Anaerolineae > Promineifilales > Promineifilaceae > JAACFF01. The sequence goes on along the minus strand of JBJYWX010000024.1, from coordinate 6,208 downwards.
ACCCTTTTTCAGGAATGGATGGACGAAAACGAGATCGCGCTTGAATACAATGCCTTTATGATTTACCACCTGGCAGAAGAGGCGAAAGCCAATCTTACGCGGGCCAACCTGCGCCTGGTTGTCAGCGTGGCCAAGCGTTACATGGGCCGAGGCATCCACCTGCTTGACCTGGTTCAGGAAGGTAATGTAGGCCTTTTGCGCGCGGTTGAGAAGTTTGACCATACGAAGGGTTATAAGTTCAGCACTTATGCAACCTGGTGGATTCGCCAGGCGGTAAGCCGCGCTATTGCCGACCAGGCGCGAACGATTCGCATCCCTGTACATATGTACGAGACGATCAATAAGATCGTGAAGGTCCAGCGCGACCTGGTGCAAAAGCTTAGTCACGAACCCACAGTTGAAGAGCTGGCCTTGGAGCTTGATTACCTCACACCTGAAGAGTCGGCGGCGATTAAATTTGCCCTGGAACACGATCAGCCAATCGATCCCGCTCTCAATCGAAAGTGGCGCACGGCCGTCAGCAAAATTCGCGATATCCTGCGCATCGCGATGGATCCAATGTCGCTGGAGACGCCCGTTGGCAACCAGGATGATTCTACCGAACTGGGCGATTTCTTGCCGGACGAATCTGCCCTGGAGCCGGGTGACGTTGCTTCCAAAGAACTGCTCCGCGAGCAAATACGGGACGTCCTGGGCTTCCTTACCGATCGCGAACGCGAAGTGCTAGAGATGCGTTTTGGACTCAATGACGGAAAGGATCATACCCTGGAAGAAGTCGGTCGCAGCTTCGGCGTCACGCGTGAACGCATTCGTCAGATCGAAGCGAAAGCGCTGCGCAAATTGCGCCATCCTAGCCGGAGCAAGTCGCTGCGTGACTACTTAAGCTAGGCGTTTCCCATTTTCCCCTCTGATTGGCTGCAGCTTAAAGACAAAGGGCGCTGTTTTCTGCGCACACTATAGTAAACTAGTAGTATACGCGGTTTTGCTGGCGAATTTTGCTTGTGATAGAATGCACGAGGCATTATGAAACGTCAATGCGCCTCAGATACGATTGAACTATGAATCAAATAGCCGTTACCTATCTCCCTATTGCCGTTTTGTTGGGCATCGCCCTTTTCTTTGCCATACTGCTGCCGGTCCTTTCTGTGAATTTGGGGCCGAAGCGCGCGAAAGGTCGGGACCTACAACCTTATGAATCCGGCATGACGGCCATTGGCGAGGCGCAGCGGCGGCTGCCGGTCAAGTTTTACCGCATTGCTGTTCTTTTTATTCTGTTTGACGTAGATATCATTCTTCTCGTCCCGTGGGCTGTATCTTTCCGCCAACTGGGTATGTATGGATTGGCCGCCATGCTGGTTTTTATGGTGATGTTCATCCTGGGTGATCTCTGGGTCTGGAAAAAAGGGGTTCTCGAATGGGAATAGAGCAGAAACTTGGCAATCTGGGCGTCGTTACTTACCGCCTGGAAGACGTTGTTAATTGGGGCCGTAGTAACGCCATGTGGCCTATCTTGTTTGGCCTGGCCTGCTGCGCAATCGAGATGATGAGCGCGCAAGCGGCGCATTACGATCTCTCACGCTATGGGATGGAGTTGAACCGCCCTTCGCCGCGCCAATCTGATTTGATGATTGTTGCCGGGCGCGTATCACGCAAGATGGCACCTGTCGTGCGCCGTCTTTACGACCAAATGCCGGCGCCCAAATGGGTCATCGCCATGGGCGATTGCGCCTCCTGCGGCGGTATATTCAACAACTATGCCATCGTTCAGGGTGTAGATGAGGTGGTGCCGGTTGACGTCTACGTCGCCGGCTGCCCGCCGCGTCCAGAGGCGCTCATTGACGGTATTATGACGCTGCACGAGAAGGTGCGGGGCGAGACACTGAAGGATTGGGCCTGATGGAATTCGAGCAACTCGTTACCAATAAGATCGGCGAGAATATCCCGGACGCCATTGAGGAAGTTGTTGAATTTCGTAACGAACGCACGCTCTTGATTGCACCGGAGAAGATCAAGGAAGTCTGTCGTTTGCTCAAGACAGACAATGAATTGGCTTTCAACTTCTTGTCAGACGTTTGCGCTGACGATTTGCTGCCGGATTTTCCGCGTTTCGCGGTGAATTATCACCTTTATTCCATGCCCAACAATTATCGCCTGCGCTTGCGGACCCTGGTTGAAGATCCGGATGCCGGCCCGCCCACTATGGGTGACCTATGGCCCATCGCCACCTGGCTGGAAATGGAAGTATGGGACCTGATGGGCGTGCGCTTCGAGGGCAATACCCATCTCCGCCGTCTATTCTTGCCCGAAGATTGGCAGGGGCACCCGCTGCGTAAGGATTACCCGCTGGGTTACGAAGAAGTGCAGTTTTCATTTAATTGGGAAGAGATTGCCGCGCGCAAGCCTTTCGCTAAAGAATGAGTGTATGGCGACCGAGGTAATGTAAATCATGTCTGAAACGCGTACACCACAGAAAAGTGCAACGATTCAAGAAATGTCCGTGGAGGAACTGCGGGCCATGGTCGGCACGGGGATGGAAATCGTCGATGCTGAAGAACACATGCTGCTCAGTATGGGCCCGCAGCATCCAAGTACCCACGGCGTGCTGCGCCTTCTGCTCGAACTGGACGGGGAGACGGTCGTTAATGTAGCGCCCGATATCGGTTTCTTGCATACGGGTATCGAAAAGAACATGGAGTCCAAGACCTACACCAAGGCGCTGGTGATGACTGACCGCATGGATTACCTGTCCCCAATGTCTAATAATCTGGGCTACGTCCTTGCCGTGGAGAAACTCTTGGGCGTCGAAGCGACGCCGCGTGCCCAGGCGATCCGTGTTGTTTTGACCGAACTGGCGCGCATAGCCAGCCATTTAGTCTGGTTGGGCACGGCCGCTCTCGATCTGGCAGCTATGACGGTATTCCTCTACTGCTTCCGCGAGCGTGAATATATCCTCGATCTGTTCGAAATGTGCTCCGGCCAGCGTATGATGGTCAGCTATTTCCGCCCAGGGGGGTTGTGGCGCGATGTTCCTGAAGATTTTGAACCAGCCGTTCGCCGTTTTCTGGAGTTCTTCCCAGGGCGCATCGCTGATTACGAGGCGCTGCTCAAGGAGAATCCCATTTTCTTGCGCCGCACGAAAGGTGTCGGTGTCGTGTCCGGCGAGGATGCCATCGCCTGGGGTCTGACCGGTCCTAGCCTGCGCGCATCCGGCGTCAATTGGGATATCCGCAAGACACAGCCTTATTCGGGTTACGAGCAATATGATTTTGACGTGCCGCTTGGCACGGATGGTGATGTCTACGCGCGATATCGCTGCCGCGTGCAGGAACTCTGGCAAAGCATGCGGATTATCGAACAGGCGTTGGACAGACTACCTGATGGACCCGTTAGCATAGACGACCGCAAAATTGTGCCTCCGCCGCGCTCGGAGTTGGGCCGCAGTATGGAAGCGGTAATCCATCATTTTAAGCTGTGGACAGAAGGCTTTAATGCGCCGGAGGGCTATGTTTACCAGAGCATAGAATCGCCCCGTGGTGAGTTTGGCTGCTATCTGCGCGGCGATGGTGGTCCGAAACCGGCGCGCGTCCATTTTCGCGCTCCCTCTTATGTGAATCTGGCTTCACTGCCTAATATGGCCAGGGGCGGCTTTGTTGCTGACCTGGTGGCCATCATCGGTTCTATCGATATCATTTTGGGCGAAATTGACCGCTAGCGCGTCGATCGCCGTGTCGCGATTGGATGCTCTTCGGAGAGTGTTTTGATTAGTGAGAAATACGCAGCCGAAATAGAGGGCCTGTTAGCCCGCTATCCTGACAAGAAGTCGGCCGTTCTGCCGCTGATGCACCTGGCGCAGAAGGAATACGGCTATATGAGCCATGAAGCGATGCGCGAAGTCGCCGGTATCCTGGATCTGGATCCGACCCATGTGCTTTCGCTCACCGGCTTTTATTCATTGTATTACGAAGAGCCAACCGGCACGTTCGTGCTTGAGATATGCAACGATCTGGCCTGCGCCCTCCGCGGTGCCGACGAGTTCGTTGATATGGCCTGCGACAAACTGCAAATCCCGGTTGAAGGCGCAACCTCTGACGGTCTCTTCACCATCAAGACGGTTATGTGTCTGGGGGCGTGTGATCGCGCGCCGATGCTGCAGTGCAATCTAAAATTCGAAGAAAATCTGAATGAAGAGAAATTTGACGCGCTTTTGACCCGCCTGCGCGCCGAAGCGCGGCAAGGCGAGGCTGCCAGTCCCGGCGTGGTCGAAAAAATCGCGGCTTTTGCCAAACAGGATAGCTAGGAAGGTGACGGCCGTCGCCAACCGGCGGCACCCGTCTCGTGGTGAAGTTTTATTATGGCCCACATATTACTACGTAATCGAGACATTCCGGATATTCACGAGCTGGATGTTTATCTGGCGAATGGTGGCTATGAAGGATTGAAAAAAGCGTTAAGAATGAAGCCGGAAGAGGTGACGGCGGTAGTACGAGCCGCCAATTTGCGCGGTCGCGGCGGCGCAGGATTCCCCGCTGGCATCAAGTGGGGCTTCATTCCCAAGGATCTGTTCCCTAGATACATCATCATCAACACCGACGAATCGGAAACCGGCACCTTTAAAGACCGCGAACTGGTGGAGAAGAATCCACACCAGGTAATCGAGGGCGCGCTTATTGCCGCTTACGCTGTCGGCTCAAAGCAGATTTATAACTATTTTCGCGGTGAATACATGGACGCCGCTTACCATTTCGAGGAAGCGCTGAAAGAGTGCTACGCCAACGGCCTATTGGGTGAGAATATTCTCGATTCGGATTTTAGCTGCGATTTCTACTGCCATTATGGTGCAGGCGCTTATATTTGCGGCGAGGAAACGGCGTTGATCAACTCCTTGGCCGGAGATTTAGGCCAGCCATGGTCAAAACCTCCGTTTCCGGCCGTGGAAGGACTGTATGGCAAGCCCACGGTAGTCAACAACACGGAAACGATGGCCAACGTTCCGCCTATCCTCGTCAACGGTGCGGACTGGTATACATCAATGGGCACCGAAAAAAGCCCCGGAATCAAGATCGTTTGTATGAGCGGGCATGTCGAAAAGCCGGGCAATTACGAAGTGACCATGGGAACAACTTATCGCGAGCTGATCGAAATGGCCGGTGGCATGCGCGGCGGCAAAGGGTTTAAGGCTCTGCTGCCCAGCGGCGGATCGGGTCCGGTTATAACCGCCGACGCGCTCGACGCTCCCATGACCTACGAAGGCTTGACGCCGTACGGCTCCGTGATGGGCTCCTCTTCGGTCATCGTCATGGACGAGAATACGGACATGGTGTGGGCTGCTTCCAAGATGATCCATTTCTTTCGCCATGAATCATGTGGTAAATGCACGCCCTGCCGTGAAGGCACATTCTGGATGGAGCGCGTCTTGGAACGCATCATGCACGGCCAGGGTACGGAAGATGACATCACCCTGCTGGAGTCTATTGCCAAGCAAATGCAGGGAAAATGTTTGTGCGCATTAGGTGAGTTCGCGGTCAGTCCTGTGCTCTCGACTATCGCGCATTTCTTGGACGAATACAAAGCAAAGGTGCGCGAACCGCTGGCCCAGCCTGCCTAAAGGTCGCGTTTGCCCGCTAAGAGGCGATTGATGAGCAATCTTGTTACATTGACCATTGACGGCACCCAAGTAACTGTACCCAGTGGTACTTTAGTAGTTGATGCGGCCAAGAAGATTGGCGTTGATATACCCGTTTTCTGCTATCACCCGAAAATGGAGCCGGTAGGCATGTGCCGCATGTGTCTGGTAGCTATCGGCCGGCCCGTGCGCGATCGCGCCACCGGCGAACTGGTCTTGGAAGAAGATGGTACGCCGCAGATCAATTTTAGCCCCGGGCTGCAAACCGGCTGTACGGTGCCGGTTAGCGAGGGAATGGTAGTAGTCACCAACTCGCAGGCGGTAGAAGAAGCGCGCGAGTCCATTATCGAGTTTCTTCTTACCAGCCACCCACTCGATTGTCCCATTTGCGATAAGGGCGGCGAATGTCCCTTGCAGAACCTGACCATGGCGCACGGCGACGGCACCAGCCGCATGGTATTTAGCGACAAATTGAAGCTGGATAAGCATGTGCCCCTCGGTGATTTGATATATTTGGACCGCGAACGCTGTATACAGTGCGGTCGCTGTGTCCGTTTTCAAGATGAAATCGTAGATGATCCGGTT
>JBJYWX010000023.1:3247-4216 GCA_046259695.1 Promineifilaceae bacterium (SeqCode) | reverse complement strand
CAGTCGCCATCTAGGCGATTCTTCTTTTTAGACAATTTGCGACTAAGAGGACTAAGAGTCAAGCACTTTCTCGTTTCAGTCGCCATCTAGGCGATTCTTCTTTTTAGACTGCAACATCTGGCAGTCAATGCGCTTCTCTATCCTGCTCACACCCTATTTTTACCACATTTTTGCCCTCTGCGAGGCAAAAACGGCCGTTTCTACCACTCTTTTCCACTATTTTACCATTTGGCGACGGACTCCTTGACCATCATGGAACCGGTTCCGCGTCGCCAAAACGGCCCCGATCGCCCTGAAAAAACGCCTCAAAACCCCCACAGGTGGGGGGTGCCCTGCTGCTCGTGGCGACGGAGTCAAAAATAGGCCCGACCCCCCACCTGCGTCGCCAAACGCCGCAGATGAACGGCCACGCTGTCAATTCTAGCCCACAATCAGCGCCGCCGGCCCTTCGCTCAGCACTTCTTCAGCGCCCGTCGTTTCCACCTTTTTCAGGCACGCCCCGCATAGATAGTAGAAACGAACGTGATCCTTCCGTACCCGGATCACCCGCTTCATCGCTTTACGCATCTTCTTCTCGCCCGCCTCATCCAGCAAACATTCAAAAACGCTGTACTGCACCGGCGTGCCGTAGTCAAGCAGCGCGTTATGCAGCTTCGTGCGCCGTTTGTCGTCGCTGATATCGTAGGTCACTAAGATAAATTGTTTTGTTATTGTTAAGGTTCAATCGTTCCCTACGCCTCACTCATCGCGCTCGAAACGGCCGGTATTCTTCTAACTCGCCTTCGATAAACTCGGCCAGCCGCCGCGCCTGTACTTCAAGTAACTTGCGATACGACAGCCGGCGGCTCAGTTCGCGCACCTTTACCTCAGATTCTAGCTTCTCGCTGTACTGGTGCAAAAACACGCGCAGCCCATGCTCGGTCAGCCGCACGCCTCTGCTCTCGTGATCCGGCTCGAAATCATCCGCCT
>JBJYWX010000023.1:0-3237 GCA_046259695.1 Promineifilaceae bacterium (SeqCode) | reverse complement strand
CTATAATGTCTGGTGATTGATAACCGTCAGCACGAGCGAATCGATGATTGGCGTGCGAAACTCTTCGATCAGGTCTAATGCCAGCGCCGCACGGCCGTATGCCTCGCCGTGAAAGTAGCCCAGGTAAGGATCTAACCCCACGATCTCCAGCGCCGTCGTCAAGTTTTGGCCCAGGAGCGTATAACCAAGGCTGAGCAACGCATTAATCGGGTCACGCGGCGGCCGTCGTGTGCGTTTCTTGAAGCCCCACTGCGCGTCGAACGCCTGCCGGTATATGCCGAGATAGCGCCTGGCGGCATATCCTTCGATGCCTCGCACCGTGTCCAGATCCTTCGCCGTTTCCATCCGCCCGATCGCCTCCTCTAGGTCGGCCGCAAAAACATCGTCGATCCCCTCGTGGCGCCGCGCCAGCCGCCGTGCCAGCGTCCGCTGGTTGCGCACCTTGCCCGCGGCGATGCTCTGCGCCAGCTCAAGACAAAACGCCGCCTCGCCGTCGCGCCGGTACTGTGCCCGCCGCAGCGCCAGGTTCGCCGCCGTGGGCGGCGACAACCTCCCCACCAGCCTGCCGCTGCGCGTCACCAGCAGCAGCGGGATGCCCGCGCCCAGCAGCGCGTGCATCGCCGGCGTGGTCGCGCCCGCTCTGCCCACCAGCACAACGCGCGAAACCCGCTCTATCGGCACTCGCAGCATCATTTCATCATCCTTTGTCACCAGCAGACGGCTGTATTCTTTCTCCAGCCGCGCTTCCGCTTAAATCACATACAGTGTAGACATCACGCCTGCCTGGACGAGCAGCTTATCAGACCGCCCGCCGCGCAGCCGGCGGCATCAACCGGCTCCCGTTCGCAGGTCACTATCAATGCTTCCATCCCTCCGGATCTCGATCTCAACCTGGAAGCGATTCCCACCGTGGTTGCGCCTGTCGTGCGCAGCGCCCCCGTTGCAATGGGCCGTTCCTCGGGCTAAACGCATGAACCAGCAAGCGCTCCCGGCAAATTGGCGCCGGCACCCGTTTCAGGCCATGGGCTGCCAGATGTCCGTCTGGTTGCAGATGGAGGACGCGCAGCCGGCCGGTTGCCTTATGCGCAAAGCGGAAGCAATGTTCCGCAGCGCGGAAGGTGTTCTCAGCCCCTTCTGGTTTGGCCTGGGCATCATCGGCATGTACCTGATGGTCTTGACCACGCTGACCTTTTACATCCGTCACCGGATCAGCTACCGTACATTTCACGCCATCCATTTCATGACCTACGGCGCCTTCGTGCTCGCCTTGCTGCACAGCTGGTTCGCCGGCACCGATACTCCGGCTATGGAAATCATCTACATATCCACCGGCCTGATCGTCTTCTTCCTGATCATCGACCGTCTGCTGGTGGCTCTCTCCCCCCGCCGCCACACCGTGGCCCAGCAGGTATAACAAATCTCCCCCTCACAACCTCAATCATTTATCAAATACTCCTTAACAGTTCCTCAACAACCATCCGCTATATTACACCCTATCAAAGTTACGAAGGATACGGATGATGTTCGCCTCGATTTCTCAAATCAATCAACGAATCGCCGCGGATTACGGGCAGGAAATGTTGCACACGGTCGTTCCTCAGGTACCGGCTGTCGTCGAACAATATGCGCCCATCAGCCTGAGCGAGATGGCTAGTGTCGCCCTGCTCAACCGCACCGACACCAAGTTTGTGATGGCTGCGGAGACGCTGCTGGCGGGACTGAGCCAACTCTAAAACGATTACCGGGTGTTGGAAATAGAAGGCGTGCGCCTGCACAATTACCGCACGCTCTACTTCGATACGGCCGACTTCACGCTCTGCTACCGCCATCACGCGGGGGCTTTAGACCGCTACAAAGTGCGTTCGCGCGCTTATCTTGACTCCCGGCTCTCCTTCTTCGAGGTAAAGCACAAGACCAACAAGAAGCGCACGATCAAAAACCGGCTGCAAACCCCGCACATTAAAACCAGCGTGAACCGCGACACGGCGCGCTTCCTCACCGATTATTATCCGCACGAGGCGGCCGAACTGCTGCCCGCGCTCTGGAACAGCTTTGTGCGCGTCACCCTGGTCAGCAACCACCGGCCGGAACGGCTGACGCTGGACTTCGACCTGGCCTTCCAGATCGGCCCCAAGCGCTTAAGCCTCCCCGGCGTTGCCATTGCCGAAGTGAAGCGCGACGGATTCTTTGCCTATTCCGACTTTGTACAGCAAATGCGCCTCCTGGGTGTACGGCCGACCTCGTTCAGCAAATACTGCCTCGGCGTCAGCTACCTCTACCCGGAACTAAAACAAAACAACTTCAAACCCAAGCACCTGCTGGTGCAAAAACTCATGCGAGGAGATTCTCATGGTTACTACCACTAATTTACTCATCGGCTTTGTTTTCAACCTGATCGTCGCCATTATCATTGTGCGCTTCATTTATTACCCGCAGAAACAAAGTAAGAATTATGTATTCACGTTTCTTGACTTTAACACGGCCGTATACTTTGTCATGACCGTTCTGACGACCCTGGAAATGAGTATCGGCGTCGGCTTTGGCCTGTTCGGTCTCTTCTCGCTGCTGCGCTACCGCACCAACACCATGCCCGCGCGAGAAATGACCTATCTATTTATCATTATCGCCCTGCCGGTGATGAACTCGGTCCTGATCACCAACGAAGCCTGGCCGGCCCTGTTCCTGGCCAACATGGCCATCGTCAGCATCCTCTATGTCCTCGAACGGGAATGGGGCTTTCATTATGAATTGTCACAGCGCCTGACCTATGAGCGCATCGAGCTGATCAAGCCGCAAAATTACGATTTGCTGGTTGAAGACCTGCGCTATCTTACCGGACTGGACGTCAAGCGTTGTGAAGTGGGGCGCATCGATTTCCTGCGCGACACGGCCGAGATAAAGATCTACTATGACGACCCGCAGCGAACCAGCCGCCCCTTTGCCTTGCTGGAGACGGCATTGGTAAAGGTTGCCGACAGCGGCTACTATGCCGGCGGCGATGATGAGGACACAGATTACTGAAATTTAAGTCGCGGCATCCCCCAACGGCTGACAAAAAAGGCCGGGACCACAATCGGCCCCGGCCTTTTTAACATACCATCGCCCCTGACGATATCCACCTCATACTTGATGAAACCTCATAGTCGATGAGGCCTCATCTCCGATGAGGCGTCGTCTAACGATGTGTTACACAAACGCGTGTTCGGAGTCGTACAGCACAGCCTTGATCTCAAGGGT
>JBJYWX010000022.1:0-3903 GCA_046259695.1 Promineifilaceae bacterium (SeqCode) | reverse complement strand
GCGAAAGGCCGCAGGGATCTTTCAGGCTGCGCCTTCAGGATGACAAGTTCGCACTTTGTCACTCTCGCAACTTGTCATTCCGAGCGCAGCGAGGAATCCCTGGAACCCGCGCCATGCGCAGCGCCCCGGGAAATCGGTTGGCCATGGGGATCCTTCAGGCTGCGCCTTCAGGATGACAGGGCGGTAGCTTGTCATGCCGAACGAAGTGAGGCATCCCTGGAGCCTCAGCCAGCCAGCGCTTTTCTCCACGCGAAAGGCCGCAGGGATCTTTCAGGCTGCGCCTTCAGGATGACAAGTTCGCACTATGTCACTCCCGTAACTTGTCATTCCGAGCGCAGCGAGGAATCCCTGGAACCTGCGCCATGCGCAGCGCCCCGGGAAATCGGTTGGCCACAGGGATCCTTCAGGACGGCAAGGCTGACGCACTTTTTACTGACAATTGGCTTACTGCCTACCGGCTCAGCGCCGGCCGACTGCAGAAAGTTGGCTGCCCTCAATCACCCATACTCTCCCAATCTTTACCGCCTCCAACTCCCCGCGCCGGATGCTGGCGCGTATCTCACGCACCGTCTTGCCGGTGCGCTGCGCCGCCTCGCGCGTGCTCAGTAAGCCTCGGGCCTTGACCGGACCACTCTTCGCCAGAGCCTTATTGGCGAGGGCGCTTTGCAGCGCCTCGCGCGTGGCCGGCTGGTCGGCCTGCCAAGCGTCCCAATAGGAGCGGATGCGGGCCACAAAATCGCGCGGCTTCTCAGAATAAAGGCGCTGGCCCAATGTCCAGCTCGCCTCCTCCAGTTCGCGCCTGCGGCGGTCGGCCAGGGCCAGCAGCGTTACCAGGTTTGGTTCGTTCTCCAGAAATACCGGATCGCCCAGAATCGTCTCCTTCAGCTCGACCAGGTCATGGGCGTCGCCCAGAAAATCGGAGGCCAGGTGCAGCTCGTTCGCAGTGTCACTCAGCATCAGGGGCCACGCCTGCTGCAAGATATCCATGTGGTACCAGAGGTATTTGACCCGCTTGCGCCATTCGTGGAACTTGACCGGATCATCAGGATCTTCCAGGGCAGAGCGCATCGCCTGCCTACCCTGGCGATAGACGCGCTGCAGGCCAGCGGCGAAGGTATCAAAACCTTTGCTCCTGACGGGCATGGCGGCGATTACGGGCCGGAACTGCTTCATCTGCCATGCTGCTTCGCTTAATACGTCTTTCTCGTCCAACAGCTCGCTGATGATGCGCTCGCTGCGGCCAACCAGCTTGGCGCGGATCGAATCAAACGTCTCGGGGGGTACAACATCGGCATATTCGGCCGTCAGCCCGTCCAGCACTTCAACAAGCACCGCGCTGTCGCGCACCGGCGCCAGCAGGCGACTCGTATCGCGAATGAACATATTCTGCTCACGGTACCAGGCCTCTCCGGTTCCATCGCGCACCAGGCGCAGCGCGGCGCGTATGCGCTTGAAGCTTTTGCGCGCCTCATGCACCGCTTTCTCCCGCGTGGGGTTGGGATTAACCATCAGCTCGTGCACGTAGTCGACGCGCTCCAAGATAATGCGCTTGATGCCTTCTGCGGCGTTTTCGTCTAGTTCCAGTTCGAAACCCATCTGTTTATGGATGCACCCTGTTAGTTGGCTTATTCTATCAAGCGCCGATCCGCGCTTCAAGCGCAGGGCAAACGACCACCTGCGTAACCATAAGGGTTACCCCTACGGGGCCGTCGTGCATGATGAACACTCTCTTGGGGCTGCCCCCTACAACGTGATCAGGATAATTGCGGCCACGGCGACCAATATGCCCAACCACTGGCGGCCGTTTATCGGTTCGGATAGGACAAAACGCGCCAGCAGCACGGTGACAGCCGGATAAAGCGAGGCTAACACAGAGGCAATATCCAGCCGCCCCATGGCGCTGGAAAGGGCGAAAAGGCTGCTGCCCGCAATGTCGAGCAGGCCAACAAAAGCCATCAGGGCCAGACGATCGCCGGAAACGACCGTCAGGCTGCCGCGCCGGTTGAGCAGCAAAAAAAGGAGAAGAAACGAGGCCGAAGCGGCGCGTGAGGCAATCAAGGGCCAGAAGATACTGCGTGCGCTGACGGTGCCGATGGTGACCAGAAAGACGCTGAACAGCGCACCCATCACCAGCACGATGCCCAGATCGCGGCGGGTGACAGGCGCGTGGCTGCCGGCGCGCGTGATCAGATAAATCGCCGCCAGGGCCAGCAGCATACCCACCAGTTGGCTTGGCGAAGGCAGGCCCAACGAGAGGGAGCCATACAGAACGGGGATAGTGACCGTCACCACGGCCGTCAGCGGCGCGATGACGCCCATCCGGCCGCGAGATAACTCCTGGTAATACTGCACGAGGCCAATGGTGCCCAGCGTGCCGGCAATGCCCGCCGCCAGCAGATCGCTTGCCGGCGGCAGCGGCGCGCGCTGCAGTAAAGCGAGCAGCAGCAGGATCAACAGCCCGGAGAACTGCGAGACGAGCACTACCATCGTCGCCCGGCTGCGGCGCGAGGCATACCCGCCGCTAAAATCGCCGGCGCCATAGGTCACGGCCGAGGCCAGCCCGGCGAAAATGGAAAGGAGTTCAGGGGGCATGGAGGAAGTTACACGTTACAAGTTACAGGTGGCAAGTTGCAGGTGGCAGTGAGCAGTTCCCAATCAACCGTTAACTGTTTCCTCTTTCCTTGCGCCACTTGTCGCGATTCGCTGCCCTGGCGATTTTGCCGCTGGATGTTTTGATCAGCCATTTGTCGCCAACGAGATATACGTAGCTGACCGTGACCATGCTTTGCCGCGCCACTTCCTGGCGGATCAGTTTGCCAATCTCCTTGCGCTCGGCCGGGTCGGCGCTGCGCACCTCGGCCACAACGGCAATCAGCTCCGTGCCCTCGCGAGCGTCCGGCACGCCGAAGGCGACGGCGCGGCCGGCATGGACGCCCGGCACCCCGTTGACAATGGCTTCAATATCCTGCGGATAGACATTCTTGCCGGCGTTGATGATCAGATCCTTGGAACGGCCAATGACGAACAGTTCCCCGGCACTAAGATAGCCCCGATCGCCGGTTCTGTACCAGCCATCCTGGAACGGCTGCAGGTCGGGCCGCCTGTAGTAGCCGCTGAGCATGCAGTTGCTGCGGATGGCAATTTCGCCCACGGACCGTTCGGGTAGATCATTGCCGGATCCGTCCAGCACGCGCACGGCCGTATGCGCTACCGGCGCGCCGCACGACACCTGCACCAGTGCCCCTGTGTCACCCTTTGCAACCGGCCTGGCGACCAGCTCCTCTTCCAGCGCCTGGCGATCCACCACGTCTTGCCGTGGCATTTGGCCCGGCCGCGTCTGCGTCACGGCGAACGTATTTTCGGCCATGGCATAGCTGACCGCGAGCTGCTCCGGCCGCGCGCCCAGCGGGGCGAAACGTGACAAGAACAGATCGTGGCTGTCCTGCCGCACCGGTTCCGAACAGTTGATAAACAGGCGCATGCCTGCCAGCGAAAGGCCCTCGCTATCGCGCTCGCGCACGCGCCGCGCCAGGTGATTGTAGGCGAAATTGGGCAGCCAGGTCAGCGTACCGCCGTGGGCGTCGATCGCCGACAGCAGCAGCGCCGGGTGGCGCACCCAGTCAAAAGGCGACATCAACACCAGCGGCACGCCCTGGAAAAGAGGCAGGAGAAAGCCGGCGATCAGACCCATATCGTGATACAGCGGCAGCCAGCTTACCACCACGTCTTTGCCGGATAAGGCGATCGCCTCGCTGTAGGCGGCGAGCTGGTTTAGCACCGCCTCGTGCGCCAGGGCCACGCCTTTCTGCAAGCCGGTGGTGCCGCTGGAATGCTGCAACAGGGCGATGTGCTGCGGGTCCGGCGCGGCGGGCGCAAAGTCATGGCCGTCCGCACCTTTCAGCA
>JBJYWX010000021.1:0-4874 GCA_046259695.1 Promineifilaceae bacterium (SeqCode) | reverse complement strand
TGTGGAAGCGGAAGGCGGCCGTTACATCCTCGATTTGCAGCAGGCTCTTTGCACGCAGACTATCGGTGATTACTGTATGATTGGCGGCACCGTCCTCTATCTCATCCAGGCACGCGACGGCGAAGGCCTGCCGCAGGGCGATCCGCCCCTCCTTCCCGAACCAACCGTGACGCCAACTGCGCTGCCGTCGCCATCACCGTCTCCGCAGCCGACGAGTACAGCGACACGATTGATGCCCACGGCGTCAGCAACCGCACGGCCGTCCCCCAACCCAACAACCGTTGTGCAAGAAGATGTGGCGACAGCGACGCGCCAGGCGTTAGCCGGCATCACAGAGGCGGCGGTAAACCCTACGGCTGCCCGGAGGGCCTCCACGACCTCAGTGGCCGCCGAGAAAGCGACTGGCGTGCAGTCTTACCTGCTTTTCGGGCTTGCGGCCTTATTATTTACTGTTTTGTTATTGGTGTGGCTGCTGCGGCGCCCTCGCTAACCAATTCCTGCAGCTGGCAGAAGCGAAACGGATCGTCCATCCATGTCTCTTAAAACTCCGCACCCGCTGCCGTAGCCCAGGGCCTTGGTTCTACCACGAGGCGGATGGCCGTTCGCTCCTGGCTGTCAATGACCACTTCCACAAACGAAGGCGTGCAGACGACATCTACCCCTTCTTCTGCCAGGTAACCCTTGGCAATCACAATTGCTTTAATGGCCTGGTTGACAGCCCCGGCACCAATGGCCTGAACTTCTGCCCGCTGCGTGTCGCGCATGACGCCTGCGATGGCGCCGGCGACAGCAGAGGTACGTGAATGGGCAGAAACCTTGATGACACTCATCGCCGGCCTCCGGATAACATCCTCTTTACCCTATAGCTCACGTTGAAGTAACGTTGAGATGATTGTTAAGAGTCTGTTAATCAAGTGTACAGTATGACGGGCACCCTTGACAAGCAGCACCGCTGGCTTCTCGATGCCAGATGACCACGACAGATTGGGCCAGATTAAGAGTATAATTACCGCCCATGTCACATTCTGAGCGGGACAGTAACCAGCCCACAAATTCGGGACGCTCGCAAGTCATGCGCGCCGCGGGCCTCGTTGGCGCCGCGATGCTGCTCAGTCGCGTTGTAGGACTGTTTCGCGAAATGGTGACGCGCTCACTGCTTGGCGTGACCACGGTAGAGGCAACGGCCTTTGATATTGCCAAGACATTTCCCGAGTCGATCTTTCTGATTATTGCCGGGGGCGCCATTGGCTCAGCCTTTATCCCGACTTTTAGCGCCTACCTGGCGCGCCATGATGATTCGGGCGCCTGGCGGCTTTTTTCGGCCGTGATCAACCTCATCACACTTGTTGTGACCCTCGTTGCCGTGGCGGCCATGATCGTCGCTCCACAGATCGTCACTTTCTTTTACGCCCCGGCGATCGCCGAGCATCCCCAACTTCTGGGGACGACTGTCACATTAATGCGCGTAATGCTCCTGTCACCCATCATCTTTGGCGCCAGCGGCGTCGTGATGGGTGCCTTGAACGCGCGGCAGCATTTTCTGACACCGGCGCTGGCGCCGACGGTCTACAATCTGGGCATTATTGCGGGCGGCCTGTTCTTGGGCCAGGGCGCCGGGGGTGCTGCCATGGGTTTGGCCATTGGCACAGTCATCGGCGCCCTGGGTCACCTGCTGATCCAGCTGCCAGCCCTGCGCCGCCAAGGCGTCCAATACGAACCGCTTCTCACCGTGCGCGATCCTGGTGTGATCCAGGTTGGGAAGTTGATGGCGCCCCGTGTCGTGGGACTATCGTTTAGCGAAATCAATAAATTCATCATGCTCTACATGACGGCGCCAATGCCTTTGGGCAGCCTGCCGGCGTTGAATGCCGCCTTTCGGCTGATCATTCTGCCGCAAGGGATAATTGGGCAGGCCCTAGGTATCGCTGCCTTTCCCACGCTCTCTACATTAGCTGCGCAAGAAGAATATAACGAGATGCGCACTATCATTACCGATTCGCTGCGCATGCTTCTCTTTCTTGGGCTGCCAATAACGGTCTGGTTGATCTTGCTGGCCGAACCGGTGGTGACTATCCTGTTCCAGCGGGGCCTGTTCGATGAAGAGTCGACACTTCTCGTGTCTGGCGCGCTGCAAATCATGGCCATTGGACTGATGGCTTTACTCTTCCTGGAAGTAATCGCACGCAGCTTCTACGCCCTCAGCGACACCCTGACGCCGGTGCTGGCCGGCGGCTTGCAGGTAGTGATCATGGCCATTTTGAGTATCATGCTGCGCGACACACTGTTCGCTGCACAGGGATGGCCCCCCCTCGGTGCGTTAGCGCTTGGCTTTAGCCTGTCCAATTATTTCGAGGTTGGTGTACTGCTTTGGCTGCTGCGCCGCAAGCTGGGTCGCTTTGGTGGTACGGACCTGCTATCCGGTGCCTGGCGCATGGCCCTTGCTGCCGCGCTCATGGCTGCTGGCGGCTGGATGCTGCTGTCCAGGATAAACACCGATGCGGTGTGGCTGCGCCTCGTTGCGGGTGTTGTTGTGGGCGGCGGCGTTTACTTTGCCGCCAGCCTCTTCCTTCACGTGCGGGAGCTGCAGCAGCTGCTGCAGGCCGGTCGCGCTCGCCTGGCCCGCTGGAGTTAGCCAACAAAAAACCGGCCTGGCAGCCGGTCCATCAAACAGTTATCGGTATCAATGCGGGGGATGTTGTTAGTTGTTGGCTGACAGGCTGGCGTTATTCATCACCACAGAAGATTGTGCCATTAGCTCGCCGTTCACCCAAATATCGAGCGAATATTGGCCTGCATCGAACCCTTCTTCTGGATTGAAAAAGATATAACCGGGTCCGTCAGCGCCGTAAGCCCATACCTCATTACCACCTTCTACCACGTCACCCTCGTGGCGCCAGACCCAGGACCATACCATACCATCTTCCAGTCCTTCGTAGTCGAATGTCGCGTAAAGGGTGTAGAAACCCTCCGCAAAAATCTGGCGTGGGTCAACCGCATCATACTCGTCGGTGACTTCCGTAGAGAAGTTCAGCGGCGACAAGTTGCTGTTATCGCTAAGTTCTGCCTGCGGCTCCAGGCGATCATACACTTCTGGTAGTTCAAAAGCGGACTGGCTGCTTGGCTGCTCAGCTACGGTGATCAGACTTGCAGGAGACGACTGGAGACCAGGCTCCGACGACTCTGATTCTTCCAGGGATAGGGCATCAACGCCCTCAAAGGTAGGAGGAAGCTCAACTATACTGCTGCTGTCGTCCTCTCCCGGGACCGGTTTGGAGTACGAAATAACCGCCATACGGACGGTTTCATCTTTGGGGGTTTGCCAGGAATAGAGCCCAACAGCGAAGGTAACCAAAAATAAGGCAAAACTAGCCGACATATAAGTCTGCAATCGTTTGCCCGCCTGTAACCGCTGGAAAAAATAGGGAGAGCGCTTCATATCACGCCAGTTTTTGCCCGCAGCCGCAGTGGCTACCAGGCCAAGCATGAAGAAGGTTCCCATCAACCAGGGTGAGACCGTTCCGGATAAATTAGAGAGTATTTCTTCCAAATCCTCTTCTCGGTGCCAGTAATCGCTTACCGTCACAAACCAACGTGAATTATAAGTAAAGGCGCTATTGACCGCAAGCAACTGAACGCAGTGCCGCGGCAAATAGAGGGTAATGTCACTAATTTGTCGCTATTACGCCCCTAATTACCGGTTAGCGTGTACGTTTGTGCTCCAGGGCACAATTAAGCATAATAAAACAAAGTGGGCCTGTTTGTAAAGCTATTACGCCTCAAAATGAGCACAGAATAAGCCGGCGCCGGTGCCGCAACGGCTATTTTTGCGGCGTGAAGTGCTATAACCTGCGCGGTGAAGTGGCTCGGTCTCGGCCGGGTCGTTGTTGTCAACCTTCCTTTCCTGTTTACAATTGTCCACCATGATTCATATCAGAGGATTAGTGAAACGCTATGGTTTGAACAGTGCGCTGCGCGGCGTCAACCTGGATGTCGCGGAAGGGGAATTCTTAACCTTGGTTGGCCCGAATGGCGCCGGCAAGAGCACGCTTCTGCGGATCATAGCCACGCTCCTGACTCCCACGGAAGGAGTGGTCAACGTGGGTGGATGGAAGTTCCCTGAACATGCCGACAAGGTCCGCCGGCATATCGGCCTCGTGTCGCACCAATCGCTGCTCTATCATGACTTAAGCGCGGCCGAGAATCTTACTTTCTTCGCTGAACTTTACCAGCTGCCGGATGTTCCAGAGCGCGTGGCCGCCGCGCTCAAGACCGTTGGTTTGTATGCGCGGCAGCGCGATCCCGTGCGCAGCTTTTCACGTGGTATGGTCCAGCGCCTCACGATTGCCCGCGCAACGCTGCATGAACCAGATGTGCTTCTGCTGGATGAGCCGTACACGGGATTGGACCGGGACGCGTCTCTTTTGCTAGACAACTTGCTTGAGCAAGAGGCGCGCCAAGGGCGAACTATTTTGATGATCACCCATGACCTGGTACATGGCCTTGAGCAGTGTGATCGTGTGGCAATTCTTTACAACGGCCGTATCGCGGCTGACCTGAGAAGCGATGCGGTCGAGCGGGCATACTTCTTGGAACAGTACGCGACGCTCACGCAGTCGAGCGGAGCCCAGGAGATGGCCAGCACATGAGCGAAGCCCCACAGCCGCTTACAATGGATGCGCCTTCCTTCTGGTCAGCCGTCTGGATCATCACGCGCAAAGATTTGCGCATCGAGCAGCACACGCGCCAGACGGTGGGCATCATGATCATGTTTTCCCTGGTGTCCGTGATCATGTTTAACTTTGCCCTGGGTACGAACCTTGGCGCGGCGCGCGTGCTGTCAACGGGCCTGCTTTGGGCCACCATTCTTCTGGCGG
>JBJYWX010000020.1:0-2802 GCA_046259695.1 Promineifilaceae bacterium (SeqCode) | reverse complement strand
GATGATCTGGAGAAGATCATCTTTTGAGCTTTTCAACCGCATCGGAGGAGAGTTGTACCGGCTGTGGCGATTGGCTCAAGAAGGCAAGCAAGACCTGGACGCGATCTTTGTCAGGCAAGTGCGTATCGAAAATCGCTTCATAACCTGCGAAGGGTCCTTCTACAATCCGCACCCTATCGCCCGGCGCCAATTCAAAGCGGGTCAGGCCACCTGCCTCATTAATCTGTTCGACCAACTGCCTGATTTCATGTATGAGATTGTCCGGCACGACCGCCGCGATACCGCCAAACTCCACCAGGCCCAATGCGCCAGGCATCCAGTTCAGCTTGTTCATGCCTAGATGTTTCAGGTCCGCATGTACAAAAATGTAGCCTGGGAAATACGCTTTGACCTTGGCCGAGCGTGGGTTAACCGGCTGCACGCGCACCAGTGGTAAGTAGGCTTCCAGACCCTCGGCCTCTAGACGCTGGCGAACACTTTTTTCGCGATAGGGTTTAACCCGCAGTGCGTACCATGCCTGCTTCATTCGGACACTTTTCCCGATCGCCTCAATCCAGCTTCCAGAATGTTCCGTCAGCGCGATCCTCGACCAAAACGCCGAGCGCCAGCAGTGCATCGCGAATACGATCCGCCTCCGCCCACTCTTTGCGCGCTCTCGCCTCGTTTCGCAAATCCAGCAGCAGGCGGATCAGCCCTTCTTCACGTTCTTTATCGCCGCCTGTCTCCTGCTGATCGGGAATGATACCGAGCACCTCACCGCCAAGCGTGCGATAAGTCTGATCAATAGCTTCAAGCGAGCCGCTGCTAAGAGATTCGGGGTCGTTGAGCAGCTTGTTCACCTCGCGGGTAAGTTCTTGCAGCACGGCCAGCGCAGCCGGGGCATTAAAATCATCATCCATACGGTCGACGAAAGCCGCTGTATAATTCTCCAGCAGATTCAGGACTTGCGGCGCCGGATCGCCATCCGGGGCGCTGCGTAACTGCTCGCGTACCAAACTTACCGCCCCCCATAAGCGCTGCCATCCCTTGTAGGCCGCTTCAACAGCTTCATCCGAAAAATCAATCGGGTTACTGTAGTGGCTGGAAAGGATAAAGGTTCGAATAGCTTCTGGCCGCCAGCGCTGCAAAGCGTCCTTGAGCGTAAGCGTGTTTCCCAAGCTCTTGCTCATCTTGACGCTATCCAGTGTCAGGGTGCCGGCAAGCAGCCAGTAGCGCGCGAATGGTTCGCCGTGCGCTGCTTCGCTCTGGGCAATTTCACACTCATTGTGCGGAAAGATGTTGTCGATGCCTCCGCCATGAATATCAAAGGTTTGCCCCAAATATTTGTTAGCCATCGCCGAGCATTCAACGTGCCAGCCAGGGAAGCCTTCGCCCCAGGGGCTCGACCAACGCAAGATATGTTCCGGCTCGGCCGCTTTCCACAGCGCAAAATCCGCAGGATGGCGCTTTTCCGTGCGCACCGCCTCCCGGCTGCCCTCTTCCTGATCGTCAAGCCGGCGGCCGCTCAGCTTGCCGTACTCCGGAAAGGACATGACATCAAAATAGACGGAGCCGTTCACCTCGTAGGCATGCCCCTTTGAAACAAGCTCCTCAATCATGGCAATTTGTTCCGGAATGTGACCACTGGCCCGAGGGCTGATGTCCGGACGCTGCACATTCAAGGCATCCATATCTTGGAAGTAACCGCGCATATAAGTCTCTACGACCTGCATTGGCTCGGCCGAAAGTTGGCGAGCGCGCCGCAAGACACGATCTTCACCCGTATCCAGCATATGGCCGACATCGGTAATATTCTGCACATACAAAACATCATAGCCGCGGTAACGCAGGTAGCGTGCTATAACATCAAAGCTGATGTATGTCTTGGCATGGCCAATATGGGAATCATCATAAACCGTCGGCCCGCAGACGTACATGTTCACTTTGCCGTCTGTTAGCGGCACAAATGGTTCCTTCTTTCGTGTCAGCACATTGTAGACGTTGATTGTCATCTTTCTCCGCAAATCCAACGGCGCCTTATCAGCTGGCGCGAGATATTTATTGTAAACGCATTCACTGCGTCGCTTACCATTAAAGGATCGATTATACCCGAAATCGATAGCTTATGGGCGCGAGAGGGTACTTTGAACCAGCCGGGCAATAATGAAGGCCGGCTAAATACGCGCGAAGATCATGCGGCCGGCCGTGGTCTGCAGCACCTTGGTGACCGTCACGTTCTCTGAGCGGTTGATATAGGAACGGCCGTCTTCTACAACGACCATCGTACCGTCGTCGAGGTAACCGACTCCCTGGCCGTATTCTTTTCCTTCCTGGATAATTTTCACTTCAAGTTCTTCGCCAGGTAAATACAGGGCCTTCACCGCATTGGCCAGGTCATTGATATTCAGGACCGTCACTCCCTGTAATTCGGCTACACGATTCAGGTTGTAATCGTTCGTCATGATTGGGCAATGCAAGTCGCGGGCCAGGGCCACCAGCTTACTATCTGCATCACGTACATCTGTCGCATCCATGTCCGTGAAATGCAGCGGAATGGGCGTATCATTTTGCAGAATACTCAACACCTCCAGTCCGCGACGGCCGCGATTGCGGCGCAGCGAGTCAGAACTATCGGCGATATGCTGCAGTTCCAGGAGGATAAAGTTGGGAACTAACAAGGTAGAGCGAATGAAGCCGCTTTTGCACACGTCGGAGATACGGCCGTCTATCACGACACTTGTATCGAGTAGAATCACATCCTCCTGCTTTGCCGGCGCCGCCACTTCTTTTGCGCCGCGCAGTCCGCGCACCGTATTCTGCAAG
>JBJYWX010000019.1:0-7467 GCA_046259695.1 Promineifilaceae bacterium (SeqCode) | reverse complement strand
AAGGCTCCAGGGATGCCTCACTGCATCAGAGCGGTGTCATCCTGAAGGCGCAGCCTGAAGGATCTCTATAGCCTTTCGCGTGGAGAAGAGCATTGGCTGGCTAAGGCTCCAGGGATTCCTCGCTGCGCTCGGAATGACAAAATGCTGCCGCCCAGCGCCTTCTGCTTTGACTGTTCCCAGCTCCCAGCTGCCAGCTCCCAGTTAACTGTTAACTGTTAACCGTTAACTGTTATCTTCCCCGCCGGCACCCATCCCTCTTCGCCGCTCTCCGCCTTCGCCCACCACCAGCCCAGCACCTCCTGGCCTAGGAGCAGCCGCTCCCCGGTAGAGACCGACAGCTCGGTGGCATCGTAGTCACGCCGCAAGACGACCCATTCACCCGCACCTTCCAGGAACGATTCCGGCGCCCAGCCGCCGACGCCCTCCTCATTCTCGCACCAGATCCACCCCGGCCATTCCGTGTCTCTTCTGCCGCGGCGCAGCTTATCACCCGCGCGCGCCGCCAGCACCGGCCCGGGCCGCGCCGCATGATCGGCCGTTACGATGCCAACTCTTTGCATTCTGCCACCTCTTCCGCAGCCTCACTCCTTCGCTGCCTTTACTGGATGTCCGTATTGACTTATAGTCATATCACTGTTCTTTGTTCTTTGTTCTTTCCGGCTATCTGGGCCCCACGGGGCAGTTCCAGAAAGAGAGATGATAATGTCCGTAGAAAATACACGCAAAGTAATGGAGCATTATTTTGCCGCCGAGCACGATGATGTCAGCGACCTGGCAGATGACGTGGTTTTCACTATCATGGGCACCGGCCAGGAACATGTCGGCCCGCAGGCGGTGCTGGACATGCTGCACTATTTTTACCGGCAGGCATTCAACGCTCGCGCCGAAACAACCAATATAATCATTGGCGACGGCCGCTGCTGTCTGGAAGCGATGTTTCGCGGCGAACACACGGGCGAATTCGCCGGCGTACCCGCCACAGGAAGGGAAGTAAACGTCCCATTGTGTGTCGTCTATGACCTTGAGGACGACAAGATTAAGCGCGGCCGGGTTTATTTTGAAACGCCCATCTTCTTGGCAGAGGTTGGCGCACTGCCTGATTAGCCTCGTCACTCAAACAGCTTGGCTCACTGAACCTTTTCACCCTGCCTCCCCTTCGTTGGCAGGGCGATTATGCGCGGGCAGCCAATCCGCTTTGTCCCACCCCGGCTAACTGCTACAATTAATGAATGCAACGCGTCGGCAACTGCAGCGCAGGTCCAGTCACTTCTTACCTGCAGCCTGCAACTTGCCGCCTGCAGGTTGCAGCCTGCAGCTTGCCGCCCTTAACCTGGAACATTCATGACCCGACTCGAAATAAAATCTCCGCTTAACGGCTTCCTGATGCCCCTCGAACAGGTGCCTGACCCTGTCTTTTCGGCAAAACTGCTGGGCGACGGCATCGCCATCGATCCCATTAGCAGCACCCTTTGCGCCCCGTGCGACGGCCGTATCATCCAGCTTCACAACGGCCACCACTCACTGACCGTCGCCACGGCCGAGGGCATCGAGCTGCTGCTGCACATCGGCCTGGACACCGTCGAACTGGCCGGCGCCGGCTTCAGCGCCCGTGTCCGCGAGGGAGACGAAGTGACTGCCGGTGACCCGCTGATCGATTTTGACATCGACTACCTGGCCACCCACGCACCAAGCCTGCTGACCATGGTCATTGTCACCAACGGTGAAAGAGTCGCCGGCATGCAGAAGGCACGGGGCCAGGCCGAGGCGTCTGAAACCACTATTCTCGAACTGAATCTCAACGGCGCCGGCGATGGCGGCGACCTGCCCGGCGAGGAAAACATAACCTACACCTCCGATCCCATTTTTGTCGCCAACGACGGCGGCTTGCACGCTCGGCCCGCGGCCGTACTGTCCGGACTGGCGCGCCAATATGATGCCGCCATTCAGCTCTTATGCGGCCAAACCTATGCCAACGCCAAGAGCCTCACCAGCCTGATGAACCTCGACGTCAGGCAGGGAGACCGCGTCACGCTTGAAGCCCGCGGACGCGACGCCGTGGACGCCATTAACGCCCTTGGCCAGGCCATTTTGAATGGTCTCGGCGAAGCGGGCAAGAACGGCGCGCCCGTGATTGCCCCGGCCGCTACGGCGCAGCCAGCTATCGCCGCGCCCGCGCCACGTCCCGCGCCTGAAGACCCCCAACTTATCAAGGGCGTGACCGCTTCACCGGGCATCGCCGTGGGCAACGTTTACCAGTTTCGCCGCGCCGCCAGGGCCGTGGACGCCCAGGCCGGCAGCGATCCGCTTAGCGAGCGCGCTGCCCTTTTCGAAGCGCTTGCCGCCGCCGCCAGGGAGCTGCAGGCGCTGCAGGCGCGCTTTTTGGCCGAGTCCGATGCGGACAAAGCGTCGATCTTTGCCGCGCAGGAAGAGCTGCTGCACGACCCGGAGCTCCTGGACATGGTGCAGAGCGTTATCAACAGGCAGCTCAATGCCGCCTACGCCTGGCAAACTGTTGTGGAGACCCAGGCCAGCCGCCTGGAATTGCTTGACAACGACCTTTTGGCCCTGCGCGCCGCTGACCTGCGCGACGCCGGACGTCGCGTCCTGGTCCATCTTTGCGGCGGCCGGGCGCCCGCGCCCGAACTGCCGGCCAATACGATTCTGATCGCCGAGGATCTGGCTCCCTCCGACATCGCCCAGCTCGACCGCGAACTTGTGGTCGGATTCGCCACCACGCTTGGCGGAGCCACTTCGCATGCCGCCGTCCTGGCGCGCTCACTCGACCTGCCCGCCATCGCCGGCCTCGAGGCGCGCGCTTTGCAGTTACCCAACGGCACACCTGTGATTCTCGATGCCACGCGCGCCGCCCTGCGCCTGGAACCAAGCAAGGAAGAGATCGCCTACGTGGTGGGCATGCTGCGCAAACGGCGGCAGAAACGTGAGCGGGACCAGGAAAGCACGTTCGAGGCGGCGGTTACCACCGACGGCCACCGTGTCAAAGTTATGGCCGCGCTCGGCAGCCGGGCTGAAGCCGAACGGGCGATGGCTCTGGGCGCCGACGGGGTCGGGCTGCTGCGCACCGAGTTCCTCTTCCTGGACCGTCGCACCCCGCCCTCGGAGGAAGAGCAGGCGGAACTGTACGCCGCCGCTGCGGGCATAGTAGGCGGCAATAGACCGCTCACCATCCGCACCCTGGATGCCGGCGGCGATAAGCCGCTGCCCTATCTGCCACTTGCCCCGGAGGCGAACCCATTCCTGGGCGAGCGTGGCATTCGCATTAGCCTGGACCGCCCTTACCTGCTGCGCACCCAGGTCCGCGCCATCCTGCGCGCCTCCGAAGCAGGCGGCAACGTGCAGATCATGTTCCCGATGATCGCCACGCTGGACGAATGGCGCATGGCGAAGGGCCTGGTCGATCAGGAAGTATCCAACCTGGGCGTGGAGCCCGTGCCGGTCGGCATGATGATTGAGGTGCCCGCGGCGGCGATCATGGCCGAGCAGTTTGCGCGTGAGGCCGCGTTCTTCTCTATCGGCAGCAACGATCTGGCG
The DNA here is from genome assembly GCA_046259695.1 of Promineifilaceae bacterium (SeqCode). GTDB lineage: Bacteria > Chloroflexota > Anaerolineae > Promineifilales > Promineifilaceae > JAACFF01. Next base: position 3,918 of record JBJYWX010000019.1, on the reverse strand, counting down.
CAATATGTGCTGGCCATGGATCGCGGCCATCCGCGGCTCGCGCCGCGTGTCGACGCGCTCAACCCGGCCGTGCTGCGCCTCATTGCCCAGACAACGGCCGGCGCGCAAAAACACGGCCGTCTGGTCGGCGTCTGCGGCAGCCTGGCCGGCGACCCGCAGGCCGTGCCCATTCTCATCGGCCTGGGCGTCAAGGAACTAAGCGTCCCCGTGCCGCTCCTGCCGACCACCAAAGCCTTGATTCGCGCCATTTCGCTGCACGACGCGCACCAGAAGGCCAAAACAAGCCTGGCGCTGGAGTCCGCCGCCGAAGTCCGCGCCCTGTTTCCCCTGGAAGATTATGAGTTGTAGCAAGCGGCATGTTGCAGGTAGCAGGTTGCGCTCAGGCTTCTGTCTTCAATTTTTTTCGGTACTGAACGTACCACTTGCCACTTGCCCATGCCACCTGCAACGTTCTACGAGGTAACCCATGCGCATCGCCAACTTCTCCACCAAGAAATATGATCGGACCAGCCTCGATCAGGCCAATGAGCAGTTCGGCCACGAACTGGTCTACTACGACACGCGCCTGACTAAGGAAACGACGCCGCTGGCCGAAGGGTTTGAAGGCGTATCCGTTTTTGTCAATGACGACGTGTGCGCGGAGTGCATCGCGCAAATGGCTGCCGGCGGCACGCGCATCATCTCCACGCGCAGCGCTGGCTTCAACCAGATCGACCTGGAAGCGGCCGAAGCGCACGGCGTCACCGTCGCCCGCGTGCCCGCTTACTCGCCCAGCGCCGTCTCTGAATTCACCGTGGGCCTGATGCTCACGCTTGGCCGAAAAATCCACCGCGCCTACAACCGCGTGCGCGACAACAATTTTGACCTCGACGGCCTGCAGGGTTTCGAACTGCGTGACAAGACCATCGCCGTCTTCGGTACGGGCCGCATCGGCGCCGAGGTTATCCGCAACCTCAGCGGCTTCAGCTCGCGCCTGCTGGCCTACGATCCCTACCGCAACCCGGAGATCGAGCACCTGGTCGAATACGTCGACGATATACACGAAATCGCCGCGCGCGCCGACATTATTACCTTGCACATGCCGCTCACCCCGGAGACCTACCACATCATCGACGCCAAGATGATTCCTCATCTCAAGAACAATGTCATGATCGTCAATACCAGCCGCGGCGCGCTGATCGACACAACAGCGGCGATTGAGGGCTTGAAAGAGGGCAAAATCGGCTACATGGCTATTGACGTCTACGAGGAGGAAGGCGATCTCTTTTTCCAGGACCTTTCCGATCAGGTCGTGCGCGATGACGTATTCTCGCGCCTGCTTACCTTCCCTAACGTGCTCGTCACCGGGCACCAGGCCTTTCTGACCGACCGCGCTTTGCTCAAGATTGCCGTCGTGACGCTGCAAAACTTCTCGGAATTCGAGGCTTCCGGCCAGGTCGCCACCGCTCTCACGCACGCCAACACCCGCGGTTATTAACCCGGCCCACTGCCCACTGCTTACTGACGTACTGCCAACTGCCCACTGACCCACTGCCTACTGGCTCCTGACCGCCCCATGCTCCTGATCCGCCACGCCACCCTCGTCACCCCTACCACCCAGTCCGAAGACGCCGCCGTGCTGATCGAGGGTGATTCCATCCGCGCCGTCGGCCATGACGCCGTGCTCCATGCCCCGCCGGGTGTTCCCATTCGTGACGCCCGCGGGCTGCTGCTCGTGCCCGGCTTCATTGACCTGCAGCTCAACGGCGCGTTTGGTCATGATTTCACCGCCGATCCCACGAGCATCTGGCCCGTCTCGGCCCGCCTGGGCCTGTTTGGCGTCACCAGCTACCTGCCCACGATCATCACCTCGCCGCCGCAGAAGGTAGAAGCGGCGCGGCTCGAGCTCTTGCACGGCCGTCCCGCCGGATATCGCGGCGCCGAGCCGCTGGGCCTGCACGTCGAGGGGCCCTTCCTCAACCCGCAGAAGAAAGGCGCGCACAACCCCGCTTATTTGCGCGCGCCGGATGAAACGGCCGTCGCCGGCTGGTCGCCGCGAGGAGGCGTCTGCCTGGTTACGCTCGCCCCGGAACTGCCCGGCGCCCTTGCCCTAATCGAGGAATTGGCATCACGCGGCGTGGTCGTCAGCGCCGGGCACAGTTTGGCCACCTACGAAGAGGCGCTGGCCGGCATCGCCGCCGGCGTGCGCTACGGCACCCATCTATTTAACGCCATGCCCCCACTCGGCCATCGCGCGCCTGGTTTGGCTGCGGCCCTGCTCACGCGCCCCGAGACCGTGATCGGCCTCATTCCCGACGGCATCCACGTCCACCCTGCCCTGATCCAGATCATCTGGTCAAGCAAAGGGCCGGAGGGCGTCAACCTCGTCAGCGACGCCATGGCCGCGCTCGGCATGCCGCCCGGCAGCTACCTGCTCAACGATTTTGAAGTCAACGTCAGCGAAAGCGACTGCCGCCTGAGCGATGGCACCCTTGCCGGCAGCATCCTGCCTCTCGACCAGGCCCTGCGCAACCTGATCACTATGACCGGCTGCTCCCTGCCCGCGGCCCTGGCCACCGTCACCACCACCCCCGCGCGCCTGCTGAACATCACCCACCAGCGCGGCGACATCGCCCCCGGGCTCCTCGCCGATCTGGTCCTGCTGACGCCGGAACTGCAAGTCACGGCCGTATTTGCGCGCGGGCAAGAAATAGAGAACAATCCGGTTAACAGTTAACTGTTACATCAGAAAGTGGCTTCCCATGCTCTCATCCACCCATCTCTACCAGGAAATCCACCAGCAGCCAGATGTCCTCGCCGCCCTGCTCAATGAGGAGGCGGAGCATGTAGCCGCTCTCGCGGAGGACATTAAGGCGCGGGGCATTACCCATGCCGTGATCGCCGCCCGTGGCACCAGCGACAACGCCGCCCGCTACGCCCAATACCTCTTTGGCGCGGTTAACGGCCTGCAGGTCGCCCTGGCCACGCCCAGCCTGTTTTCCGTTTACCAGCGGCCGCCGCGCTTCGGCCGAGCCCTCGTCATTGGCATCAGCCAGAGCGGCAAAAGCCCGGACATCGTTTCCGTTATCCGGGAAGCGGCCGATCAGGGCGCCCTCACCCTGGCCCTGACCAACACGCCCGATTCCGACATGGCCCGCGCCGCGGCGCACAGCGTCTACCTGCATGCCGGGGCGGAACAGTCCGTGGCCGCCACCAAGTCCTACACGACCTCACTCGCCGCCATTGCCATGCTCAGCATCGCCGCGGCCGAAGATGGCATCATGGCCCGCCAGCTTGCCCACCTGCCGCGCCTGGTAGAACAGACACTGATGATGGACCGCGAGATCGGCCGTCTCGCCGAACGCTACCGCTACATGCGCGTCTGCGCCGTCATCGGCCGCGGCTTCAACTACGCCACCGCCTTCGAGACCGCGCTCAAGATCAAAGAGCTTACCTACGTCCTGGCCGATCCCTACAGCAGTGCCGACTTCCTGCACGGCCCCATCGCCATTGTCGAAGACGCCTTCCCCACTATCGTTATCGCTCCCAACGGCGCGATGCTGCCGGAGATGCGCGCCTTTGTCGCCACGCTCAAGGAACGCGGCGCCGAGACGATCGTCATCAGCGATGACGAAGAGATCCTGGCCCTGGCCCGCACACCGATCAGCCTTCCGCTCACATCGCCGGAATGGCTCTCGCCGCTGCTCACCATCCTGCCCGGCCAGCTTTTCGCCATGCACCTGGCCAACGTGCGCGACTACGACGTTGACCGGCCCCGCGGCCTGCGCAAGGTGACCGAAACAACTTAGGCAAACCAGAAGCGGTCCATACGCCGGCCTGCGTCTATGTGAGAGCACCATGCGAACTTGTCATCCTGAAGGCGCAGCCTGAAGGATCCCTGTAGCCTTCCGCTTGCAGAAAAGCGTTGGCTGGCTGAGG
>JBJYWX010000018.1:0-8549 GCA_046259695.1 Promineifilaceae bacterium (SeqCode) | reverse complement strand
CGAACTCTGCCTCCAAGCTGAAGCCGAGTACGGCTGGTATAACCGCAATACCGGTTACAATCCCTATATGTCCGAGGGCAAGAAGACCGCCAGCTATGAGATTTGCGAACAGCTTGGCTGGAAGGTGCCCGACGCCATATTCGTCAGCGTCGGTGATGGCTGCATCATCGGCGGGCTGCACAAAGGCTTGAAGGACTTGCTAGCGCTGGGCTGGATCGACCATCTTCCGCGCTTGTTTGGTGTGCAGGCGGCGGGCAGCAATTACCTTTACCAGGCCTGGCTGGACGACGACGATGTCCTGACCAAACCGCCCATCGATGCGCATACCGTGGCTGACAGTATCAGCGCCGGCCTGCCGCGCGATCGCCTGAAGGCAATGGCCGCGGTTAAAGAAACCGCCGGCGCCTACGTCTGCGTTACTGATGAAGAAATCCTGACCGCCATCCCGGCAATGGCGCGTTTAACCGGCGTGTTCGGCGAACCGGCCGGCGCGGCGGCGTATGCCGGCCTGCTGAAATCAGCCGGGGCGGGCCAGGTCGGGCCGCAGGACAGCGTTGTTGTGTTGAATACCGGCAATGGCCTGAAAGACATCAAAAGCGCAATGACGGCCGTCGAGCAAATCGGCACCGTGGCACACTACGTCGATCCCGATCTTGTTGATCTGAGGCGTGTCATGGAGAGCCAAATCTTGCCAACTTTTTAGACAACAGAGAAAGGATTAGCCATGATAGATCTATCAATACACAGCGAAGCCGTGCTCGAGCATGCCATTCAGCGCGCGCGCGAACGCAATATCATTATCCCTACCTTTAAGCAGCAGCGGAATCCGGAACTGATCCCGGATGCCGTGCAGAAACGGCTTGGCGCCGTTGGCTTATGGGATCTCAATCCACTTAATTTGTTCCGGATTACCTGGCACAATGACCCAGTGCCCAGCGGCGGTGCTTATGGCGGTGTCAACTACCTGGAGTTCCCACCCGAATTGACCGGCGTAGATGCGCGCATTATCACCCTGGTTGGAAAATGGTTCCCCACCGGCGCTCACAAAGTAGGCGCCGCGTTTGGCTGCCTGGTGCCGCGCCTGGTGACGGGACAATTCGATCCCACGACCCAAAAAGCGGTCTGGCCATCCACTGGCAATTACTGCCGCGGCGGCGCCTATGATTCCAATCTACTCGCCTGCGATTCCATCGCTATCCTTCCCGAGGGAATGAGCAAGGAACGGTTCGACTGGTTGGCTTCGGTGGCCGGCGAAACGATCAAGACGCCCGGCTCTGAAAGTAATGTGAAAGAGATCTTCGACAAATGTTGGGAACTGCGCCGTTCCGGAGAGGATCTGGTCATCTTCAATCAATTTGAAGAGTTCGGCAATTATCTCTGGCACTATGAGATCACCGGCCCGGCGATGGTCGAAGTTTTGAACGAGGTCATGGGTCCGGACGATACCTATCGCGGCGTGGCCTTGACTACCGGTTCTGCTGGCACGATCGCCTGCGGCGACTACATGAAAGAGCTATTCCCGACCAGCAAGATTGCCGCCAGCGAAGCGCTGCAGTGCCCGACACTCCTGGAGAATGGCTTTGGCGCACACCGCATTGAAGGCATAGGCGACAAGCACGTACCCTGGATTCACAATGTGAAGAACACGGACATGGTAATGGCAATTGACGACGCGGCCTCGATGGCCCTGGTACGCCTGTTTAACGAAGAAGCCGGTCAAGAGTATCTGGTCAGCCAGGGCGTCGCGCCGGAGTTCGTTGAAAAGCTGCCTTTGCTGGGCATCTCAAGCATTGCCAACATGCTTTCCAGCATCAAGATGGCCAAGTATTACGAACTCGGATCGCAGGACATCGTTTTGACCGTGGCCACTGATTCCATGGAAATGTATGAAAGCCGCGTGCGCGAACTCCGCGAGGAAGAAGGCCCGTTCACCGACCTGGATGCCGCGTCTGCGTTCTCTCGCTACCTGCTCGGGACGAGTATCGACTATGTCCAGGAACTGAGCTACTACGATCGCAAACGCATCCATAACCTGAAATATTACACCTGGGTAGAGCAGCAGGGCCGGAGCTATGAAGAGATCGTGGCGCAGTGGTACGATCCCGATTACTGGACCAATATTCACGGCCATGTTGACGAGATGGATGCCTTGATTGACAAGTTCAACGAACGGACCGGTCTTTTGCATGAACTTGAAGGAGAAATGGAAGGGCAATCGGCCTGAGACAGCAAATATTAGCAAAACGGTAACATGCTGTTAAACGGCCGTTAACGAAGGGAAGTTATAATGCTTAGCGTCAGAACAGGGCAGAGCGACTAAAAAAACCGTCTGATCCTCCTCCTCGCTACTTTTCTTCTCTTCTCTCTTCCCTGACCCTTGAGGCTGGGCGCCCGCCCAGCCTCTTCCTTTTTGTATGGAGGTGAGCCGGCCGCCGTTCTCAATCCAACAGGAGGCCGCAGATAGAAACGAGGGAAGCGTCTTGCTGATCGGCCGCGCATTGATCATAAGCGATGCGCCGTCCCGTTGTTGGGCCGAGATGACGAAGCAAGAAATAGGTGGGTGAGAAACCGCAAATACGATTGGCATCATCAACGGCCGCAATCCTGCTGTACCAGCCATCGGCGTCCCCCTGCAGCGCCGCGTCGGTCAATCTGTGATCCTCGGCGGCAAGCGCTTCGCGGCGCGCCTGGTCCATGACAAAGTGATCGCCGAAGGCGGGCCCGACATGGGCCAGGTCGACCGACGCTACGATCACCACGCGTTGCCCCTCACCAAGGGCGGCCAGCGCCTTTTGGAAACGGTTGAATCGTTCCTCAGCAGCTGGATGATGCCCGTTGGCCAAGAAATGTTGGAAAGAGCCGATCAGAACCGGCACGACGGGGCATGGTTTGCGGTTATTCTTGTGGAATAGGTAATGCAGCCAGACCGCAGATAGCTCTACAGAATGCTCATGGCGGTGATGCAGTTCATCAGCAAAGGCTGATGCTTCGCCCAGCGCGGAAGCCAGTGTGGCGACGGCCGTTTCATCGGCGGGCAAGATGCCGTATGGCGTCGCATACGCCCGGCTTGTCAGCGTTACTGTCCCCAGGCCGCCATAATGGTCCGTGCCCAGGATCACAACCAGGTCAGCGGCGAGTATTGCTTCCTCGGCCGCATGCCACACTTTCGCATAGACTGGGCCGCCTCGCGCGTAATCAATATGCGGGGAGACGATGCCGCGCCCTTGCCAGTTACTCGATGGCTCTGCACCCCCGAAGCTGGCCAGGTAATCCGTTAATTGATCTTGTTCCGCCGGGTACCCATGCCCGGCCAGTGCCGGGGGCCGGTAGGGCTGGGCGCGATAGGCTGCCAGCCGTTCCTGGCGCGCCCGCGCGCTGCGCTCGTTTTCCAGCAGGCAGGCTTCGTCCAGTTGATCCAGCGCATTGTTGCTGATTTCCTCCGGCAGCGAGGTGCCCGCTAACGCGCACAACGCACGGTGAACTTCTTCCCTATTACGCGTGCCGTCAAGCAGCGTCAAAATCGAGGCCATGCCGTCGGGCATAAAAAGCTGGCGATCCGATAACTGCAATGGGTCGCGCAGCAGCCACATATGCTGGCCCTCATAGGTGACCGGCTGAAAATCCAGCGGACGCAGTAATATAGTCTCTTTGGCTGCCATATACGGTTACCTTAACCTGACTGCTCAAGGGCAGACTGGATTGAAGCCCAGCGGGCCAAGCGTGAATTCGAAGAAAGGGTTCAGGCTGCCGCAGTAGAGCAGGCGGCCGCCCTGGTAGGCGTCTAGAAAGTACAGCGTCCCAAAGCAGGCCGCGATGAGCAGCAGGGTGACGCAGCCGCAAGTAAGCACATAGCGTCGCCCGCTCACCGCCGTTTCTTGAGCAGCAAGGAGTTCCGGCACCGGAAGATCTGCTGCGGGCTCTTCTGCCGCCGGCATGCTTACCGCCGGTTCTGGAGAAGGTCTCACGACGACAACCTCTTCAACTGCTGGCTGCGCCAGATGCGGTGGGGCAACGTTCCCAATTTGCAAGTCATCTGGCAGACCACCAGCTTCGGCGGTAAAGAACAATCGGAATGAATCGCCGATCTGCAGGAGGTCGCCCTCCTGCAGCCGGGTCGCTTCCTGAATGCGGAGCTCATTGACAAAGGTGCCGTTGGTGCTGCCCAGATCTTCAACGTAATAGCCATCGCGCGCTTTCCATATGCGTGCGTGACGGCGTGAAATCTCGGGCAAAGGTAGGACAATCTGGTTGTTTGTGCTGCGGCCGATCGTGAATTCGCCTGCACCCAGTTCGTATTCTTGACCCTGATTGGGACCAGATGCCACTATCAGGCGTTCAGGCGTTTCCGCCATGCACCAGCTCCTCGTGCTTTGGCCGCCCGGCGCTGCGGCAGCATGCCAATTTGGGCGACATAATGTTGGCAAAGTATAGGAATTCGATCAAGGTTTGTCAATTGGACTTGCCTGCCGCGCCTGCTGAACGCTGCGCACAATATTGTGGCAGACCAGACGCTGAGCTTCTTCAGACTCAAACGAAAGAATAATGGAGCGCGCGATAGGTTTGGCGGGCTTGGGTTCGGCGCCAAAAATGCTGTACTGCGTCTCAGCGTGCTCTGGCCCCCAAATGGAGAGAAACTGGATAGCCATCGCGGGCCGGGGATGCGATCCATGGATCAGCCAACCGCGACGCACCTCCCCAACCATTGATGCCCTGAAAAACTGGTAAAGATATCTTCGTGGCTGGTGCTCCACCATTACGGCGTGATCGCCTCGCGGTGCCTGCCAATAAACCGCCGGACGGAGGAGCACGTTTTTTTCCCAATACTGCAGGCTAAATAATCCGCTTGCAATGACCGGTACGCGCTCGTAAGGAGCAAGCGGGCCAGGTTCGTCATCCGTCTTTAGTTCTGCGGGATGGGGCACAAAGCGGTGATAGGCAGCACGGCCGGCCAGCCAATAGGCGAGCAGCAGGCTGAGCAGCAGGGCCAGCGCAAGGTAGGTGGCAGGTCTGCCCCAATCATAGACCAGGGCGGCCAGGGCAAGTGCTCCGGCGCCGATCTTGATCAGTGTGCTATAACGCATGCCCAGCAGAGTGCGGTTGTCTGTAATGTAGGTGAACCAATACAGATAACCGAGAAAGGTATGGAAAAGACGCTTAAAGAATGAAACCTGCTGCATGGACCCGCTAACCTGGTCGTCTGAATATGCCTACGAGGTGGACCTGGCGTGAGGAGGGCAGCTTCTCTTCCAGCCACACGGCCGCGCGATAGGAGGCGGCTGTAAAGGCAAGATAGGTTGGATCGGGAATCGCGGCCAGGGTGATTACTTCCAGTCTCACTTCCGCCGCCAGCCGCTGCAGCTGCCGGAATGTGTTGGCCCGGTAGTAAGTAGGAAAGGTATCCGCAGATTCACGCCCGTAGAGGGCGGTCACCAACCGCTGCTGGAGGTGATTTGTCCGGCCTAAAAGACGATTGAGCTGGGCCGCGGGATGGCGTCCATTGGGCGTGATAAAGAGAAAGACACCCCCCGGCTTCAACAAACGCTTGATCTCGCGCAGCGTGTGCTCAGGGGCCGCCAGGTGTTCAAGAACCCAACTTGCCAGCACGAGATTAAACGTGCCGCCCCGCAGCGGCGCGCGGTCGCTTTCACAGGCTACGCGCTGGATTTGTGGCAGGCGGTGTTCGGCCAGCGACAACCAGTCTGGGTCCAGGCCGGTGATGAGCGAAGCGGGATGGTCTAGCTGCTCGACCACGCCGCCGCGCCCGCAGCCTAGATCCAGCAGCCGGGCATCTGGTCCAAGATAGGCGCGGGCCAGGCCTGCGTATAGTTCCGTAGCGGGTCGCCAGGACGGGCGCCGTGCGCGATAGCGTTCCCGCAGTTCATTTTGACGTTCCAGGTCTAGCATGTTCTTTGCTGCGTTGACTCGCTATTCTAGCGTCCAGCCTGCCAAATATCCAACGCCGGCCAACAGAGTGGCATGGCTATTAACGTTAAGGGTGGGCGAATATCTCTTTCGCCGTGGTAGGGTGGCGGGTAAACTCATGGCGATCTGAAGTAGTATAAGTCTTATGAAGCCATCATCGCACTATGCCGTTAAGGTTTTGCTGCTGCCGCTTGTGCTAGCCACGTTGCTTTTGTCCGGATGCCGGGCAGAACTGGCGCCCCTTGTCGTCGGCGAGCCCTCGCTTTCCGCGCCGGATAGGACGACTGCCGTTCCTTGGCCCACGGCGCCGGCGCCCATTTTGCCGGAGACGATCGCCCACACGCCCACCACCTTTCCCGTGCCCTCGCCAACAGCTTCGCCTCAGGACCTGGCACTGCAGCCAGCGAGTACAGCAACAGCCACACCGGCGCCGGAGCTGGATATTCTCTCGGAGTTATCCGCCGCGATGCCGCCGGTGCGTGACGATGTGCGGCTGGTTGAGGCCTTCCGCGGCGTCGATCCCGGCAGCTTTGCCACCCCGCATCCGGCCCTCGTGGAACCGCTGCAAACCGGGACCAGGCAGACCTTTACCGTCCTGGATGTTGAGAACAACCGCGTGGGAGAAATAGAGGCAGACCTGCTCGCCATAGGCGATCATGCCTACTTCTGGTTCGAGATGGGCCCTTTCGCCATGGAGCCCGATGCGGCGCTGCTGGCCGCTGCGGTGTCCGAGTTTGACGCCATCTATGAAAATGTGACCGCTCAGTTTGGCAGTGAAGCATCGCCCGGCATTGACGGTGACCCGCGCTTGCATATCTTGCATGCCTCACCGCAAACGATTTGTGGGGTTCCAGCGGACAGGCAGGATGGTTGCGGCATTGCCGGTTTTGTCAGCTTCGCCGACCTGCAGCCGGCGGCGATCAACCCGCAGTCCAATGAGCGCGAAATGTTTGTCATGAACGGCCGCTATTTTGGCAGCGATTTTTACCTGGGCGTTCTGGCCCATGAATTCCGGCATATGATTGAGTCCAATTACAGCGAGTCAGATGTGGACTGGGAGAAAGAAGGATCGGCCGTGTTGGCTTCCGAATTGGCCGGCCAGGTAAACAACGGCGTGGCGCGCGCCAACGAGTTCCTGGCCGCGCCCGATCAGCAGCTCAACAGTTGGGCTGAGAGCGGCGTCTCGTCGTATTACGGCCAGGGTTATCTGTTTAACCAGTACATCTATGATCGACTTGGCGGAACACTCTATCGAACGTTTGCAACCAGCCCCTTACCGGGATTTTTGTCTCTTGACGCACTTTCTGACGGCCAGGGCGACACCCTGCCTAATGGCGAGATGCTGTGGCTGGACTGGTTGGTCGCGCTTGTGCTGCATGAGCACCCGCAGGCCAATGAGAAGTACCGTTTCTCCATCGCCGGGCTCGACACCGCTGCTTTTTCCAGCCTGGAAGAAGACATGCCGCAAACTGTATTCCAGTATGCGGCCGATTATTACCATTTACCACTGAAAGGGGGACAGATTTCCTTCAGCGGGGACACGGACGTTTCGCTGCTTGCCGGGCAGCCCGCCAGCGCGGAGCAGTTCTGGTACGCACAGCGCGCCAACTACAGCAATCCACGATTGACGCGCGCCCTTGACCTGGGCGAGGTTGAATCGGCTACGCTGTTGTACGACGTTTATACTGACATCGAGGCCGGCTACGATTTTGCCTATGTTTCTGCGTCCACCGATGGCGGGCAGACTTGGACGCCGCTGGCGGCCGAGCACATGCAGGGACTTGATCCAAAGGATGATCCTTCCGCTTCGGCTCTTGCCCAACGCTTCTACTCCGGCCGCGACCAGACATGGCGCAGCGAGCAGATTGATTTATCGCCCTTTGCCGGCCAGGAGATACTGCTGCGTTTTGAGATGGTCACCGATCCGATCCTCACCTACAGCGGTCTGGCCGTGGACCATGTCGCTGTCCCGGAAATAGGCTACGAGGATGATGAGAGTGGAGACGGGTGGATAGTCGAAGGCTTTACGCTGGCGCCCGCGACCATTCCCCAACCCTGGCGCCTGCAGCTTATTGAGTTCACCGTTGATGGCCCACTTGTTACTGCGATTCCCGTGAATGAGGATGGCACAGCTTCCATCTCCTTTCGGGCTGGGAATGAGGAGCCGATTTTGATCGTCGCTGCCGCCGCACCCACAACGCTCGAGCCCGCACGCTACCAGCTAAGTATGAATGAGTGAGCGGTTCTTTGTCGCTCAGCGGTGTTCCATGACTTTTTGAGGCGGGAGTGGATGGGAGTCGAACCCACCGCCGCTCGCTCTGCGCGACCGGCCACTGGTTTTGAAGACCAGGGCGCCCACCGGGACACAACCACTCCCTCAAGAGATATTCCAGGGTGCGTTCGCCAAGTCTACCGCAAACAAAGGGCAATGGAAAGCCGCGCCTGGAGCGCTTTCCAGGCGCCCAGCGCGGCGCCATTTAAGGCAATTCTAAGCCCGCTGCCCTCAACTTGACACCTCAAAAGGCATTGGATAGAATCCACAAACCTTTACAGATTGCTTGGTCCCTAGCCTGGCCGGGATAGCTCAGTTGGTAGAGCACTGCACTGAAAATGCAGGTGTCCCCAGT
>JBJYWX010000017.1:0-8006 GCA_046259695.1 Promineifilaceae bacterium (SeqCode) | reverse complement strand
TGTAACCAGTACTGCGCGGAATCTTCTACAAAAGGAGTAAGGGGAATGATGACCAAGGTTCCACCGTCCGCGCCCAGCTCAACAGGCTGCCGCACCTGGTTAAGTGGGTTGAGCGTGAGTGGAATCACCTGTGGTTGCTCACCATGCAGGATCAAGCGCACTTCCCACTCCTGCGGAAGCTGCCAACCGGTACGCACAAAACCCTGCGCTTCCCAATTTCCGGAACCGCTTTCGACATCGTCAAAGAAGCCAAGTTCGGTGATAGCAATGTCATCCAGGGCAAAACCTTTGCCGGTCGTCTCGAAGTCAGTCAGAACATGGAAGCGTAATAGGATTTCGCTGCCGGCGTATTGATTGAGTGAAAGCGTCTCACGAATCCAACCCGCTGCCGCGTCGGCAGCCAGCGCGCTTTCCCCGGTAAGCGCCGGGCCATAATCACCAGTCCGGCTGTGAAGCGGATACAGAAGATCCCATGTTGCGCCGTTGTCTGCAGAAACGGAAACATAGGCAAAATCATAATCTTCTTCAAGGTCATACCAGGCATTGAAGGTGAGCGTGGCCCGTTCAAGCTGGCGCAGATCGAAGCGCGCAGTTAGCTGCGCATCGGAATCATTGTAGGGCAGGGCATACCACATTTGCTCACCACTCGTTGGGGCAGCGTCGATCAGGCGCGCCGTGGTATCTCCCGCGAAGGTGATTGTGACTGGGCCAGGGCGTGAGATTTCGATGTAGTTTACGGCGAACTGCTCCAGCTCCTGTGCATTGGTGTAGGGCACCTCCTGAATGTAACCCTGGGCCACGGGCCGTGGTAAATCGAGGCGCGCATACGCATATCGTTCTCCGGCAAACGGGTCATCAAGATAATTTGCGACCGCCCAGTCGGCAATAAATGAATGTAGGGAGCGGTCGGGAACGAAACCCTGAAGAACGCTGCGTACTGCCGTGAGGCCATTTGCAGGATGGCGGACCAGTTCGTACATACCCGCTTCGCCTAATTGTTCCCAGAGATAAACGACGAACAGATAACTGGCGCCATAGTGAGCGTCTATATCGCTCTCGCTATATGACCAAAGATTGAGGCGAATGGCCGGCTGGCTAAGATATGGTTCGGGACTGACCGTCTGCAAGCCGGCATAGAGTTCAGCTAGCTGGGAGAGACCCTCATTGAACCAAGTGGCTTCGTTCTTGTCCAGGTTCCACTGAAATAGGTGCTGCAGCTCGTGCACGAGCGTACCATAATAAAGGTCACTTCCTAACTGCAGCTGGCCCATATTGAGATAGACAATTTCCTGCTCATTGGAATCGCGAAAGAGAGTGCGAGGATACTCATCCTGATCGCTGAAGAAACCCAACTCATACCGGTTGCCGACACTCGCCAGGTGTAGGATGGCGAAGCGGGGATCGCCGTCGATACCTGGCGCCCATGGTTGGCCAAAAAGATGGTTAACGCGACTGTAAAGGTTGTTTTCCAGTTCGTTGGCGACGGGAAGCAGATCAGACTCGCTGATCGCCAGGGCATCATCGACCCAGAAATAGGCGTGCTCGGATACCAGCTTCAACGTGGCTTCGATAGGTCCGTCGGCTGTCTGAAAGACAAACCGGTCACCCGGTGAAAAGCCGGGACGCGAGAATGTACGTGAACCGATATCGAGCTTACCCAGGCGCACAGCCGAGTCGAAATAGTCGTAGGCTGGATGATCAGCGAGGTAAAGGCGCTCCAGGTAAGCGCGCGCATTGTCTGGCACTGGGTCCTGATCCAGGGTAACGGGTAAACCGCTGCCAGCATCTACAATGGCCGGTACTTCTGTGGGATCAGCCGGCCGAATCAGGGTAGGGGTTGGCCACGTTGTTGCGTCTGCAATGGGCGCTGGAAGGGATGCCAGGGCGGGCGGCGAGGCCGGCAGGGGAGTTGCTGTAGCCGCGGGTGTCACGGGTGGGGTCTCCTGCAAGAAGTCGGCTAGCTGCGGCAGCCCATAGCGATCATAGAGGTAAATGCCGGTTAGAGCCGCCGTCCCCAGGAACATCAAGAAGACCAGGATGAGCAGGCAGCCGCTCAATCCAACTAACAGGTAACCGCGTTTCTTATCTCCTCTATTATTGCGCATCTTCTCTTTGCGACGCCTTTCGGATTGCTTAGAGTCTCACCTTGCAGCGTAACTTCTATTTGGCCCCAGGGTTTAAGATAGGTAGTCTGCAGTTACAGACGGTGTTATGATATCTTATTAATTAATCTAGTTTGCGCGCAACCTGTTAACTGCAGTCTTGTTACCCTCTTTTATGGTACACAATTAGTTGTGTGACTCCAAGCAAGAACAAAGAGAGCATATAAGGCGACTATGAAATATGCACATATCGTCGGTTGGGGCCAATTCTTGCCAGCTCGAGTCCTGACCAACGAGGACATTGCACAAATGGTAGACACCTCTGACGAGTGGATATACTCGCGAACAGGTATCCGCCAGCGCCATATTGCCGATGAACTGGAGACAACGGCCACGATGGCCTTCGAGGCTGCCGCACGCGCGCTTGCCGTGGCCGATTTGCCGCCTTCACAATTGGAACTGGTTATTGTTGCCACGGCGACGCCGGAATACATCTTTCCCTCTACGGCCAGCCGTGTTCAGGACTACCTGGGCGCGTCACGTGCCGGTGCGTTCGATCTTAGCGCTGCCTGTTCAGGCTTTGTCTATGCGCTCAATATGGCTTCACAGGCCATCGCGACGGGCTCTGTGCGTAATGCAGTAGTAATTGGCTCAGAGACGCTGTCGCGCGTTGTTGATTGGACCGACCGCGGTACATGCATCCTATTTGGGGATGGGGCTGGCGCCGTGGTCCTGAAGGGTTCGGATGTGCCGGGAGGGCTGCTGGCTGCCACGATGCATTCAGATGGATCGGGCGGCGATTTGTTGCGCCTGCCGGCCGTCTATCATAATCCGGTACCGACCCTTGGACCAGAATACCTGGGTAACGGCCACAAGGACAATACGATTGCTATGCACGGGCGCCAGATCTTTCGCTTTGCGTCCGAGGTGGTCCAATCTTCCATATTGGAAGTTACCAAGCGCGCCGGCATATCGCTGGAAGAAGTGGACCTGATTATCCCGCATCAAGCCAACGCGCGAATTATTGAGCACGTAGCGAAGAAGCTCAAGTTACCGCCTGATAAGTTCTACTCGAATGTAGAATGGGCCGGTAACACATCGGCTGCCTCAATTCCTATCGCTCTGGCCGCCGCGGTCGAGGAGGGCCGGCTGCGGCCTGATTATAATGTCATTTTTGTCGGTTTTGGCGGCGGACTGACGTGGGCGTCGGCGCTGGTTAAGTGGGACGTTACGCCGCCTGAAGTCACCACCTTGGACCGCGAATGGCAGCGGACGCGCTATATCCTTGCGCGTGGCAGGTCTCGCTGGCGGAAATGGCGCCGGAGAGTGGGGGCACGGATAGCGGGTTCACCCACTCCGGATGCCCGCATGCGCGACGCGGAAAAGCAAAACTAAGCTGATGAAGGGGAAACAGCCCTGGCGATGCCCCTCACGATTTCGTTTTCACTTAGATGGCCCTGCAAATGTACGCGGCCGTTGACCACGAGATGCGGAACCTGGCGCACAGAATACTTCCATAGCGCCTCGGGAAATACATCGGCCATGATGAGATAGCTGCGTATGTGCGGGCTGGCTACCGCCATTCCGAAAATACTCTTGGCTACGATTGCGCCAAGCTCATCCTCTGCCGCTGAAAGCAGTTCCAGCTGTATGGTGTCCTCCAATTTGCTGAGTTGGATGCGCGTCCGCGCTTCCAACGTGGCGCCCTGGAAGGCGACGGCCTGTATGGCGGCGATCAACGACGTTATCTGCACGCCCGCAGGAAGCCCAATGAATCGCACGCCGTAATCGACCGGCGCCATTCCATGGACGTTCTCTGCCAGTACGCCCAACACGGGATAGTAAGGATAGTTCTCGCGCCGGGGAAAAATGGCCATGTGTAGTGGCTCAATTGTCTCAGATAGGCTGCGGATGAGACGCGCGGCCTCGCGCTCGCCCGTTGATGCCCCTGGATCGCCCCACATATGGAGATAGACGGGCTTAGGCAAATTCTGTAGATATTCCTGCAGCAGTTGTTGGGTCTCTTGATCGAATGGAGAACTGCCCGCCGAACCAACTGGTCTGTCATGCATTATTCGCTTTGTCCCCATAGCGCCGCTGCCATTCGTAGAGCTTGTTAATTGCTTCCAAAGGGGTCATGGCAGTGACATCAAGTTCCTGCAACTCATCAAGTATCGGACTGGACTCGGGAAAGAGCATCATTTGTTGCCCACTGGACAGCCGGCCCGGCTCCACGGCGGCCGTTGGGGCATGTTTCTCCAGATCCAACAGGATTTCATTGGCGCGGGAAATAACCTCGCGCGGCAGTCCTGCAAGTTGGGCGACATGGATGCCATAGCTGCGGTCAGCGCCACCTGGCACGATGCGATGCAAAAAAGTGACTTTGTCGCCTTCTTCGGCGACATCGACATTGTAGTTAGTGACAAGGGGTAACAGGTCAGCGAGGCCGGTCAACTCATGATAATGGGTGGCAAACAAGGTCCGCGGTTTGAGGCGCGGATGGTTGTGAAGATACTCCACAATTGCCCAGGCCAATGATAACCCGTCGTAAGTGCTTGTGCCGCGACCTATTTCGTCCAGAATGAGCAGCGACCGTCCCGTAGCATGATTGAGTATTTCGGCCGTTTCGATCATTTCGACCATGAATGTGGAACGGCCGGCATGGAGCTCATCGTGCGCGCCAATGCGTGTAAAGATACGATCAACCAGGCCGATATGGGCGGTAGTCGCGGGCACAAAACTGCCGATCTGAGCCATCAGGGTGATTAACGCCACCTGGCGCAAGTAGGTAGATTTTCCGGACATATTGGGGCCGGTAATGATTTGGATGCGCTCTCCATTATCAAAATGGGCGTCGTTGGGCACGAAACGCTGGCCGACTGCGCCGGACGAAGTGTAACTGTGCTCAACCACAGGATGACGGCCGCCAACAATGGTAAGCGCAGTTCCTTGATGCAGCTCAGGGCGCACGTAGTCGTTGCGCGCCGCCACTTCGGCAAGCGCCGCCGCTACATCGAGCCGGGATAATACAGCAGCGGTTTGCAGCAGCGACGAGCCGGCCTCACCGACATGTCTAACAACCTCACCGAAAACCCGCCGCTCGATCTGCAAAATGCGCTCCTCAGCGTTTAAAATGAGCGTTTCATACTCCTTTAGCTCCGGCGTTATGTAACGCTCGGCATTGGTCAGGGTCTGTTTGCGAATGTAATCATCAGGTACCAGGGCGCTGTTCGTCTTTGTAACTTCGATGTAGTAACCAAATACCTTGTTATACCCAACCTTCAGCGAACTGATGCCGGTTCGCTCGCGCTCGTTAGTCTCCAGGCTACCGACCCATTCACGGGCATGCGCGGAGGCGTTGACAACCCCATCCAGTTCCGCAGAAAAGCCGGGCTTGATAGTGCCCATTTTGTTTAAATTGGGCGGTGCTTCCTCGGTAATTGCGCGCGCGATCAGCGCCGCGGTTTCTGTGCAGGGCTCAAGATCGCTTGCCAATTTGGAGAGCACCGGTGATTCAGCCAGCAGGGCCTTTAGCGTTGGAACGGCCGCCAGGGCGGCGCCAATGTGTTCGAGATCACGCGGTGACGCGGACTGATTCAGAACACGGTTAGTTAAGCGCTCGAGATCGGGCAGCCTCTTTAAGGCCTGGCGCGTTTCGCTGCGCAGCAGGGCATCATTGAAAAACGCCTCAACACGATCATGTCGCCGGTGCAGATGATCGATATCGAGCAAGGGGCGGGTCAGATAGCGGCGCAATCTGCGCGCGCCCATCGGCGTGATGGTCATGTCTAGTATGGCAAGTAGTGACCCTTTGCGCTCACCATGCGTTGTCTCGGTTATTTCCAGATTTCGTCTTGCACTTAGCCCCAGCGCCATGTAGCCGTCGGTGCCATAAGTTGCTAAGCGCTGGATCTGGGTAACGGTCCCCTGTTGGGTTTCTTCAAGGTACTGCAAAATGGCGCCGGCGGCGCGAATGGCCAGTGGCTTTTGTTCGCAGCCAAAGGCATCCAGTGAAGTTACGCCAAAATGGGCAAGCAGCGTCTGGCGGGCTTTGCCGAGCTCGAAGCGCCAATCGGGCACCTTGCTGACGGTCAATGCCTCGGCGAAGAGTCCATGTTGGCTGTCCGGCACGAGCAGTTCGGCAGGGGCGATACGCGCCAGTTCTTCTTCTACCGCACGCGAGCTATCCAGCACCGTTGTTTGAAACTCGCCGGTAGTAATATCGGCAAAAGCAAGGCCCGCGCGGCCGTCATCGGAAACTATCGCCGCCAGGTAGTTGTTGCGGCCCGCGTCAAGCATACCCGGTTCTATAACCGTGCCGGAGGTAAAGACGCGTACCACCTCGCGTGGCATCAGACCCTTAATAGGCTCGCTGCCCACCTGTTCACAGAGCGCTACCTTGTAGCCCTTGGCGACAAGGCGGGCAATGTAGTTTTCGGCGGCGTGATGGGGGACCCCAGCCATGGGCGTACGCTGGCCCTTACCCTGCGGGCGGCTGGTCAACACCAGATCTAACTCGCGCGCTGCGAGTTCCGCATCGTCGTCAAATGTCTCATAGAAGTCACCCAGGCGAAAGAATACGATCGCGCCTGGATGTTGGGCCTTAATATCGAGGTATTGTTGGCGGCTGGGCGTTACATTTTTGCCGCCCGTTGATTTGGCCATGTTAGCATCCTCTAGTAACTTCCCAGAAAGTCAAGGATAGCCGCGACCTGCTTTGGAGGCAATAACGTCGCCTCCGAAACAGCAGACCGCTTCCATGATATACTGGGTCTGAGCTAGCGCGGGTGACCTACGCAAGGCAGGAGGGACATCGATGAGCAATGAGCTTGAAGCAAGCTGGTAACACCATTAGAATCAGACAGTGGCGGCACAGCGGCCGGCGGCCTGGTTGTTCTCGCGGACTTTCCCGTCTATCGACCCGTGGTTTTACCGGCTGACGGGCGGAAGATCTACGCTGGCGGGTGCGCTTATGGGACTGCCGGTAATCATGTTAACAACAACTGGCGCCAAAAGCGGTCTCCAACGAAGTGTACCGTTGATTGGGATACCGGATGGGGAGAAGATCGTTGTGATTGCCTCAAATTGGGGAAAGAAGCCGTTCCCAAGCTGGTATCTCAATCTACGTGCGAACCCCAATGTACAGGTTACGACGCGGGGTGAAACGCGAGACTATTTGGCAGAAGAGGCAGCCGGTGAGACGTATGAGACTTACTGGAAGAAAGCCGTGTCGCTCTATGGCGGCTACGAAGCTTACAAGCGTCGAACAGGCGGGCGAAGGATACCGGTCATTGTACTGAAGCCAGCCCCTGCTTAAATTGTCGCGGGTTAATTGGCTGTTTGATCCTCCCGCAGTGCGGCTGGCCCTGGCAGCGACTGGCTGTCAAGCCACTCTTCCAATCGCGCCTGATGTTTTCGTTCTAGTTTAGTTAGCGGTCGTTTGCCGGACATAAGCGCTTCGGCTTCGTCGAAACTCATTCCTTCTTCGCGCATTAAATAAGCGGCAACAAGCGTGGCCGACCGGCCACGGCCCTTGGCGCAGTGGACCAAAACCGTGCGGCCGTCGCCAATTTGCTCCGCCATCCAGTCGACCGCTTCAGTTATTGTCTCGCTGTCCGGTACCGTAACATCGGGTATCTTGTATTGCACGTGAGTAATGCCATTCTCGTCATACAGCGCGATATCATCTTCTCTTTCGGCGCGAATATTGACCACGGCATCGATGTTCTGGTCCAGTATAAACTCGTAATCACGCGGGTAATGGGGCGCGCCTCCCAGCCAGACCTGCGGCGTGATCTGGTCGAACCAGCGCTGGCCCATGATCTGCTCATACAGAAAGCGGATCGCGGTGAAGAATTTATCGAATAGGTGGTGGAAGAAATTCATGGATCAAGCATATCGTGT
>JBJYWX010000016.1:0-4253 GCA_046259695.1 Promineifilaceae bacterium (SeqCode) | reverse complement strand
GAGGCGTACCGCCCGGCCCGAGGGGGTAGACATTGCGAAAGGCGAGTCCCTGCAGGCCCGCCGCGTGCCCCGCGCTGACCAGACGCTCGAGGGGGTCCCAACCAGGGCCCTGGCCCAGAATTCGCTCGGTATTCAGCCGGCGCGACCACGGCACCAGGCTCGATCTATAGAAGGCGTCTCCCTCTCCACGCACCTGAAAATAGAGTACGTTGAAGCCTGCCGCCGCCGCGTCAGAAACGATCTGATCGATGCTCGTCGAGTCTGTACCGCTCCAGTCGAAACGGGTAACCCACAGGCCACGGACTTCTTCGCTATACTCTTTATACTCTTTCGAGCCGAACAGCGCCGGTAGCCAGGATCGGTATTCGCCATCCGCCGAGATAATCACACTGAGTAGGAGAGAGAGCACAAAGGCCGCCAGGAGCGCAATAGTTGCTTGCCATTTTTCTGGCCACATAATCATCTATTGTGCCATTCTCTGCGCACGACTGACAAATCTTCCAATCTGTACAGCCGCTTATCCCTGGCAGGTGCCCGCCAACTTGTCTATACTGAAGAGCAAAATGTTCTTGTGGAGGTTGGTGTGCCTGAAGCTCAGCCCATTGATATAAGCCGTATTCTCTCGCCTACCATCCCCATATGGCCTGGCGACACGCCCTTTGCTAAAGAGTTCAAGTCCATGCTGCATGATGGCGACTTAGTCAACTTGACGACCTTAACCGTAAGTTCGCATACCGGCAGCCACGCCGACGCGCCCTATCACGTCGTGGATCACGATGCCACTATTGACCAGGTAAACCTTTACCCTTATTGGGGTGTTGCTCAGCTTATTACCGTTGAAACAGAGGATGGCCCGCTTTTCCCCGAAGACTTGCGCGGCTACGACATGACGCGTGCACCGCGGCTCTTGGTTCGTACGCCGCTGGCACAGAAGCCGATTAATCTCTTTAGCGAGCAGTATCCCTATCCATCACCGGCGCTCGTGGAACTGCTCCAGACGAGCGGGATTATCCTCTACGGCACGGATGCGTTCTCTGTTGATGCCTTTGACAGCACCACGCTGCCCGGCCACAAAGCGCTAATCGCTGCCGGAATCGCTATCCTGGAGGGGCTGGATCTGCGTTCAGTCAGAGATGGGCTGTATGAACTGGTGGCTTTGCCATTGAGGATTGCCGGAGGGGATGGTAGCCCGGTGCGCGCTGCCTTACGGCCGCTCTCTTGATTGGCATAGCGGCGAACTCCGTGCGCAGCGGAAGGGTCGCGCCAAGAATAGAGGCAAAACACCAGGCCCATGCTAACTGCGGTGGCAATGATACCGAGCAGCAGCGCACCTAGCAACAGAGCTGCTAGCCACAGCGGCACTCCTGCAATTGAGAACGACGCCTCGCGCAGCAGCAGCATGCCAAGTTTAAGGCCCGGTGCATAAAGCGGCAGCACGATCAAGTCATTCCATAGGAAACGAGCCGTCACCAGGGCTGCTCTGTTCACTTGACGGAAACGTGCTAGGACCAGACCAATCAGCAATGTATCGAGAAAGGGAGCTGGTATGAAGCTCAGAAACGTACCAATGCCGAAAGCCAGTGCAACGAGCGCCGGCGTCTGAACAGGATGGCGGAGCTGCTCAAGTTCTACAATCAATTGTGCCCTCACCCGGTGGGCGAAAAACGTGATCAAGCCCGCAAACGCTGTACGCCGGCCCAGTGCGCTAATTCTTGCCCTGTGAAATACCATGTCTAGTCTCCTTCTCATGACTACTATGGCACAACAACGAGTTTGGACGGCCGCTTGTTCCACTTCTACCGCGGCGTCGCCTTACCGCCGGACGGCCGTATGCCGCGCGTATAATTCGTGGGGCTCCGGCACCACTTTAGGGCCACAGGCGTGACCACGGACGCCGGCATAACTCATGGCGGCCATCTAAATAAGGGCCGGTTTGCAGATCTGCTGCTGCGCTGGTGGGATGCCGGGCATCGTGACCTGCCGTGGCGACAGGCAAACAGTGGCTATGCGATCTGGATCGCCGAGATCATGCTGCAGCAGACGCAGATCGCGACGGTTATTCCCTACTACCAGCGCTGGATGACGCGTTTTCCGGATGTAGCCACCGTGGCTGAAGCGCCTCTGGACGACGTCCTTCTGGCCTGGCAGGGACTGGGCTACTACAGCCGCGCCCGCAACATTCACGCCGCGGCGCAGCAAATCATGCGGCAGTATGGCGGCCGTTTGCCGGACACGGCCGCTGAACTGGCGCGGCTGCCCGGCATTGGACCGTATACCTCAGGGGCGATTGCCTCGATCGCTTTCGGCAGGCGCGAGCCTGTATTGGACGGTAACGTCATCCGCGTCTTAAGCAGGCTGCTTGATCTTGAGCTCGATGTCACCTTAACAACGACGCGCCGCCTGCTGTGGCAGGTTGCGGACGAATTGGTCCCCGAGGACCGCGCCGGTGACTACAACCAGGCCCTGATGGAGTTGGGGCAGCTCATATGTTTGGGGCCCGCCCCTATGTGCAGCACATGTCCCGCCGCTGGTCTATGTCTTGCTCGCCGCCGCGGTACCCAATATGAGCGCCCTGTACGGCCGCCTCGCAAACGGTCTCCCCATTACGACGTAGTTTCCGGCGTTATATGGCGCGATGAAATCGACGAGTCCGCCCAATTTCTTATCGCCCGGCGGCCATTGGATGGCATGCTCGGCGGCCTATGGGAGTTTCCCGGCGGCAAGGTCGAGCCCACCGAGTCACCTGAATCCGCGCTGCAGCGCGAGATCACGGAGGAACTGGCCATAGACATTCAGGTTGGTGACCGCCTGGCGACTATCAGACATGCCTACACCCATTTTCGCATTACGCTTATGGCCTATCACGCCCGCCATTTGCGAGGCACGCCGCAGCACATTGGCGTCAGCGACCACGCCTGGGTAACACTTACGAACGTCTCTGACTACCCATTCGCGGTAACCGATCTGCAGATAATTCAGCACCTTAGAGATCAGTTTGCCTGATCGTGTCCTTTTCTCCGGCAACAGATCCGCTACCTGGACGGTAAGCAAATCTAAGTTATCATCTGCTCCGCGCTGGACGTTCACCATATCGCTGATGGAAATAGAAGTCGAGAACAAGGGTTTCTTATATTGGCTTAGCGAAAGGTTGCGCTACCTTATTAGGTGGCCCGTCAACCTTGTCCTTGACCTGCCCGTGCGGATCTTACGGCTTATACGCACGGCCGCCATGGCGGGCGGCGGCCTGCTGTTCCTGTTGCCAGAACTCGCCGACGCTCTGCGATATCAGGAGCTGGGCCGCTGGCTGGCATATAAGGCCGAGCGCATCCTTCTCTGGCTGCACCGCTTGTTCGCACAGCTTTTTGACCTCGTCGGCGGTCCCGAATTGGGCCAGTTCGTGCTCCACTTCTTCGCGTCTACCACGCCACTTACACCGCAGGAGAAGGAAACGATGATGCGCGTATTGGGTGAGGATGGCCTGCGCTACAATGAGGTGCGTGTCGCCGAAGGTGGCATCTTCAATCTCATCTTCAGGATCAACGGTAATTTGGCGTTCGCCACCTGGCGTACCATAAATCTGCCCAACAAAGGAGAGCACACGAGAGCGAATCTTCCTATCGTTGCTCACGAATTGACGCATGTCTACCAGTACGAGCGCATTGGTTCACGTTACCTTGGCGAAGCCATCTACATGCTGATCAAGACCAAACGTGATTGTTATGATTATGGTGGGCCCGCCGGCCTCGCCTACGCCTGCCTTACCGGCGTGCGTTTCGCAGATTACAATCGCGAGCAGCAGGCCATGATCGTGCAGGATTATGTGGCCCTGCAAAGTCATTTACGGGCGGAGGCGGACTACGAGCCGTTCATCGCTGAACTGAGGGCGGGAGAATTGTGACTTCTATGTTCTGCTTATGTGCTCTGGCATGACTACAACCGTTGTGCTAGAGTATTTCCCAGTTTACGTCAAACGCTATCCGGCAGTGATCAAAGCAGATGGGCTGCAACAATCTAGCAGCGATATAGTGCGTGCAATGCGATTCCGGCGCTCGCTGCAGGCTGGTTAGAACAAAGGAACATTTCGTGGCAGAGTCTAACGCTAACATACTCGAGATCAGGAATCTCAAGACACAGTTTTTTACCGAGTCCGGTGCCGTCAAGGCTGTCGATGATGTCAGCCTCACAGTCAAACGGGGTGAGGTACTGGGTCTCGTCGGCGAATCCGGCTGCGGCAAGAGCGTGACCTCATTAAG
>JBJYWX010000015.1:0-4360 GCA_046259695.1 Promineifilaceae bacterium (SeqCode) | reverse complement strand
CCAGGCTCGCTTGCGGCGTTCTGTTTTCCAATTGGTCGATTTATCCTTTCTCATGTGGTCAATCAGACCGCAGTTTAGCTATTTTTGCAAGACTCAGTAGCTGCTCCCGGCTAGCTTCGAGAAGGCCCATGGCCGAATTAAACCTTTACCTACTTGGCTCACCCCGAGTCGAGCTTGATGGCGCCGCCATCGAAGTCAGGCCGCGCAAGGCCCTGGCCCTGCTCATCTACCTTGCCGTCACAGCCGAGCCGCATACCCGCGATTTCCTGGCCACCCTCCTCTGGCCCGAATCAGACCAGCGCCTCGCCCGCCGTGCTCTGAGCAACCGCCTTTCCGAACTCAGGCAGGCCCTCGGCGAAGGCTGGATCGATGCCGGCCACGAGACCATCACACTGCGGCCCGGCTGCCGGCTGGACACGGCCGATTTCCAGCGCCTCTCGGCCGGCGAGCACGCCTCTCCCGAAAGCCTGCTCGAAGCCGTAACCCTCTACCGCGACGATTTCCTGTCCGGCTTCACCCTGCCCGACTGTCCCGAATACGACGAGTGGCACTATTTCCAGAGCGAGAGCCTGCGCCAGGATCTGGCCGCGGCATTAGAGAGGCTGGTCGAAACGCTCAGCGACCGCGGCGACTACGAAACGGCCGTTCCCCACGCCCGCCGCCGCCTCGCCCTCGACCCCCTGCACGAACCCGCCTGCCGCCGACTGATGCGCCTCTACGCCCAGTCCGGCCGGCAGTCGGCCGCCTTGCGCCAGTACGACCTCTGCCGTCAGGCGCTCGCAGAGGAACTTGGCGTAGAGCCGCAGGAGGAAACAACAGCACTCTACCACGAAATTCAGACCGAATCGTTTGTGCGCTTGGCCCGCCAGCGCCACAACTTGCCGGCGCAGACTACATCATTTATCGGCCGTGAAGCCGAACTGGCCGAAATCGCGCGTCTGCTGCGGGACGAGGTGGGCTGCCGCCTTCTGAACCTGGCCGGCCCCGGCGGCATCGGCAAAACGCGCCTTGCTTTGGCCGCGGCTGCAGACGTTCTCGATGCCTTTCCCGACGGCGCCTTCTTCGTCTCCCTTGCCCCTATCAGTGAAGTAGACGACATCGTCCCCACCATCGCCGAATCGCTGCGCTTCACCTTCTACGGCAGCGCGGAACCCAGGGACCAACTGCTGGACTTTCTGAGTCGTAAACAAATGCTCCTGGTAATCGACAATTTTGAACATCTACAGGGTGGCGCCGGCCTGCTGTCGGAGCTTCTCGCCCACGCGCCGGGGGTCACACTCCTGGCCACCTCGCGCGAACGACTGAACTTACAGGAGGAGTGGGTCTATGAAGTGCGGGGATTGCCCTTTCCATCAAACGGCAGCCAGACCTCGGAGGTTTTCGAACTCGCTTCCGACAGTAAATCACCTGTCAAGACCTCGGAGGTCTTTGAACCAGTTGCCAACACTAATTCGATATCCGAGACCTCCGAGGTCTTAAGTTCCTACAGCGCCGTCGAACTCTTCACCCAGCGCGCCCGCCAGGTAACCGCCAACTTCTCCCCCACGGCCGTTGACATAAACGATATCATACAAATCTGCCGCCTCGTCGAAGGCATGCCCCTCGGCCTGGAGCTGGCCGCGCCCTGGATCAAGGTCTTAAGTCCCCGCGAAATCGCCGCCGAGATCGAGCGTAGCCTCGACTTTCTGTCCACGCCTCTGCAAAACGTACCCGATCGCCACCGCAGTTTGCGCGTCATCTTCGAACAGACCTGGCAGCGCCTCTCGCCGCAAGAACAAGACGTCTTGCAGAAGCTGTCCATTTTCCGTGGCGGTTGTACGCGCGAGGCGGCGCAGAAGGTAACGGGTGCCACGCTGCCAGTGTTGTCCTCGTTGGTTGGTAGTGCCCTTCTGAGGCGCACGAATAGTGGGCGATATGAAATTCACGAACTGCTGCGCCAGTATGCCGAGGAATTTCTGGACGAGGGCCAGGTGGCTGCGAGCGCTGTGCGCAGGCGTCACCTGGCATATTTCACTTCGTTCCTTGCTGAACGCGAGGCTGATCTAAAGGGCGGCCGTCAGGCGCAGGCGTTGGCCGAATTAAGAGCAGACAGCGATAACATTCGAAATGCATGGGACTATGCCATTCTGACGCAAGATTTGGCAGGCATAGACCGGGCTTCAGAAGGCCTTGGACAATTCTATGATTGGGATGGACGATTCAGTGCAGGAGAAGATGCGTTCCGAAGAGCTGTCGAATTGCTCGCAGATCGCGAAAACCAGATCTCATTCCCAGCTGATAAGATGGCTCTGATATTGGTCAAGACGCTGGCCTGGCAGGCCGCATTTCTGCAATCGCTCGGCGATCTTTCCCGCGCCTCAGAAATATTGTATCGATGCGAAGCGCTGCTATCGGAGGCTGGCCAATCAGGCGTCGATCTCCGCCCTGCCCGTGCTTTTGTACTGCTAAAGCTTGGAAAAATTACGAATGATCACGGCGACTACGAACAGGCATGGCGAATGTTTCAGGAGAGCAGGGAGTTGTTCTCAGCAAATGTTGACAAATGGGGAGAAGCCAATGTATTGATCTTGCAAGGCAGCTGGTTGTGGGGCATGGGATTGTTCGCTGAGGCTAAGTCTAATTTTGAGCATTCATTGAGGATATGCCGAGAGACCAACAACTTAAGGGAGACGGCTACTAACCTCTATTGGTTAGGCCTCATCGCCACCTATCAGGGAGAGGTCGATGAAGCCGAAAAGTTGAACAATGAAAGCCTGGCTATTTATCAGGATCTAAGCTACCCGTTCGGTGTGGCCGAAAGTCTTCTCAATCTAGGCCTTGCGCTTTGTTTTGCTGGTAGGTTCATCGACAGCAAGCAAATTCTTGAGCGAAGCAAACTTCTATATGGTGAAATAAGCGCTGAAAGAGGCTTTCGTGCCGAACAAATTTATGAATTGGTGCAGCTCCATCTTGGCAACTACTACCGGGCAACAAAACTCCACTATTCAGACAGCCACTACCAGGATGAAGGTGTGGAACGCGGTATTGCGCTTGGTTTGTTAATATCGGGTGCAGCGGCATTGGCTCAAAAACGCTATGATCGGGCGCAGTATTTTCTGCGCGAAAGCATCGATAGGCTCAGGGGCATTGATAGAAAAGACGACTTAGGGATAGCATTGTCTGTTTTGGGGATCGCAGCAATCAAACTTGATAATCAAGCACAAGCGGCGGCACACTTTCTGGAAGCTCTACAGATTAGCGTCGATTTCAAGGCGCACATGCCTGTAATTCATACTTTGCCCGGAGTAGCCTTGCTCCTGGCGTCGTTGGGACGGGTTGAACAGGCCCTGGAACTTCACGCCTTGATGCAAACAGTGCCCTATTTTGCGGAATCGCGCTGGTTTGAAGATGTTATCGCAAGGCCGATTGAATCCGTGGCAATGTCGCTAACTCCAGAGGAAATAGAGACTGCACGCGCCCGGGGTGAGACCTTCGTGATTAAGGACGCGGCCGGTGCATGGTTTACCTGGCTGCCGGATTTGCTCTAGTTTTAGTAGCCTGCGTATTGCATAATGCGCAAAATGGCTGTGATGCCTATATCGACCACTTCAGATGCTTCATTCAGCATTTATCAACCTATCCTCGTACATCCGCCACCTATTGCTGCTCCTCTTCATTTGTACGATTTTTCACAAAGTTGACGCAGGTCCAGCCAACTCTTTACACTGAATCGATACCGCTTCCCGATCAACTGCAGGTAGCAGGTGCCAGGCACTTTTGCTATCGTCTTTGTCAAGAAATCGTCCTCCAAAGTGCCTGGCACCTTTGAGTTGGCTCATGGCAGAGTTGAATCTCTATTTACTTGGCCCACCCCGGGTTAAGCTGGATGACGAATATGTCGAGGTCAGGCCGCGCAAAGCGCTGGCCCTGCTCATCTACCTCGCCGCCACGGCCGAACCGCATACCCGCGATTTCCTGGCCACCCTGCTCTGGCCCGAATCCGACCAGCGCCGCGCTCGCCGCGCCCTGCGCAACCGCCTCTCTGAGATCAAACAGACGCTGGGCGCCGGCTGGATCGACTCCGGTCGCGAGACCATCGCCCTGCAGCCCGGCTGCCGGCTGGACACGGCCGAGTTCCACAACGCGCTGGCCAATGATGATCGCGAACCCCAGAACCTTTCCCAGGCAGTGGCCCTCTACCGCGACGATTTCCTGGCCGGCTTCACCCTGCCCGACTGCCCTGCGTACGACGAGTGGCAGTATTTTCGGAGCGAGAGCCTGCGCCGGTCGCTGGTCACAGCGCTGGACAGGCTCGTCGAAACGCTGAGCGACCGCGGCGACTACGAAACGGCCGTGCCCCACGCCCGCCGCCGCCTGGCCC
>JBJYWX010000014.1:0-4456 GCA_046259695.1 Promineifilaceae bacterium (SeqCode) | reverse complement strand
GTCCAGTCAGTCGTAAATATCTCCGGCATAAAATTGGCCAGGAAGAAGATCGCTGCTGGTGCCAGCACAAACCAGGCAAAGGCCATACCCAAGAGAAAGAGGACCAGCGCACTCGGCACAAAAATATAGATGTATCGCCGCTCGCTGGGAGTCAGCCCTGGCGAGATAAAAAGCCAGAACTGGACAAGAATAATAGGCATGGCCACTGACACGCCGAGCAGCAAGGATACCTTGAAATACGTTTCTATGCCTTCTGTCGGGCGCAGCGTCTGCAAGGTGGCGCTCGCGTTGGCGCCTGTTGCCTGTGCGTAAGGCACCAGTAAGAAATTGAGGATTTGTTCGGCAAAGATGAAGCTGAGGATGGTGCAAAGTACAACGGCCGCGGCGACCCAGACCAGCCGTTTGCGGAGCTCGTTGAGATGCTCCAGCAAACTCATGTTAGGGCCGAAATCATCAGCCCCGTCTGCCTTACTCATGACTCAGGATCGTCGGGCACTTCGATGCGCTGCGGCAGCTCTTCAGATGAAAGAACATCCACAACAGGTGGCGCTGATTTTGACGCTTGTTCGAGAGTGATAGGCGGCGCAATAGTGCGTTTCAGCTCTTCCTCTGTCTGCTTAAAGACTTTCTGGCCGTCGCGCACCGCGCCGTTGGTCACCGACATTAATTCCTGTTTGAGGTCATCCAACTGTTTGCGCAGGTCCTGCATATCCTGCAGCGTACCGCGGATTTCATCTGTATTTTGCATACCGTCAATTTCCGCGTTGAGTTGGTTAATGAAACCACGCGAAATTGCCTGGAGTTGAGTCGTCGTCCGGCCCAGCCAGCGTGCCGCAACGCTGATTCTCTCCGGACCCATTACAATGCCCGCGATAAGCAGTATGAGGACTAGCTCCGGTAGTCCAATACCGAAGAAACTCTCCATTTACTCGTCGGTCTTCTTTTCTTCTACTTCTTTGGTCTTGTCGTCAAAGCTCTCTTGCCCTTCGCGAACGCCCTCGCGGAAAGCGCTGATGCCTTTGCCCAGTTCACTACCGACCTTACTTATCCGGCCCACGCCAAACACAAGCAAAACCACAAGAAGGATTAAAAGGAGTTCCGGCCAACCTAGGCTACCGATCATTTCTATTTCCTCATGATGACATTTGGGACGGCCGATTTTCTCTTGGCCATCACCATAAAGTGAATCTTAAATCGCCTTGGATTATACCAGACTTGCACCTGCCATGAACCAAATGCATAGACAGCATTCAACGTTGCGACGGGTCAAGTTCTGTCCTCGGGACATAATACGGCCAGATTCTCATAAGCCACAATCCAGCTAGCTAGCGACGCGTAACGGTCGCGCGTATCATCAATGCGGCCTATTTCTACACCTTCGATCGAATCTCGTACGGCGTAGGTGTAAATGTGCTGGAACAAGGTCACTTCAGGCAGGTCTTCCGAATACAAACGCAGAAACGCTTCGTAAAACGGCTTACGTTCCGCGACAGTCCAGGCGCGGCGGCCGTCTTCCAGGGCTTCGCTCGCCCGCCGCCTGTTCCAACCGGCATAATTTTGTCCACGTATAATCGCTTCCTGGCTCCAGAAATCATAGAGATCGGGATCGCCCGGGGCGTCCACATCCACCAGCGCCAGGTCGAATTCCCCATCCGCCAGCGCGCGGCGATAATCACGCCAATCGGAGAATAAAGAAAGCAGAGGCGCGGCGCCTGCCTGCTCCAGCTCCGTTTCAACCGCCGCGGCCAGCGCCCGGTTCGTCGGCGTGTCGTAAACGAGAAAACGGAGAATCAAGCGTTCGCCCCCGTTTTCGCGCACGTCAGAACCCTCGGGCACTATCCACCCGGCTGCCTCCAGACCAAGCGTCGCTGACACAGGATTCCCGGCCGCGATAGTTAGCGCCGCCGGCTGGTAAGCCCACGAGGATGGCAAATAGGGTCCGGTCTGAACGATACCTTGTCCCGACAACGCCTCATCAACGATCAGTTCGCGATCGAGCGCGAGAGCCAGCGCCTTGCGCACCTCCCGGCTTTGTGTCGCCGTAGAAGCATCTGGCGATGTATTAAAGAGCAGCGTGCTGTATCGTGAGGCTGGTGCTGAAAACAGGCGAACATCGGGCAACTGTATTACTTGCGGCAGCATTATCGGCGTTACATCGTTAATCGCCTGAATGGCACCTTGACGGTACGCTTCTAAGAGCGCTTCTCGCGACTGGAAAAAGTAGAAACCTAGGCTGCCAATTCGCACACCCTGCGGCCAGGCAGCAGCGAAAGGCGTGAGCAGCAGCTGTCCGCTGGCCTCCCAGTCCTGGCCTGGTTCCACCTGAAATGGGCCGGTGCCCACCGGCGAGCGGTTGAAGGGGGCTTCAGCAAGCGCCTCTGCCGCCACATTTTCCAATAGGTGCGCGGGCAGTATGCCCATTGTCGTCGCTTCGAGGAAGCCCGCATACGGCTCGCGCAGTTCAAATTCAATTTCTTGTGGACTTACAACACGGATCACGACTGATTCCCAGAGACGCTGCAGGGCGCCATCACCGGTAAAGGCTTCGTCCTGGATTAAACTATAGGTATAGGCAACGTCCTCGGCCGTGAATGGCTGCCCATCATGCCAGGTGACATCATCGCGCAGCTTGAAGCGCACCGTCCGGCCGTCCTCACTAATAGACCACGATTCGGCCAAAGCAGGCACCAGCTCCCCATCTTCATAGGTCGTCAGGCCGTCAAATATAAGATCAACTAGCTGGCGATCGACTGGGTTATTGCCCGCAAGCAGGGGGTTGATATGGAGCGGTGCGCCCAATACGCCTTCTGTGAATACGCCGCCCGACGTGGCAAAGCGCTCCGTACACAAGCGGCTCTCGTACTGAATATGGTACGAAAGCAGCGCGAGCACCAACCCAAAGCCAGTAAAGGCAAAAAGGAGTTGCCAGCGCATATTTGGTTTCATGGCTAATGGAGTGCTCCCGGGCCCTCTCCCTAGCTAAAGGTCAACGCAGCGGCCGCGGCACACACTGTAATTACGGTCTTGTCAGGTGTCTGTTCTTAACCCCAGGCGAGGAATGCCAGCAGTGTGTTTAGGAAGAACAACACTGCGACCAGAATGGTTAAACGGTGCAAAGTGGCTTCGACACCACGGCGCGTGCGAAACGTCCCACTGGAGTCCCCGGTACCGCCTAGGAAGCCTCCAAGATCGGAGCCCTTCGTCTGCATAAGCACCATAACCGTAAGTACAATGGCCAGAATAATTTCAATAATCGCCAGGTAGGGCGACAAAGGCTGCAAATTCATAGGTCGTTCCTCAACTATCTTCCGAATCTATTGCCCGTAGCCGAATTGCCGGCCTGGATTGCCGGACAGGCACGTGCCAAATTCAGCATTATAGCATAGCAATCAACCAAAAGCGTGTCGAACCTGCAATGCACCTGTTCAACCACCGCTAATAAAGTAAAAGGGCCGCACCATGACGATAGCGCGGCCCAATAAATAATTCTCTTTACCGGAAACTAAGCACCTCTAGGCGCTATGCTTCCTCCAACTCTCCAGATTCAATCGCGGGTTCTAAACCCGGAAGTCCCACTTCCCGCCGGATCAGATACTCCAGCTCATCCAGCAGTTCCGGATTCTCAAAAAGGAATATCTTCGCATTCTCGCGACCCTGGCCGATCAACGTCTCACCATACCGGAAATATGCCCCACGTTTGTCTACTAGCCCATACTCCACTGCCAGGTCCAGCACGTCCCCCGTCAGCGAAATGCCTTCGTTGTACATGATGTCAAACTCGCACTCCGTGAACGGCGGCGCTACCTTGTTCTTCTTTACCTTCACCCTGGTCCGGTTCCCGATTACTTCTCCCCCCGCCTTCAGCGCCTGCACCCGCCGGATGTCTAACCTCACCGACGCGTAGAACTTCAGCGCGTTCCCCCCACTCGTCGTCTCCGGGTTCCCAAACATCACCCCGATCTTCTGCCTCAACTGGTTCGTAAAGATCACCACCGTGTTCGTCTGCTTGATTACCCCCGATAACTTCCGCAACGCCTGGGACATCAACCGCGCCTGCAACCCCATGTGCGAGTCGCCCATCTCCCCCTCGATCTCCGCCCGCGGTACCAACGCCGCCACCGAGTCCACCACCACGACGTCCATCGTCCCCGACCGGATTAACGCTTCCGCAATCTCCAGCGCCTGCTCCCCCGTGTCCGGCTGCGATACGTACAGGTTGTTTACATCCACCCCGCACCGCGCCGCGTACACCGGGTCCAATGCATGCTCCATGTCGATAAACGCGCACAACCCGCCCATGCGCTGCGCTTCGGCGATGATGTGCTGGCATAAGGTTGTTTTCCCCGACGACTCCGGCCCGTAGATCTCGACCACCCGGCCGCGCGGCACGCCGCCCACTCCCAACGCGATATCCAGCGACAACGACCCTGTTGGTATCGTCTCCACCTGCATATGC
>JBJYWX010000013.1:8303-10499 GCA_046259695.1 Promineifilaceae bacterium (SeqCode) | reverse complement strand
CGTCCTGGGACTGGCCGCACAGCCCGGCGCGGCCCCGATTCGCCTGCAGGCGGCCACCTTCGTGCCCGCTGCCGGCGATCTACCGAATATCCCGCCGGGGCTGGCCATTTCCGGCTACGCCCAGGGCGCGAATGGCTATTACATCGTGCAGTTCAGCGGGCCGGTGCAAGAAGCGTGGAAGGCTCAGGCGGCCGGCGCGGGGGCGGACCTGCTGGGATATATTCCTGATTTCGCTTTCAAGGCCAGGATGAACCCGGCGCAGGCGGCGCGCGTGGCGCAGCTCCCGGATGTGGCCTGGGTCGGCCTTTTCCAACCTGCCTATAAGATCAGTCCCGACGTGAAACTGGACGGGTCCAACCTGCTGCGGGTGTCCGTGGAACAGGGCGCGGACGCCGGCCTGGCGCGCGCGGCGATCGCGCGTACCGGGGCCACGGTGCTGGGGCGCAGCGACAATTTGATTTATGTTGCGGCCGAAGCCGGCCAGGTGGCCGAAATCGCCCAGGTGCTCGACGTGGCCTGGATGGAGCCTTACGTCCTGCCGCAGAAGCACAATGACAGCGGCGCGGGCATTATCCTGGGCACGAACGTGGCCAACGCCGCCGGTTACGACGGCTCGACCGTGACCGTGGCCGTGGCCGACACCGGGCTGGGCAATGGCACCGCGTCCGGCGCGCACCCCGATATTCCCAGCAGCCGCATAACCGCCATCTACAACTGGCCCGGCACGACAAATATCTGTTTTCAATCAATCACGGACGACGGTTCCATTGACGTTGACAGCGGGCACGGCACGCATGTGGCCGGCTCCATCCTCAGCGACGGCGGCACCGGTGGTCTGGGCAAGGGCGGGGCGCCGGCGGCGCACCTCGTCTTCCAGTCGACGGAAAATTATGCCCATATTTCTAACTACTGCCAGCTCTTTGGCGGCTGGCCGTCGTCGGGCTATTTCTTGACCGGGCTGCCGGACGATCTGAATGACCTGTTTGGCCAGGCGTACACTGCCGGCGCGCGCGTCCACTCCAACTCCTGGGGCTCGGCGCAGGCCGGTGTTTACAGCCTCGACAGCGCGAACACGGACAGTTTCGTCTTCGGCCACCGCGATATGACGATCACGTTTTCCGCCGGTAATGAGGGCGTGGACAACAATGCTAACGGCGTGGTAGACGCCGACTCGATCGGTTCGCCGGCGACGGCAAAGAACGTGATCACCGTCGGCGCCAGCGAAAACGTGCGCGCCGATAACTGGCCATGCGATACCGGACTGAGCTATACCTCGCTCGACGCCTACCAGACGGGCCAGACCTGCAGCAGCATGGGCGGCCTTAACTGGCTGGGCACGGCCGGCGCGCGCTGGGGCTTCAGCGCGGAGCCGCTGAAGAGCGATGTGACCGCGGGCAACCAGGAGCAGATGGCGCCCTTCTCCAGCCGCGGGCCTACCGACGACGGCCGGATCAAGCCCGACGTGGTCGCGCCCGGCACCTGGATCCTTTCCGGCTACTCCGGCCTGTACCAGGAAGGGTATGACGGCGATCCGGTGAACCCGCAGAACAATGCTTACCAATGGGACGGCTGGGGCATGCCGATCAACAATGCCTACAAGTACATGGGCGGCACGTCAATGGCCAACCCCATCGTTGCCGGCGGCGCGGCCGTGGTACGCGACTATTACACCAAGGCGAAAGGCCACGACGCCAGCGCGGCGTTGATCAAAGCGACGTTGATTAACTCCGCCGTTGATATGCTGGACGAGAACAACGACGGCATAAACGATAATGACTTTCCAATCCCCAATATCCACGAGGGCTGGGGCCGGGTGAACGTGGCCGCGGCAACGGACGGTACGCGCCTCTTTAGCGACAGCGGGACCGGCGTGGCCACCGGCGGCAGCAGCAGCACGGCCTACACCGTGCCCGGCGGCGCGCCCTTTAAGGTGACCCTGGTCTGGAGCGATTACCCGTCAACGGAAGCGGCATCCAAGAACCTGGTAAACGATCTCGATCTGACCGTGAGCGGTCCGGGCGGCGCGACCTACCATGGCAACGTGTTCAGCGGCGGCTGGTCAGCAACCGGCGGCAGCGCCGACCGCACCAATAACGTGGAAAATGTCTTTGTACAAAATGCCGCCGCCGGCGACTGGACGGTGACGGTGAGCGGTTACAATGTGGCGAACGGCCCGCAGCCGTACGCGCTGGTGAT
>JBJYWX010000013.1:0-8203 GCA_046259695.1 Promineifilaceae bacterium (SeqCode) | reverse complement strand
CCTGCACGTGGTCGACCTGGACGGCTCTTCGGCAGCAGGAAAAGGCGGCCGCTGGGATGCTACGGTGACGATTACCGTGCATGACGCTAATGACGCTGCGTACGGCGAGGCGACGGTGAGCGGCGTATGGGACGGGTCCACGTCCGGATCATGCACGACCGGCGGGAACGGCCAATGCGCGATCACGCTGAAGAATATCCGCAACGCGGCAGCAGTCACCTTTAGGGTGAATGACCTGGGCGCGATCGGAGCGACGTATGATAGCGGGGCAAATACTGACCCGGACGGCGACAGTGACGGCACGGAGATCACGATCTTCCAGCCGTAACGTCCCGGAAGGCTCAGCTCCTTGGCGGTGAGCCGGTTGAGAAGCAGCTTCAAGGGGCGCCTGGTACCGGGCGCCCTTTTTGTTACCGGCTGGCTACAAAACAGCCAATGATCATTATTTACTGATCAATGGGATGCGGACGAGCGCGGAGAGACGCGGAAGCCCGCGGACAGTAGCCAATAGGCAACACACGTGTCTTCACCCTGTTCTCTGTGCCGCTCTGCGATCTCGGTGCCCAAATCATTTCTTCTGACTATTGACTGTTAACGGTTAGCTGTTCTTCGCGTATAATATGAATATTGTGCAGGCCAGCGAGGTGTTCGCATGAACAGTGAAATGGAGCGAGACGAGTATGTGGCCCAGGTGTGGCGCAGCTACATGACCGGCGCGCCGCCTCCGGAGGGGTTTTCGCTGCCCTGGTATGAGCGTTCCTTTCTACGGCCGTTGGCGCGCGTGCTGCCGTCGGACCCACGCTGCCAGATCTGCTATTACCCTTTCGAGGGTCTTGGTGGGGCGCTCGTGCGCACCCTGATGCACCTGGAGCGGTCGACGATGAACCCGCATCTATGCAACGTCTGCGAACGCTTCGCCGAGTCGTTTCCCGGTGGGGTGGAGATTGAAGTGTCGCTGCTCTTCGTTGACATTCGGGACTCAACCCCTCTGGCGGAAAGCATGGACGCCACCAGCTACAGCCGCCTGATCGATCGCTTCTACCAGGTCGCGACCAACGCGGTCTACAGGTATGGCGGGCTGGTGGAGAAGCTCGTGGGCGACGAGGTCGTCTCCTTCTTCCCACCGGCGTTCGCAAAAGACGGCAACCACGCAAGAGCGGCTGTTGACGCGGCGCGCGACATCCTGTCCGAAACGGGCCACGGGAGCAGCGAAGGGCCCTGGGTGCCGGTCGGCGCTGGCGTGCATACCGGCCAAGCCTTTGTGGGCGCGGTGGGCGAGCCGGGCAAGAACCTGAATATCACCGTCTTGGGCGATAACGTGAACGTAGGTTCGCGCCTGGCAGGCCAGGCGCGTACGGGGGAAATCGTCATCAGCCTGCCCGCCCTGCAGGCGGCGGACCTGCAGCCGCAGGCGATGGAGCAGCGCACGTTGAAGCTGAAGGGCAAAGAAGCGCCGGTGACGGCGTGGGTAGAAACAGTAGGCAGCTAGCAGTCACCAAATCCCGGTTCGCGGTATCCTGTTGGGCGTAGGCGCGGCTAAAGCAGCGTGTAGAGTTCGATGCGCGCGCTTTCGACGATCTCCTGCGATTCCTGCTCAAGGGCCTGAATTTCCGCACTGGCCATGTAGCGCGTGTAGGCTGCCTCCATGGCCGCAGCGCTCCTTGCCACCTGCCACCTGCCACGTACAGGCTTGATCCGCCGCTTATAATATGATATTGTATAATGGCGCGGTTGTGAGGGCGCGTGCCAGTTAGCGCTTCACCATCGCCTGTTGCCCATTAATTACTGTTCTCGGAGTTGGATGTGCGTTATTTCTTGTTTGTTTTCCTGGTATTATCCCTGTTTGTACCGGCGGCGATGGCTGCGCCGGCGGAGGATGGGCTCATTGCCCACTGGAAGCTGGATGAAGGGACGGGGCTAACCGTTTTGGACAGCTCCGGCAACGGCTATAACGGTCTTTTGGGCGGCGGCGCGAGCTGGTCGACCGATAGGCCGCCGGTGCCCGGCGCGGGCGCCTATGCCGTGTACCTGAACGGCACGGGCTATATCGATACGGCGGCCTTTGACATCGAAAATAATTTCACCATCGCCGCCTGGATCAAGCCCGATGACGGCTTTGGCCGCCACAATATTCTCGGCAAACACACGGCCGACGGGCAAAACCAGTTCCTGTTCGGGCTCTATGAAGACACCTATGCCCTGAACATCCGCGACAGCCTGGAGCAGCTCAGCATCGTGCGCGACAGCGAATGGTACCACGTGCTGCTGGTCGGGCGCGGCGGCAGCGCCGGCACGACCGTGGATATGTACCACAACGGCGTGCCGCAGTGGACCTATAAGCTGGATAAAGCGATGGGCGACGTCAGCGGCGGCAAACCGTGGACCATCGGTCGTGACTGGGACCCTGCCGAAGCCAATGATTACTTTGTGGGCCTGGTCAGCGACGTGCGCATTTATGACCATGCCCTGGACGACGAGGAGATCGCGGCGCTCACAGACGGCTTCGCCGTTACCTGCGATGCGTCGGACCCGCTGTACCGCGCTATTGATAACGCCTATGACAGCTGCGACATCATCTCCCTCGGCCCTTATGAACATGACCTCGTATTTGAGGGTTCGCCGAGTCGCGGCCTGATTTTCGAAGGCGCGGGCAGGGAAGAGAGCACGCTGCTCGTTGAAGACACGGCTATGCGCTTCCTGAACCTGGGGCGGCATACCACGCTGCGCAACCTGACCGTAAGGCGCAATAATTACAAGCTTGGCAGCGGCGGCAAGGGTGGGTTTCTCAACATCAAGCCGCGGGTCGAGGTGACGCTGGAAGACGTTGGTTTCAAGAACGGCTACGCCTGGTATGACGGCGGCGCGATCCATAATGAGGGCATTTTGTCTATTCAAGATGGGCTGTTTGAGGAGAACAAAGGAGCCGCTTACCTGCATGTTTCCGACCATTACAAGGGCGGCGCCATCAATAATGAGGGCGTGCTAATCTTGAACGACACCGTCTTCAGCGGCAATTTCACCTTCGGCGACGGCAACAGCGGCGGCACGATCGCCAACAGTGGCAATTTGGTCGCCACCAATATTGCCATCAGCGACAGTAACGGCGACAACGGCGGCGCTATTTATAATACGGGCGCGGCCGTCCTCACCGGCGCCGTGCTGCAAAACAATGAAGGCGGCGGCGGCGGCGGCGTTTATAATGCCGGCTCGCTGATTCTCAAGGATTCCTCGCTGGACGGCAATAAAACGTACCCCTTTGAAGGCGGTACACTGCCTTACCTCCACGCGGGCGGCGCGCTGTATAACAGCGAGACAGGTTCGGCCGCGGTCACCAACAGCGACCTGCTTAACAGCAGCGGCAGCTTTGGCGGGGCGCTTTTCAACCGCGGCACCCTGAACGTCAGCCGCAGCCTGATCAGCGGCAGCACGGCGGCCGATGGCGGGGCGATCATGAACCGCGGCAACCTGACTGTCGGCGAGAGCACGATCAGCGATAACCACGCGGACCAGTACGCCGGCGCCATTTACAATCTTAAGGCCAGCGAGGTCACGATCGCCGGCAGCACGATCAGCGGCAACAGCGTGGCGCGTACGACGATGTCCGCCGCCGCGATTTTTAACCAGGGGAGCATCACCGCGCGCAACAGCACGATCACGGGCAACTTCATCCCCAACCCAACCGGCGGCACCAGCGTCCGTCCGGCTATTTTCCAAAACAGCCCCGACACGACGGCCGTTTTGCAGCTTATACACACGACCCTGGCCGGCAATGGCGTCTCTGAAGCGGAATTCGAGCGCGGCATCGTGG
This sequence comes from Promineifilaceae bacterium (SeqCode), assembly GCA_046259695.1. Lineage (GTDB taxonomy): Bacteria > Chloroflexota > Anaerolineae > Promineifilales > Promineifilaceae > JAACFF01. Next base: position 4,395 of record JBJYWX010000013.1, on the reverse strand, counting down.
TTGATCTGGGGACCGTGGTGCTCAAGAATGCGCTGCTGGCCGAGAACGGCGCCGCCAACTGTCAGCCCGCGGGCCAGGGCGTGATCACGGCCACGGCGGGCACCCTCAGCGACGACAGCAGCTGCGACGGCGCGGTTATGGCGGATAACCTGGCGCTGCAGCCCTTGGCCGACAACGGTGGGCAGACATGGACGATGGCGATTGGCGCGGACAGCGATGCGCGTGACGCCGGGTTAACGGCCGACTGCGAGGAGTTCGACCAGCGCCGCGTGCCGCGTGACGACGGCGCCTGCGACGCCGGGGCGTACGAGTACACTGAAGAAATAATCAATGATGGAAACCGTGTCTTGCTGCCGCTGGTGCGCGGGCAGTAACGGCGGCAAAAGATGAAATTTAGCTGAGAGGCGAGATGGAAACTGGTCCCACAGGCGCCTCAGCTGCGCGCCATGGCCAATAGTTGACTATACTACGGGAATCGCCTCGCAGTTTTCCAAGGCGAGCCTATTTGGTCATCCTGACCGCCAGAAAGCTAAAGGAGCTTAGTAATGAGTAACAGAGTGGATTTTAGGTATTTGCTGGCAGCGGCCCTGCTCGTGGCCCTGGTAGCCCTGATGGCCGGCAGCGGCAGCGCCGGTGCGCAGACTTCAGGTGAGTGGCTGGCTCAATATTACAACAACACGGCCTTGTCGGGCGCAAACCCAACCTTTTCTACCAGCGAGGGGGCAATTAATCATCGCTGGGGTGCAGGCTCGCCCAGCTCGCGCATCCCGAGCGATTACTTCTCGGCGCGCTGGACCAAGACGGATAATTTCGGGGGCGGCACCTACCGCTTCACGGCGACGATGGATGACAGCATGCGTGTCTACCTGGATGGCGTGCGCATCCTTGACTCGGTTTTTCCGAGCGAGGAACACACGATGACGCGCGACATTTATGTCAGCCCAGGCGCGCACGAGCTTATGGTCGAATATTTCGAGGGCACGGGCCTGGCGACGGCTATCTTCTCCTATGAATTGGCCAGCGGCGGTAACTTCTATCCTAACTGGAAAGGCGAGTACTTCAACAATACTGCGCTCTCCGGCGCGCCTGTACTGGTGCGCGACGATCGTTATTTGAACCAGAACTGGGGCACCGATTCCCCCCAGCCGGGCGTGGTAAACGAGGATTATTGGTCGGCGCGCTGGACGCGCACGCTCAACGTGCCCGCAGGTACCTATCTTATCTCCGTCTTTGCCGATGATGGCGTGCGCGTCTACATGAACGGCCAGCTCGCCTATGATCGCTGGACCGGCGCCACGGGGAGCAGCGACACCTTCAGCTACGTGCATGGTGGCGGCCCGCTGCCAGTGCGGGTTGAGTACTTCGACAATACGCGCGATGCGTCCATCCACTTCAGCTACGCGCTTGAGCAGCCCGTGGCGCCTGAAGTGCCGATTGGCACCATACCGCAGGAACCGTCGGAGCCCATTGCGCCTGAGGTGCCAATTGGCACCATACCGGAATGCCCGGCGCCCGATGGCATGCTGGCCGTGGTCACTGCCAATTACCTGAACGTGCGCTCAGGGCCCGGCACCGGGTATGAGGTGCTCGATGTGCTGGAGAAATGTGACCAGGTGTTCTTGAGCGGCTACACCGATTCCAGCTACACCTGGGTGCAGCTGCATAATCCGAATCCGGCCAGCGGTGAGGAATTCTGGGTCGGCTCGAGCTACCTGGACATGGCTGCACCGGTCACTTCACTACAAGTTATTCCCTAAATTCACGGCCGTGCGCCATCCCGGCCGGGATGGCGCATGGCTCCTTCCCGCGCGGACCTTGGCCGGATTTGCTCCTCGGCACACCGGCGGACTGCATAAATATGTGGGGGCCGCGCAACCTGCCAGACCAGATATTTCTTGACAGAATTCCCCAAAAAAATACAAAACGGCTGTTGTCGTATATAATAGTAAAATAAGAGCGCATAGGTCACGATATTGGCGCTTCTGTTATCGAGGACAGTTGACGGCAGCTCTTTCGCCCACAACACTGGCTAAATTCACGACCTTCGGCGATCTGCTGCGCTTTCTGCGGCGGCGGTCCGGCCTGACGCAGCTTGAGCTTGCGCTCGAGGCCGGCTACAGTGATACGCAGATCAGCCGCCTGGAGCAGAACCAGCGCCTGCCGGATCTACCGACGATCGAGGCGCGATTCATCCCGGCACTTGGCCTGGGAAACGACTCGCAGGTCACGGCGCGCCTGCTGGAGCTGGCTGCCCTGGTGCGCCGCGAAGACGCGCCGGCCCCCGGGATATGCCCCTACAAAGGACTCAATTACTTTGATGAGGCGGATGCTGGCTTGTTCGTGGGCCGCGAGGCCGCAACGGCTGATCTAGTCGAAAGACTTCTGGTCCTGGCCGCCGGCGATAACGTACGCTTCCTGGCCGTGGTCGGCGCCTCGGGCAGCGGCAAATCCTCGCTGGTTCGTGCCGGCCTTGTACCCGCGCTGCGCCAGAACGAAAGCTCAGCCAGCTGGGAGATTCATTTACTCACGCCCACGGCACATCCGCTGCACAGCCTGGCGGAGGCAGTGACTTGTGGCGGCCTGTCGTTAACGGCCACGGCGGCGCTGATCGACGACATGGCGCAGGAGCGGCGCAGCCTGCAGCTTCATGCGCATCGCAGCCTGGGGGCCCAAAACGGCGGCTGCCTGGTGCTGGTTGTGGACCAGTTTGAAGAATTGTTTGCCCACTGCCGCTCCGAGGCAGAGCGCGCGGCGTTTGTCGACAATCTGCTGACCGCGGCCGGCGAGGCGGGGGGACCGGTGCTGGTGGTGATCACCTTACGCGCCGATTTTTACGCGCACTGCGCCGCATATGGCGGCTTGCGCCGCGCGCTGGCGACCAGCCAGCAGTACATAGGGGCGATGAGCGAGGACGAGCTGCGGCGCATGATCGAGGAATCGGCCAGGCGCGGACACTGGGAATTTGAGCCGGGCCTGGTGGAGCTGCTGCTGCACGACGCCGGGCAGGAGCCTGGCGCGCTGCCCTTGCTCTCCCACGCTTTGTATGAAACATGGCAGCGGCGGCGCGGGCGCACGATGACTTTCAGCGGCTACGCGGCCTGCAATGGGGTGCGCGGGGCGATCGCCGAAACCGCGGAGACGGTGTTCAACGACCAGTTCACACCCGAGCAGCAGGTGATCGCCCGCCGCATCTTCCTACGCCTGACGGAAATGGGCGACGAGCGTTCCATGGCCTATACACGCCGCCGCGCCACCTACGGTGAATTAATCTTGAAACCGGAAGAAGCAGAAACGACATTCGCTGTGCTCAGGGCGCTGGCTGATGCACGCCTGGTCACGACCGGTGAGGAAACGGTCGAGGTCGCCCACGAGGCGTTGATCCGTGAATGGCCTACCCTGCGCAGCTGGCTGGAAGAAGACCGCGAAGAGCTGCGCCTGCACCGCCAGCTTACCGAGGCGGCCCAGGAATGGCAGCAGGCGGGGCGCGATCCGGGCATGCTTTACCGCGGGGCGCGGCTGGCGCAGGCGCGCGAATGGTCGGCGGCGCATGAAGCGGAGATGAACGGCCTGGAGCAGGCGTTCCTGGGGGAATCCATCGACGACAGCGAACGCGAGGCGGCGGAGCGTGAGGCGCAGCGCCAGCGCGAGCTGGACGCCATACAGCGGCTGGCGGAAGCGGAGGCCGGGCGCGCCGAAGAACAGGCTCGTGCGGCGAGCCAGCTGCGCAGGCGCGCTTATTATCTGGCCGGGGCCTTCGTGGCCGCCCTGCTGCTGGCCGTTTGGGCCTCGCTGCTCTGGACGCAGGCACGCCAGTCAGCCGCCGTTGCCAAGGAGAACGAACAGATCGCTTTTGCCCGCGAACTGGCGGCGGCGGCTATTAGCCGCCTGGGCGATGACCCCGAACTCAGTATCTTGTTGGCCCTGCAAGCGATCGGGACAACTTCGCCCGGCGGTACGTCCTTGAACCCTGGTTCACAGGTGCTGCCTGAAGCCGAAGAAGCGCTGCACCAGGCCCTTCTGGCATCGCACGTGCGCGGCAGGTTGAGTTTAGGCTATGGAAATTCAAATGGTGAAGGTTCCAGCGTTATTGCCTACAGCCCGGACGGCGCCTACCTTGCCCGGGGAGGAGTGGATGGCAGCGTCAGCGTGTGGGACACGGCCACCTACCAGGAGCTGCCCATTGTGTCGTTTCAGGCTGCAGATGTCGCGATCTCGCTGGCGATCAGTCCGGATGGTGCGCACCTGGCCGTAGGCGGGGTGGGCAGTATAAAGGTCTATGAGCTGGCGGGCGGGAAGCTAGTGCACAGTTTGGTGGGACATAAGGGGCCGGTGACGGATGTCGTTTTCAGCCGGGATGGCCGGCTGCTGCTCAGCGGTAGCAGCGACACAACGGCT
>JBJYWX010000012.1:0-5581 GCA_046259695.1 Promineifilaceae bacterium (SeqCode) | reverse complement strand
CATGCCTCCTGGGGAAGTCTATGACGATCCTGAACTCTTCACAGTGGAACTGGCGATGCTGCGCGAGACCCTGGCCGTGATGGACGGCCTGGGGCTGCCGGTGGTCGATTTGCCAGGGTCGGCTGCGCGTACCCTGGCGCGCGCTGTGCAATACGTGCCGCGGTTCCTGCTTAAGCCAGTGCTTACGCGCATCGTTGCCTCCGGCCGTGGCGACAAGATGCCCTCATTCTATCTAGATCTCGCATCTGGCCGAGGCAAGAGTGAAGTCATCTATCATAATGGCGCCATTGCGGCCGCCGGAGAAGCGATAGGAATAGAAGCTCACGTTAACGCGACGCTCAACGACGTATTGATGAAATTGACGCGGGGTGAGCTGGAGCGCGAAGAATTCGCAAATAATCCGCAGCGCCTGTTGGCGGAACTACCGGCGCCTTAGTCCGGCCGTTCAAGCAACACCGCGCGGCTCTCCTCTACGACTGACCGGGCCCCGCGTTCTGCGCGGATGCGAGCAACGCGGCGCGCGGCTAACAACACGGCAAGTACAACGCCTAGCACTGAGAAGATCCCTACAATAGCAGCAAGCAAGACGAAGCCGGCTACCCGCCTGTCACGCCGCAGTTCAGCCAGGAAGCCTTGCATGTCGATGGTCTGCGGCCCGGGCGCCGCACTTGATCCAGCCGCAGTCGAAAGATCAGGATCGGAGGGTCCTCCAATGGAACGGTAAACCTGCTCATTGAGCGCTTCCAAGAAACTACGGATAAGGTAATTGGTCGTCGTGCGCACCAGTCGCGGCGCGGTCGCCGCGATCACGCCAACAGCGTCTACTTCGCCTTCATAGGTCAGGCGACTGCCTCCTTCTTCGGCAGCCAGGGTGATGATCCCTTTTCCGGAGACAATATGCTCGGCGCCACTGCCGCTGAACGATATGCCGAACTGCTCACCTCTCAGGTCATTGATGGGCGTCACGATGCCGTCATAGCGACCATGAAAAGGGCCATTGGGAATATTTAGCACTACATGATAGGTGTCCGGCTCCAGCCGGTAGATTTGCTCACAGCCGGGGAGCATTTGCTGCAGTGCCTGAATGTCATGAAGGAGTTCTGAGACAAGCTCCGGAGGGCCATCAACAAGGTAACTGCCATCTATGATCACGTGAACCCCCTTCCCTTTGCCGGATCCGGCACCTATGTGGTTACAGTCGCGGCTGCTTGTGCTCGGCCAACCACTGCGGATAAGCCTCAATCGCGTTGGCCATGAATCCGTCAATTATCTCGTTAACACGACCCTGCGAGATGCTGCTGGCAATTCGGCTGACAACACGGCCGGGCATCATGCGCAGGCCACGCGGCCGCGGCAGCGTAGCAGCAATCTTGAGGCGAAAATCAATAAGCGTTTTATCTCCGGCATCCTCAAGATAGGCAGCACTGGCAAAATAGCCGTAACCAATCGTTGAATTCAGAGTGGCCTCTGATTTAACCGCTTCTCGGCCGTCCAACGGGCGAATTGTAATCGCCAAATTGTCCTCATCCATCTCACTTACCAGATCGGTTATAACCGTGATCGTGTAGGCTCCTAGCTCAAGGCTAGAATAGCGGACGCGTACCTCACTGGAGCTAAATTCTTCTAGCAATTCAATGTGGGGCAAATGCTGGATCATACTGCTTAGTGACCCAAAATACGCCAGGGCACTGGCAGCGTTGGCGCCGAAACAGAATTCCCTCTGTGCGGCACCATTGAGCTTTATCATTTGCTGTGCTCCAGAGGAAGTATAGAGAGTGGTCAGCCGGCTTGCGTATCGTCGCCGCTAGCAGGATCCAATGTGCCGCCATCCACGCCCGCTTGCTGAAGCAGTATCTCTAACTGTTTTGTCAATCCCTGGATCTGCTGGTTGAGGTGCTCCAATTCTTCGCGCGTTGGAACATCTTGCTCAGAAAGCAGCAAGGCAAGGTCTCGTTCATTGATGTCCTCGGCCTGCATTTGACCGCTGTAGGAGAGGAGCTTATCCCGCAGACGAACCCCCTCTTCACGGGCAAGCTCGCCCTTGCTGATCAGTATCTGCATACGGCGTTCTATTTCACTGTCAACTTGTTTGACCAGATCGAGGGGCGCGGAAAGCCCGCGCCGCAGGCTGTTAAGCGTATCTCCACCGGTGCGAACAAGGCTGGTGAGCACGGCCGTCGGCAGGAATCCACCCTGCTTCTTCTCCTGCTCAAAAATGATCTGCGTCAAGGTTACGGCCGTGAGGTCTTCATCACTTTTGTAATCGATGATCGTAACCTCTTGACCAGCACGGATGAGCTCCGCTATCCCCTCAAGGGTAATATAGCTCTTGGCCTCCGTATCATACAGCTTGCGGTTTGGGTATCGCTTAATTACCGGCATTTGCTGTTCCTCTGTAACATCTCACCTACGTGTCGTGAACAAGACGCGCTGCAAGAAAATGCCGCCGCAGGGAAGACAATCCGCGCCACTCACATGCGGACAGGTCCCGTTCAAGCTCAAAACTTACCGGCTCGGCTATTGGCTCTTTTCGACCAGTTCATCAACTTTCTTGCTTAAGATGTCGATCTGTTCGCTCAAACTTCTGATCTCGGTGCGCGTGGGGATGTTGAGGCGCCTAAACACCTCTTCCGTGCTGCGGTCAATGCGGCTTTCCACGCCACTTCGTACCTGCTGCACGCGCCGGTCGCGCTGCTCGATTACATCTTCGACAAGCTCCCGGCCCTCATCCTCGGCGATGTCACCCCGATCTACAAGCCTACGCACAAACTCCTCTATCTCTTCCTGTGCCAGCACGGCCACGCCAACACCGGCTAGCAAAACACGCTGCAGGCTAGCCAACATGACGTTTCCGCTCTCACGAGTTTCAGTGCTGCTTCTGCTATTATCTTCCATCTTTTTCTTCCACCGGTTTAGGAGTGTAACTGGGTAAACGCGCCGCCGGGTAAAGCCGTCTCATACTGACATGACTACAACTCACTAATGACGCGCTGCATTATCGCCAATATATCACGCGCCCCAGGTCAAGTCAACCGACCATGTAGCGATCGCGCTACACCGGAATCTCCTCATGGGCGAACTAAATAAACGCCTCTCTCTGCTTCGCACAAAAGCCGAATTGGGCTAGAATTGCCTCCAACTGTGGGTTAAGGAGAAAGCGAATGGCCGCGAAAGAAAAACTATTGAGACCAGAAGAACGAGCTGTCTTGCGGCAGTTGGCCGAGATAGCGGAAATTGATGGGCAGAGAGCCGCTGCCTTGTTGGCAGTTGATGCCGGCGCAACGCAAGCGGAGGCGGCTGAGGCGAGCGGTCTGACGGTCAACCAGGTGCGTTATGCGGTGAAAAAGTTCCACGAAGAGCGTTTGCTTGCTTTTCCGGATGCCATCGGACTCCTCCCTGACGAGGCGCCACAGGAGGAGCCTGACGAGAAAACAGTTTCGGGCACTAAGACCAGCCGGCTGCAGCGTGCAAGAGCCAATATTGACCGGTTGGTCAAAGAGCTGCGCGCGAGTTTGCCCGAAGGTGGTCAATACGCCTATTCGCCGGTAAAGATGCTGACGCTCGTGCGTGATACGGCGGCGCGATATGTTCCCGAAACGCAGCTAGCGCTTCTTGAACCATTTGAAGAGATGACAGCCGAGGACCTGGTCGATCCTGATACCTGGAAAGGCATTGCCTACATGATTGCCTATTCAGCTCAATTCGAGGCGGGACAGGCCAAGGGCCTTCTGGATGAGCGCCTGCCCGAACCGGTTAAGCCGGACACCATTATAAAGAACATCCGCGATGGGCTGGATCGCTTTACGCCGGAAATGGCCAAGGAGATTGTGGCCAGCTTCGAAGGAGCGACCAGGGAAGATTTGCTGGATCCCGATACCTGGAAGGGTATGGCTTATATGATCGCTCATTCGACACAGTTCCAGGCCACCAGGGCGAAAGATAAGCTCAATGAACAACTGCCGGATCCTTTCAAACCGGATACTTTGTGGGGCGCCCTGATCAGCGGGCTGGATCGTTTTACCCCGGAAACGGCCAAGGAAATTGTGGGCAGTTTCGAAGGTGCGACCAAAGAAGATTTGATGGATCCCGATACCTGGAAAGGGGTTTGGTATATGCTCAACTATTCGCTGCAATTTCAGGCTGAGCGTCTCAAACAGCGCTTGACGGGTGAAGCGCAAGCAGAGGAAGAAGAGTAATTTCTGTCTTAAAGCCGGGCAATCGTTTAGAAAACAGCGGTCAAACGGCCGTTGTTTTTTATTCCACACTCATGCCTGATACCGCAGTTTAGTTCAGGCGTGTTAGAATTGGGAATTGCTTTGCAGGATTCTGTCACGTTGCTCACTGGGAGTAGGGATCAACTGATCGATGTCTTGTTATGGGAATTGCGCAGTGGCCTACCGTCAGGCTGAATAGCGGAGTAAGGAAATGACCACAATTAAGGATGATCTCGAGTCAAGAATAGCCTCCCGAGAAATAGAGATTGCGATAATAGGGTTGGGCTATGTTGGGCTGCCCCTCGCTGTAGCTTTCGCCGAGACGGGTTTTACCGTTATAGGCATAGACGTTTCGGCTGCGAAAGTCGAATCTATCAATCAGGGAAAGAGCTATGTTGAGGACATTGCATCAGGGGCCCTGATGCCTCTGGTCACCCAGGGCCGCCTCCGCGCCAGCACTGACTTTGCCGAGCTTGCTGATGCCGGCGCAATAATCATTTGTGTCCCTACACCGCTCCGCAAGACCAAAGACCCGGACATTTCATATATTGTTGCGGCTACTGAAGAAATCGCCCGCTATGGCAGTTCCGGGAAACTCATTGTTCTTGAGTCGACCACCTATCCGGGGACAACGGAAGAAATTATTTTGCCTCGCCTCGCCAGGTACGGGGATGAGGTCGGTCGTGACTTTTTCCTGGCTTTTTCACCGGAACGAATCGATCCTGGGCGTTCTGATTACCTAGTCGCCAATACACCAAAAGTAGTAGGAGGAAGCACGCCGAATTGCTTGGAAATAGCTGTTAAACTATACGGCTGCATTGTTCAACAACCAGTTCCTGTGTCAAGTACTGCATCTGCCGAGATGGTGAAGCTCTTGGAGAACACATTTCGGGCTGTAAACATTGGCTTAGTAAACGAAGTGGCGTTGATGTGCAACAAACTGGGTCTAGATGTTTGGGAAGTAGTCGAAGCAGCCGCAACCAAGCCCTATGGCTACATGCCATTTTACCCTGGACCCGGGCTCGGCGGGCACTGCATTCCAATAGATCCTCACTATTTGAGTTGGAAACTGCGCACTTTGAACTATACAGCCCGGTTTATCGAACTGGCGGCAGAAGTGAACAGCCACATGCCTGATTACGTCGTAAACAAAGTGGGAGAGGCGCTCAACGATCATTTCAAATCAGTTAACGGGAGCTCGATCTTAGTGCTAGGAGTAGCTTACAAGCCTAACGTTAGCGACACGCGCGAGAGCCCAGCCCTAGATGTGATTCACCTGCTACAGCAGCGCGGAGCAACCGTGTGTTACCATGACCCACTCGTCAGCCAACTTGATGGCGCTGGGATACCTCTGCGCATTTACCAGA
>JBJYWX010000011.1:0-6198 GCA_046259695.1 Promineifilaceae bacterium (SeqCode) | reverse complement strand
GCATGACCGTCGTGGAGAGGGCAAAACATTAAATGATCTTGGTGTCGCCTATGCAATAATGGGTCAATATGACCAGGCACTTGACTATCTCAGCCAGGCTTTGCTAATCCGAAGCATGGTTAAGGATTCTCTCGGGCAAGGTGAAACGCTCCATAATATTGGCAAAATTCACCTGACCAGAGGGCAGAATGAACTAGCGAGAGAATATTTTGAACAGGCGTGAGCAATTGCCCAAGAAACAGGTTCTTCACCAATGGAACAACAGGTTCTAAGCAGTATCGAAACATTATCTCATAATAAGTGACTCAACCAATCCTGCTTGGATTAATGTAGCCCCACACAAACTTAGAATGTACATGGTATTTTACAACTAATGGAATTGAATATGGCCGCCAATATTCTCACACTGCCGACAGATTCTCAGCAGACGCTAGAAGTAATGATGCGCCTGAAAGAACCTGCCAGAAATCAGAAAATGTGCGAATGGGGGCCAACATCATGATCGACATGTTGGACATGCTCATTCCATTCTTATTGTGTAGTTTGTACCTGGCATCCAAGAACCAGATTCAACACCGAGACAATGGTGGAACGGCCGTGACTCCGTTGGAACGTCGCCAGATATCGTGCTACGCTGATCAAGAATCTGTTCGCGCAAAGACCTCGAAACGTTGCAGGCTTGATAGATGAGCCGCTACTTGTTTGGGTAGTGGACCGCCGCGGATGAGAACGCCCATTTCCATGTTGAGGGTCATGGCGTGTTCGGTCAGGTTGGCGCTGGAGATGAGCATCAAACTACCGTCGGCCAACGCAATCTTGGCATGTAGCGAACCAACTCGGCCATCCGGCGTCATTTCACGCTTTTCGCTCGGCCAGATGTAAATCGATGTCCGATCGGCGATTTCTTGACCGAAGACACTTACCGTATCGATAGACATGCGCCCGTCGCTTTCTTCCGGCGTCTCCAGGTAGAGCGATACATCCACACCGCGCTCTACGGCTGACAATAATGCTTCCTTGATGCGGTTAATTTTGTAGACGGCGAAGCTGACGATTTGCAGCGATTGTTGCGCTTCATCGATCAGCTGCAGCAGCGCCTGGTCGGTGCGTCTTATGGGCACATGAGTCGTTTCCGGCCCGGTCCATACCAATTCGAGCTGTTGCTGTCCTCGATAGTGTGAGGCCGTTTCCGCCGCTGTGCGCAGTGCCAGGGCAACGGCCGTTGGACTCGTGCCGGGAGCCTCTTGCCGCCAAACGTCTAAAAGCCTATTCAGTTTTTGGCGGATATCAGATTGGGCGATACTGTACAAGACCTTTGCGCTCACAATGGTCCAGTCGGCCGTTTCATACTGCTCCAGTACAGAGGCTATCTGCTCTATCAATTCAATGGGCAGATCGTCGGCCAGGCGGCGTATTTCGCGAACCAGAGCGTCGTGCATCATCTCACTCAAAGAAAGCTAAATCATCCCTTTCTACAGTTGGCACAAGGAGAGAGCGGTCCAGGTATTTGTTTCCCCGTTCGCAAGAAGTCTCAGAGGCGAACAGGCAGGCGTGACAGGCGGCGGCATGTAAGGTGCGCCCTGTCTGGCTGGGTAGATGTTCGGCACATAGCGGATCGCTGGCGCAGAGACGGGCAGCTTCCAGAGCAGCAGCGATATGCCGCTCCAAGTTTTCGGGGCGACCCAGACTGACCAGACCGCCAAGCGTCCCTTCGCTGTCAGGAGCAGACGTGTAGATGAGTAAGCCGGCCATCGGGTCACTGTGTCTTTTACCCGGCCGGGCATAGATACGTTCGCGAATGCTGGCCGCTGAATAACCGCTTTCCAGGGCCAGCTGGCGCATGAAGGCATGGGCAAAGGTGTGGATCAGGATGTAGCGCATACCCGGGAATCCTTCTTCCGCCGGTTCGATGTGACGTGTCTGGCGCCATCTGACATGGGAGTCGGCAAACTCGGCGCCGCGGTCAGCAACGGCCTCTTTGCGCAGCCATTTTTCGATCCGCTTTTCGCTGAACTGCAAAAAGATGCCCTCACCACGCACTTCATTGGCGGGCACCCAGGTCGGCGGCTGGCGTGATATCGGCGCCGGCTCTATGGCGATAGCCAGATCGGGATCAGTCAGTTCACCTACGGCATCCAGACGGGTGAAGCCGATCAAGGCGCGCACTTCGCGCATTCGCTCCACAAGCACGACCTGATCGAAATAATTGGCGTAGCGCTGCGGTGGAACGACGGGCGTCAGTCTGAATTCATCGCTGTTGAGCGCCGGATCATACTGCGTGAAGACCTCCCACTCTGGCTCTATCAAATCAGGAAGCTCGCTCGGCGGCGGCAGTTCGCCTGCATCTTGACGGCGGCGCGCTTCAATCGCCTCCCAGATTTCCTTGTCACTGAATTCACTTAACTCGCCCAACTGCCCCTGGCGGCGTAAGAATTCCAGAATTGTGGGAGAAGTTACATTAGAGAAAGTGGCCCATTGCTCGTTGATGAGAACAGAAAGTCGGGCGCCCGCACTGGGAATGGCGACTGTACTGTAGACGACAGGGAACCACGTGTTGGACGCGCCAAGGATTAACGTTCGCATCTGATTCGTGCAGCCGTCGGGATCAAAGTCGCGCAGATGCGGCCGTCTTCCGCGACATCGTGGCATATGCCTGCGGTTTTCCTCACCGAAGGCCTCACTAAGCCGCCTTCGTTCACCGCAGGTATCACACCTGACTTCCAGGTCGCGCGCTTCCCCTGACGCACCGTACTCGATCAGGCGCAGCAGATAGCCTTCACAATCATTGCCACGGTGCAAGAACTCGTACCAGGGGAAATCATCCAGATGACCCTGTTCACAGGCCGCCAGGAAGCGAGCGGGCACGACCTGCGGTTTCTTGGCCTTATTGCAGGTCTTGTGAATATAGGCCGTGCGGTCGGGAAATACAGGATTGGCTTTGAGCTCGAATAGTCCGGAACTCAACGGCGCCAGCAACCGGCAGCTCGGACAGACCATCCAGCGCGGGAATGTGGCCACGGGTACGCCAACGCGCGCCGCGCTTTCGAATGGATCAACCGGGGCGCCTGTGTCCGGTACGATTGGAGGGGCGAGCAGTTTCTTGACCTCGGGAAGGTCAAAACGCACGGCCGTCAACAGCCTGTCTTCGACGATAGTTTCATAATACTCCGGATTGACCTGCCAGTCCTCCAGTCCGGTGATGATGACGGATAGTTTTGGTAGGTCGACGATAGCGCCGACACCGTAAGTGTAGAGCAGCTGGCTGGGCCGGACCTCACCGACGCGCGGAGGGTAGTTTGTATTCATTCTGCCTCGCCGTTCGAGTGTGTCGGCCTGGGCGGTTCACTGTCCATGCCCTGATCCTGTAAGATGAGATTGACGCCTGGCTCAACATCTCGCAAGCTGTTGAGACAGGTAAACCAATCCCAATCTTCCTCTGTTGGTTGTTTCAAGAGCCCCAGCGTTCGGCCGTCTCTGGTTTGTGTATAGGCCAGACGCGCCCCGCCGGAGGTCTGCGTTCGCGTCAACCATTCATCCAACCGTTTCCTCAGCATTTGTTTGACAAACTGTTCGCGATCATTGTTCGCAGTAACAAGCCCGGCGCGATGAGCGATGTTTTCAATAGCCTCCTGTACGTTTGGATGCAGCCATTCAAGCCGTCCAGCCGCCTCGTTGGGATTGAAAGTACTATCCAGCAGCCTTACATAGGAAACGAGGACCCCGCTCAGGCCGCGATCCAATGCACGCGCCGAAAACGGGGTGACCGATAAGGCTTCGACCTGCTGGTAGAACGTGGCGTGATAATGCTCGAAGCGCTCGTAGTGGCTCAGATCACGCGGTCTGGCCCAATTATAAACGGTGCAGACAATGCCGGGAAAAGCGCGTCCCACACGACTTGTGGCCTGGATATATTCGGCCGTCGCCTTTGGCTGGCTGGCTACGACCATCAGACCCAGGCGGCTGACATCCACACCGACGGAGATCATATTGGTAGCCAGGACGACATCCAGTGGCTCTTTGCTGAAATCTCGCTTTTTGCCTTTCTTTTGCGGCTGCTCAGCGCCAAAGCCCGCTTCGAGGCGATCCAGAATCTTGGGTATGTCGGTCGCTCCCTTGCGCGAAGTCAACTCTTCGACATTGTAGGGATTGAGATAGCGCGTACTGAGGCCGCGCTCGTCCATGCGCATCAGGCGCGTTCGCAGGCTATCGTCAACGACGCGGCGCATGCCGGCTAACTCGCGCATGGAATTAAAGTAGCCGACCATCGTCATGTAGGGATCGGCCGCAGCGCCGTATTTTTCCAGCAAGACCTGTGCGGCCGACATGTAGGCGGTATAGACACGCAAGAGAATGGTCCTCATGCGCGTTCCTGGGGCGCATATGCCGACGTACATCCTGCCAGGTATTTCATTGCTGGACGGCCATCTCCTGGAAAAGAAATTGTCGTCCGCATCCACACCGGAAGGGGGAAAGATTTTGACTTCGCGCAGGAAGAGATTGTTAACCTGGCTGCGCGCGCGGCGGATCGTCGCTGTGGAGGCGATGACCTTGGGCCGTACGGTCGTGCCGTTCAATTCCCAGGAGCAAAGATGATCCACGGCCGTCTCGTACAGCCCCATCAATGTGCCCAGCGGTCCGCTGATCAGGTGCAGTTCATCCTGAATGATCAGGTCGGGCGGTCGCATCGGCCCTACAGGTTTCGTCTTGACAGCCGGAAATGGCCCTTTTTTGGGGTGGCTGTCGCTGTCCTCAAGATCGGAAGAGCGAAACCCGTGGCGCGGGCAGTAGCCGTCAACACGGCCGAAAAGCATCTGCGTCGGTCCTTTCCAGGGCATCTGGGCGAATTTGTCAACGGTAGCAATCACCAGTGCCGGCAAGAGGCGGTAAATCTCCTCATCGACGACGACACTGGGAATCCCTTCATCAGGCGACTGTTTGAAACTGAAAGGACAGTTACCCATATAATCGCTGCAATATTGAAAGGTCCGGCCGCGCCCATTTTCGAAGGTTTCCACGCGGATATTTTTGCCGGGATCGATCGGCTTGCCACACCAGGGGCAGTTGGTCAGCTGGTGTGGCGTGCCTTTGCCGAAGGCGCCGCCCTGCCATTGGCCGTGATCCTGTTTGACAACTTCGGCCGATTGCTTTGTCCAGTTAGGCGTACTGCGCTGCCCGACCCACAGCCCGATACGAAAGGGGATATTACCCCACGTTGTTGGGTTTTCGCGCCGTATTACTTCCATGGCCGAAATGAGCGTGGTGGCGCGCTGGAACTGCTGCAGCGTCAGCAGGCGCAGCGTGTAGCGCATCAGAACCGTCACCCCGGCGCGGTTTTCCAGACCGCCGAGCTCACCCTGCAGGCGGCGTATACCCATCGTGAATGCGGCAACGCCCAGATAAGCCTCCGTCTTACCGCCACCGGTTGGGAACCACAACAAATCGGCGAAGGCGGATGTGGGATCGCAACGTTCGGGATGCGTGGGATCGACCAGTGCGGGCAGATTCAGCAATACGAATGCAAGCTGAAACGGCCTCCAGCTACGATTCGCCGGCCGGTCTATTGTCTCCATATCCGGCGTCTTGCCCTGTCGTACCTGGCCGGCGTAAATGGTATGAATACGCTGCAAATACATCGCCTGGTTGGCGAATTGAAACGCCTGCGCAGCCACGACGTCCTGATCCAGAATGGCGATGCCGGCCTCGATACGCGCCAGGGATTCCTGACACTTTTCCAGGTTGGCTGCGGCTGTTTCACGATACGCCTGCAAATCGCTCTGACGCCGGGCGCGACTTTCTTGTTTTTCTATCCATGCGCTGTAAGCGGACGTTATCGGCCGTAAGGCTTCTCCAAACTGCCCTTGCTGCAGCCCGGCCAGTTCCTTCATGTCCAGCATGGCCTCGCCAAGTTGCGGGATATCCTCAGCCGTCGGTGATTCCATGCGTTCCACTTCATAAGTGGGCATAACTGCCGTGCGCACGGAAGTCGCTCGTTCCCAGCTATCCTCGGCCGTCTCGACATGCACGGCAACGCCATGCCCTACGGCAAATTCAACAGTGCGGCGATACAGCATCTCCATCGCCTGATCTTCGGGATGCTGGCTGCTGAGCGCGTCCGGCAGCCGGCGTTTAACGAAAACGGGGGAACGATCCGGTGCACTCACCTCGAGTTCGGGCTGGAAAAGCCACGCCTCGTCTTTG
>JBJYWX010000010.1:0-3882 GCA_046259695.1 Promineifilaceae bacterium (SeqCode) | reverse complement strand
CTGCTGCGAGTCAGATATAGGATACCTGATGTCAATCATATTCAGGACGGGTCATCTATTTTTTGTAAATTGTTCCCAGTTCCCAGTTGACTGTTCCGCTCCTTCGCCCCTTCGCTCCCCTGCCCCTCCTATACATACCGCGCCAGGGCCTCAGCCACGCCGGAATCGTCGTTGCTGGCAACAATGGCGTCGGCGGCGGCCTTGGCCGCGGGCATGGCGTTGGCCACAGCAACGCCAAAGCCGGCAAGCTGCAGCATTTCCACATCGTTTTCGCCGTCGCCAATGGCCAGGACATGGCGCAGGTCGATGCCCATTTCGTTGGCCAGCCAGGCAACGCCCTCACCCTTGGTCACGTCAGGTGACATGACCTCGATGAACTCCGGCACGGCGCGCAGAATACGCAGGCGGGCGCCGAAGCGCCGCTCCAATTCCCGGCGCAGCTCGGCTTCGCGGCCGCCGGAGGCGACCAAAATCTTGTTCACACCGGGCGCTGCGCTCGGCTCGGGATTAATCGGCGGCAGGGGTTCGCCATATTTCTCGTGGATCAGGCGGCGCTCGGGAAACTCGGCCGTGGCCCACAGACCGCTGCGGTCATATACCAGGGCCTCCAGGCCCTGCGCTCGCAGGTAGTCAAAAACGGCGTCGGCGTGTTCACGCGGCATCCAGCGCTCGCGCAAGATACGGCCGTCGGCATCGCAGATGATATGGCCCTGGAAGTAGACGCCGGGCGACCGCAAGCCCAGGTGGGCTATCACCGGTTCGGCGGAGGCGCGCGTCTTGCCTGTAGCCAGGACAAATTGAACCCCCTGGCCGAGAATGCGGCGGATGGCCGCCTCATTCGCCGCCGGCAGTCGGCCGCTGCCATCCAGCAGCGTCCCGTCCAGATCGCTCACGACC
Organism: Promineifilaceae bacterium (SeqCode); assembly: GCA_046259695.1. Lineage (GTDB taxonomy): Bacteria > Chloroflexota > Anaerolineae > Promineifilales > Promineifilaceae > JAACFF01. Next base: position 2,985 of record JBJYWX010000010.1, on the reverse strand, counting down.
AGCCTAATATCGCGCTTTTTATCCACTGGGTACAACTGGCTGCCCGGCCGGCCATTGATCATGGATCGCTGTCAATGGATCATTCCCTACAGTTCAAGATCGGCAATTGACTCAAGCACCTGGCCCGGCCGGTAGGGATACAGATCGATCTCCTCGCGGCTGGTAAGACCGCTGAGAACCAGGGTAGTCATCATGCCGCTTTCGACCCCGGCCACGATATCCGTGTCCATGCGATCGCCGATCATCATCGTTTCTTCGGAGTGAATGCCTAGATAGTTAAGCGCGGTGCGCATCATTAACGGATTCGGCTTGCCCACATAAAAGGGCGCTTTGCCCGTGACTTTTTCGATGAGCGCTGCCACGGCGCCGCAAGCGGGCACGATGCCTGCTTCCGATGGCCCGGCCACGTCGGGATTGGTGGCCACAAAACGAGATCCGGCATTGATCAGGCGGATCGCCTTGGTCAGCATTTCGTAATTGTAGGTGGTCGTTTCACCAAGAATGACGTAATCAGGATCAATGTCCGTAATCACATAGCCGACGGCGTGCACGGCCTCGGTCAGGCCGCTGTCGCCGATGACGAAGGCGGTGCCGTCCGGCCTCTGGCTGTCCAGGAAGTAGGCGGTGGCCATAGCCGAAGTAAAAATGCGCGCCGGCGGTACATTAAGGCCGATATTCTCCAGGCGATGCGACAAGTCGCGCGTCGTGTACATCGGGTTATTGGTAAGCACAAGATAAGGAATGTCCTTCTCTTGCAGGCGGCTGATGAAACGGTCCGCGCCGGGTATCATCCGCGTCCCGGTAATAAGGACGCCGTCCATGTCGGTCAGGTAATTCTTAACTTTGTTCATCCATACGCTTCCTAATTCATTGGCGCCGCTGCGGCGGCAGGAGGAAGTATACAGCAGGTAGCGGGGAACGGGGAACGGAAAACAGTCAACTGGGAACTGGGAACGGGCGGAGAAGCGAGGGGGCGAGGGCGCGAAGCTGCGGGGATTCCTGCTCTTGGACAAGCTCAGGGCGGAAGGACCATTCTGACACCGGCTGCTGCCCACTGCCCACGGGCGCGCTGCCCACTGCCGGCCGCGCATGAACCCGCTGGACACATACCGGCAAAGAATCTACACTGTAGGCGACATGAGTGGGCGACGCCGGCTACAAAGTTTGCTTGGTTTTGGGTTCGCGGGGACCGGTTTTTTGCTCCTGGCAACAGCCGCGTTCACCTGGTTCATGGCCGGCGTGCCGCCGCAGGAAGAGAACGGGGCCCTCTTGCCCCAACCGGTCTTTGCCGATTTACCGCCCGCTCTGGCGCCCGCGCCTGCCGCTGCAAAGCCGGCCAGCGCGCCGCCGGCGGCATCTTTAACGGCTGCTGTCGCGCCGCCGCAGCCGGCGGGCGACGATGGGTCCGCCACGGAACCATTGAACTTGCTGCCGGAATCACCGCTTTTCTTTCGCCGCCTGGCCGACCGGATAGAAGGTGAAGGAGAAAATTCGGCCGGGGCAGTTGGGCGCATCCTGATTCCCGCCCTGGACATCGATGCACCGGTGATGCGCGTGTCGCTCGAAGCGCAAAATAGCGGCGGTCGCGATTTCTACCAGTGGGACGTGCCGGACAGCTTTGCCGCCGGCTGGCATGAAGACAGCGCCAAAATCGGCGAAGCAGGCCATATTGTGCTCAATGGGCACAACAACGTCTTTGGTGCGATATTTGGCGATCTGGCCCACCTGCCGGTTGGGGAGCAAATCGTGCTGGAGGACGGCAGGGGCGTCTATGTCTATCGCGTCGTACATCACGAGCTGCTGCATGAGGCGGGCGCTTCACTGCGCGAGCGTCTGGCCAACGCGCGCTGGATAGCGCCAAGCAAAGAAAACCGGCTGACGCTGGTAACCTGTTGGCCCAATACGACCAACACCCACCGCCTGATCGTGGTCGCCGAGCCGGTGCAGGATACGCAGTGAGCGTAAAGGGAAGTTGAGGAACAGCGAGGTGTCAATTATGTTACGATTGAGCAAAGGAATCATGGGCGTCTTGATTTTCGCCTGGTTTGCCGGCGCGGCCGTAGTTGCCGCGCAAGATGGGGAAGGCAGTATAGAGGGTTACGTGGTCGAGGATGTGGACGGCGACGGCGTCTGCGACGAGCTCACGGACAGCGGCGTCAGCGGCATAGAGGTTGAATTCGAGAGCCTGGATATCACTGAGAGCAGCACGGCCGTGAGTTTGAGCGACGGCAGCTTTGTACTGGAGACGGCGACCGCAGGCAATTGGGATGTGACTGTCAATCCCGGCAGCGACTGGATTGTGACCTCGTCGCAGACGGTGCAAGTAGCAGTGGCCGCAGAAGAGACGGTGACCGATGTCATATTCTGCGTGCAGCGTGAGGACGAAGCGGCGTCAACATTCGCGGGCAGCGGGTCGATCAGCGGTTTTGTCTACAATGACGTTGACGAAAACGGCATCTGCACCGACACCAATGAACAGGGCCAGCCCGGCATTCCGCTGCAGATTATTAATCGGGATACCAATGCCACTTTTAATTCCACCTCCGGCTCCGGCGGCGCCTATTCGTTTGGGGGAACCAGCATTGGCACGTGGCAGGTGACGGTCAACCCGGGCAGCGGCTGGCGCGTGACCTCGCAGCAGACACGCCAGGTAATACTTACGGCCGAAATAGCAAGCGTCGATGCGGTCGATTTCTGCATCGTGCGCGTGCCCGGCGAGAGCCAGACGGTGCTGCCTGAATCGGGAGCAACCATCGCCCCCGGCCTGCGCCTGATGGTGCTCCTGGGTCTGTTTAGTTTGTTGATCGGCGTGCTGCTGCTGGGGCGGGTGAGAAGAGAGTAAGCAGTGGATCAGTGGGCAATGAGCAGTGCGGCTGACTACTGGCCACTGACGTACTGATCACTGATTTACTGGCGACTGAAAACCGGGCCACTCGTTTGAGTGGCCCGGTTTGTATTTCTAGGCTGCGGTTTACTTCAGCTTCA
>JBJYWX010000009.1:0-4486 GCA_046259695.1 Promineifilaceae bacterium (SeqCode) | reverse complement strand
TTTAGGTAAGATTTCGGTTTTTTGACTAAATTGTACACCATCAGGCAACGCTTGATCCTGAAACGCCTTTGTTGCCTTCGCGCATAGTGCGAATCTGCATTCAGCCTGCACTTCAATAGTGACATAGTGACATTTGTCACATGACAGTCTGCGTCTTTACGACTACCATATATAGGTTATCCCGCTGATAGGATGTTGGTCAGGCGGAACGGCCGTAAGCCAGAAAGTCAGCAATGTTCCATACAATGTGCTGAGCATCGGTCGGTTAATGTTAAGTCGTGTGTTGTGCGTATGCCCGTTTCACAAAAAGCAATTCCGGAACAAGGTCAAATTGTCACCGTTCGACAGCGCCGCTATGTGGTTGCTGAAGTTTTGGCCAGCCAGCTGCCTGACTCCCTGCTCAGCGTGCAGGAAACGGCCGTCCAGCATTTGCTCACGCTCAGCTCCATCGAAGATGATGCGCTTGGCGAATCGCTGCAGGTTATTTGGGAGCTTGAACCTGGCGCGCGTATTTCCGAAACCACCGGCCTTCCAGAACCTGATGGGTTTGATTCTCCACAGCGCCTTGATGCCTTCCTCGATGCCGTGCGCTGGGGCGCTATCGCGTCCGCCGATGTGCGAGCTCTGCAGGCGCCATTCCGCAGCGGCATAGAAATCGAGGATTACCAACTCGACCCACTCGTGCGTGCGGTGCAAATGCCGCGAGTAAACCTCCTGGTTGCCGACGATGTTGGTCTTGGCAAGACGATTGAAGCCGGATTGGTCAGTCAGGAATTAATTGTGCGAAACCGGGCGCGAACCATCCTGATCGTTTGCCCCGCCGGACTGCAAATACACTGGCGCGATCAGATGCGTGATAAATTTGGTCTGGAGTTTCGCATTGTTGATAGTGACCTGATGAAGTATCTGCGACGTACGCGTGGCATTCACACCAATCCATGGTCCCATTTTCCACGCCTGATCACATCAATTGACTTCATTAAACGCGATCGGCCGTTACGCCTCTTCCGCGAGGTCGTTCCGACGGAAGTCACCTACCCGAGACGTTTTGATATCTTAATTGTCGATGAAGCACACAATGTAGCACCGGCCGGCCGCGGAAAATATGCCGTTGATTCCCTGCGCACCCAGGCCATTCGAACATTGACGCCTCACTTTGAGCACAAGTTATTCTTGACGGCCACCCCACATAATGGGTACCAGGAAAGTTTCTCTGCTCTACTCGAACTACTGGACAACCAGCGTTTTGCCCGTGGCGTTTTACCCAACCCAAAACAGCTCGAAGCCGTCATGGTCCGGCGTCTTAAATCTGAATTTATTGATTGGGATGGGACGCCGCGTTTCCCGCAGCGCCATTTGGAAGCCATAGAAGTTGCGTACTCGGATGAGGAGAAACAGGTTCACGCCTGGCTAAGTGAATACAGCCAACTGCGCGAGCAAAATGCGCAGGATAATTCTGAGCGCTTTGCCACCGAGTTCGTCCTCAAGCTGCTCAAGAAGCGCCTATTTTCGTCTCCGGCCGCATTTGCCGCTACCCTGGCCAAACATGAAGAAACCATCACTGGGCAGGAACAGCCAGAAAAGAAGCAACGCAAACCGACATCTGGCATTCTGCGGAGGCAGCTCGCCCAGATGGAAGAAGATTACGCCGACGATGAAGAGTATGAGGAAGCCGCATCTGGGGCAGTAGATACGGCCAGTCGACTTTTCCGTGAACTGTCACCGCGTGAACGATGGCTTATCGAGCAGATGAAATCCTGGGCGGCTAAAGCCATTGCTCGTCGCGACGATAAAACAAAGGCCCTGATTGATTGGTTGCGTGATGTCGTAAAGCCGGATGGTGATTGGAACGATGAACGCGTCATTATTTTTACCGAATATCGCGCGACGCAGAACTGGCTGCACGAGGTTTTGGTAGCGGAAGGATTAGCCTCCGGCGGCCGGCTGATGACGCTCTATGGCGGTATGGACACCGATGAACGAGAGAAGATCAAGGCCGCCTTCCAGTCCAGTCCTGATCAAAGCCCGGTGCGTATTCTGCTGGCAACCGATGCAGCTTCTGAGGGAATTGATCTGCAAAACCATTGTCACCGCCTGGTTCATTTAGAGATTCCCTGGAATCCCAATCGAATGGAGCAACGCAACGGCCGTATCGACCGTCACGGTCAACGTTTCGATCCTCTAGTCTATCATTTCGTGGGTAGCGGATATGAACAACGCCTGTTGGACCCGTACGCATTGGCGGCCAGCGATCTGGAAGCTGATTTAGAATTTCTAATGCAGGCTGCGCGCAAAGTAAATCAGATTCGTGAAGACTTAGGAAAGGTCGGGCCGGTAATTGCCGAGCAGGTAGAGCAGGCCATGTTGGGTAAACGTACCCGTCTGGATACGAGCATGGCCGAAGCCGATGCAGGAGCCGTGAGGCGCATGCTGAAGTTTGAACGCGACCTTCGCCAGCAAGTCGAAACGCATGTGGAACAGTTGCGTGAAACACAGCAGACATTGCGCCTGTCACCGCAGAATATCGAGCACGTGGTCGCGGTCGCCCTCAATTTAGCTGGGCAGCCGCCACTGCGTCCCGCGGAGGTCGAAGGTGTTCCTCGAGGAATGGCCTTTCATTTGCCGGCGCTGAGTGGAAGTTGGGCAGCCTGTACAGATGGGTTGGCCCATCCACATACGGGGGAGATTCGGCCGATCGTCTTTGATCATGCTCTGGTCAAGGGCCGCGACGATATTGTTCTTGCGCATCTTAATCATCGCCTTGTGCAGATGTCATTGCGATTATTGAGGGCCGAAGTGTGGTCGCCGGAAGGACGGCGCGGATTACACCGGGTAACGGCTCGAGTTGTCCCTAACTACGCGCTTGATTCACCGGCCGTTATTGCCCATGCGCGCCTTGTTGTTACCGGCAGCGACAGCCATCGCTTGCACGAGGAAGTGTTGACCGCCGGCGGCACCGTTCGCGAAGGGCGTTTCCGCCGTATGAACGTGGGCGAGGTCGAAAAAGCGTTGGAGGCTGCCACAGATAAACAGGTATCAGAAGCTATGCAAAAGCGATTGATGGGAATATGGCCTGATATTCGCCCGTCCCTGGAACGTTCGCTGGAAGTGCGTGTCGAGAATCGTACAGCGGGTATGGAGCGCCTGCTGCGTGAGCGTTCGCAGCGCGAAGTGCGCGATATCGAAGCTGTACTGAGGGAACTTGAAAAGGCCATTCAGTCCGAGCTAGATGTACCGGAATACCGCCAGTTAGAACTCTTCAGTGATAACGAACGTAATCAACTGACGCGTAACACGGAAGCTCTGCAAGCACGGCTGGAACAGATTCCGTTAGAAATTGAAGCGGAGCAAGAAGTGATCCGGGAACGGTATGTGGATCCCCAGCCGAGGTTGTTCCCAGTTGCTGTGACCTTCTTAGTCCCGGAGAGGTTAGCCTAAACTTAAATGGACAGCGTAGCGGTGTGATGCGAACTCTAACTGATTGGGAAAACACGCTAACTCTTCAAGCTGCCGACGGCGAGATATTACTGGGGCAACTACCTCTAAATGCTGCGCCGTATGATGGAGATGACATGCACCGGCTGGGTGCATTACTGCGAGAGGTCTTCGCCAAACGAGATTTTCGAGATGCACTTGCACTAATAAGAAAACGATATCCACTTTCGTTTGCCCTCTACCTGGTGCTGCATGGTGTCTACAGTTATTCCAGTGGCGAGTATTGGCCCGCTCCGGGAAACGAACTTGAAATAGTTGGTAATCATTACTGGAGCTATCATTGTGGTAAAGCGTTTAGAGCGATTCTTCGCCAGTTTAATCTTCCGACGTTTGAGCACGTTGGTGGCCTTACCAATCTTGTCCCCATACTCGCGCATGGCGGCATTCCAAACAATTCACTCAACGATTTTTTCCGGCTGCTTCACAGATCTGTTAGAGGAAGTGTCATAGCCCTCGATGCTGAAACACTGATCGATGATTGGTCACTAGACCCGGAAGAAACTTTCTATTTTATTGATAAACCTGTCGAACGTTTCCTCCTTTACGGAGATGAAGTAGCCATCGACTTTTTGGATCGTTGTCTTTCGATGGTCGAAGCCGAATCTGAAGAAGAGATGGCGGAGTTGGGACTACCTCAACGCGTCGTGACTCAATATGGTAACTGGAGGATCGGGCAGACAGAACAGCAATTAAAACGGGCGCAGATACGCCTTGCCCGTCCTTTCCTCTATCTTGATCCCTATTCGGCCGAGGGTATCTGTTTGGCGCTGCCGCCCCAGAAATTTACGTCAGCGGTCTCATTGTCGAAGCTTGATTGGGCGCTGGCATTTGATGGCCAAACAAACCGCGAGATTTTTACTGAGCGCAACAGGATCGAGGGAGGGTACGAGTTTACCGTACCAGAAATTATTCCTTTGCCGGTCCACGAAGAGTTCAAGATCGTATTGCGACAGGATGCTACAGACCTGAAAACCTGGATTCTAGAAGGGCT
>JBJYWX010000008.1:0-4715 GCA_046259695.1 Promineifilaceae bacterium (SeqCode) | reverse complement strand
TTACCGACGCCTACCAGCGCCGCGATCGCGTCGGCCTGATCGTCTTTCACAAGAATGACTCAACGCTTGTGCTTCCGCCGACCAATTCCGTCCTCCTTGCCAAGAAAGCACTGATGGATATTGCCGTGGGCGGCAAGACGCCCCTCTCCGCCGGTCTGATCATGGCCTACGAGGTGATGAAACGGGAAGCGGTGACACATCCTGATGTGATGCCGCTGATGATCCTGCTCACCGACGGCGCGGGCAACGTGAGCATGACCAACCTGCCGCCGCAGGAAGAAGCGCACCGCATTGCGGCCATGATTCATGAGGCGGGCATTCGTTCTGTGGTCATCAATATGGAGCACGCAGCCTTCGATCAGGGATTGGCGCAGCTGCTGGCCGACAAACTGGACGCCCCCTGCCACGCGCTGGCCGAACTGCGCGCCGATACGCTGTATCACACGGTGCTGGGAGAATTGGATTAAAGATCGCTCATAGTGCGCCGTTCGTGGCACACCGATTGTAGTCAGCGATTTATCGCTCTAGGCGCAGGCTGAAGCCAGCACTACGAACCTTGGCGTGCGATAGGTACGTAAATGACGTGAGTCAGTTAGGCTCTGGCAGCCTGCCGGCACGTATTTGCTGGTAAAGCGAGGTCGTTTCTGCTGACGGCTCAATCCCAATCTCTGCATCAAGAAGTTGGCGGTAAATATCGTATTGGTGCAGTGCCTCATTCCTGTCGCCGTTTAGAGCCAGTACCCGCATGTAGCGCCGGTAAGCCGGCTCGTGCAGGGGCTCCAACGCGATCTGGCGGCAGACACAGCCGCTCACCTGTTCATACGCCTGCTGCGATTCTAAAGTATGCGCCAGAATGGCCAGCGCTTCCAGCGCTTTGCGACGGATTGCCTCCTGGTTGACAAACCGCCACCAACTGAACTGCGGGCAGTCCGGCAGCGAAAAACCTTCCATGAAGTCACCCCGATAGAGTCTTGAAGCCGTCTCCAGCCTCGCCTGGCAATCCGGGCACAAATCCTGACCCATACGTAGATGTGCCCTGGCCGCGGATAGGCTGATCTCGAGTTCGACCACATCCAGCCAGTAGTCGCTCAGCAGATTGAAGCGAATCTCTTTGGTGCTAACAAGCAGGTACTGAACTGGCCTCTCCGAGTCGGCGAGAGATTTGCGCAGTTGGAACAAAGCCTGGCGCAAACAATTGCGCGCCGCACTTACAGCTTTGTCCGGCCACAGCAGGTCGGCGAGGGATTCGCGGCGGTGCGCGCGGTCGACTTCTACGACCAGATAAGCCAATAATGCGCGCACCTTGTCAGTTGGAAAAGTGATAGGGGGAGTATCGTCAAGCGATACACTAAAGGAACCGAGCAGAGAAATCGCCAGAGCTGACACTGTTTCTCCTTCGCGTTTGTGAGAAATGAAAATGCTCCCGAGCCAACACCCCCAAACGCCGCATGGCTACGGTACCCTTCAACTGCAGTCATTATAGCAGATCGGGAGCGCTGGACTCAAGCAGATTCGTGCTGTACTTAACGGATTTATAACGCTTCCATAACAGGCCTATAGTACGATATTCGTAACTTCGTGGCGCACCACGAACGTTTCAAGCTGTTTATAGAATGGGTAATCATTGAAGGGGGAATTAACCTATCAGAGATAAGCTGTTATCACGCCTCTATTAGGCCTTTCTGTTAAGTAAGCTGCTACCACGCTGGATATCCCGAGGATAGCAGCCTCAACGGTGGAGCTGGAGCAACATGGCCGGTACTAAAATTAATTGGCAGGATAGCGCGCATAACCTTCGCGCTTTCCTGCTGCGCTGCTGGCAGGAAGGGCAGGATGGGGGGGAAGCCAGGCGCATCCTCCGAATGGCGCTTCGCGCTGATACCCGTAGACCACCAATCCGGTGCCGAGGGCCTCGCCTGCCTGCGCGAGGAGCTGGCCACTAAAACATGAAACAAACCCGCCTCTGTGAAGGGCGGGTTTTTTAGTTCGGGATAGAAAAAGAATTGGGGATTTTAAGCCGGGAAACGAGCCCTACTGGGCAGAACAGGAAAGAGCCAATCATATGTGTAGAATAACAGGAGACCGAAAAATGAAGGTGAAGAAATTCCAACTTATTGCCGTATTCTTAATGGTAATCGCTATTTCCATTGTGTTAGCCGGCAGCCGGCACACCTTTGGGCAAGAGGGAGTGGGAAATTTGTTCCTGCCGGTACTTATGAAACCTGACAGTGAAGAGCATCAGCTGGCTGTAAAATTTGCACCGATCCTCATGTTTGACCGTGCCCATAAAGGTTTGCCCATGTCGGCTGAGGACTACTTTCAGGAGATGCTTAATGTACCGGGCGTTAGTCCCATGACAGAGGGAGATAAAATAAACTGGGTTGCGGAGCGCTATCCACAACCGAACCCTCCATTCGTCGATCCTCATTTCGGAGAGGGAGAACCCAGCAACTACCTCACCATCCAGACGGCCGATGTCGATGGCGATGGGCGGGATGAGCTGCTCGCGCGCCAGGGCGACGGTATGTGGACCTATCGTTGGACCGGCAACAGCTGGCAACTGATGGCCTCCGGAGACCCCCCATTCACTGATGCTGATTGGGGCGAGGGAGAAGCCAGCAACTACAGCACCATCCAGACGGCCGATGTCGATGGCGATGGGCGGGATGAGCTGCTCGCGCGTTGGACCGACGGTATGAAGGCCTATCGTTGGACTGGCACCAGCTGGCTGTTGGCGTCAGTCTCACGTCGCACGTACCTTTGCGGGCGTGACGACTGTCAATATGGGATGGCAAATAATGACTTCCAATCACTGAAGGATGGTAAGGTGCCGACCTACTATCAGGTAATCTACAATACCGATGGACGCGCTCGAATCACATACTGGTGGTTTTACGGTTGGCAGCCCCACTGCAATCCCGGAATGCCACCCGCTATTCCATATGACGGCAAAGACGGCGCCCATCATGGTGACTGGGAACACGTGGTGATTACCACCACGCCTGATAGAGAAGCGGTCGAATGGGTTACCTACTATTTCCATGGGGCTTGGTACACAAGACATGACCCCTCGCCAGGGTTCCCGCCAGAAGGGGACCGGTGGGTGGTCTTAGTAGGTAAGTTGGGACACGGCAGTTACCACAACCAAATAAATCAGGGTACGGGCGTTTTAACTCCCTATCATTGCTGCGAATATGCTGATTACAGAAATCCCATTTCGACTACGATCTGGCGCGAAACTAACTTGAACCTGGTTAATTTAGACGAGAATTCAGAATCTTGGATGCTGGCCGACCGCATAGGTAAGCCATATGAATATGAGGGTCAGATGTACGAAATCGCAGGATGGCTGTGGGGTCCAATTCACGCCTCTTGCAATGTGACCGTTATTGAATGCGTCGAATGGGAACATGAAACAGCAGTAGGTACACATCCTACTGTGGACGGACCTGATGATGATTGGAAATTGCAATCGTGTGGAGGAGTGGGTTGCGGTACGGACAAATGTGAAAATGATTTTTTGGATTTGCCTTACACATATCCAGTTTTCTTGAATCAATCCTGGCCTTGGGATACAGGATTGACAAATTTTATCAGCTTTATTGAGCAAACGAATTCTTGTCGTACACAGCAACTTCGCAGCAGCGCAGTTCGATGACAGATCGTTGAAGTAGTACAAACCTGGCAGGTCTCAAGCAGTTGCACTGCAAAAGATCTGTTGGGTTTTTCAAAACCGCATAATCGTATACGTAAACTGTGAGTGCGCGCTCTCCTGTTCACCTCGACGTTTGGGACGTTGAAATTCTGCGGTGTTCGAAACTGCGTTCCCGACTCTCTGATGTGGTCGGGAGCGACGTTCCAACGGGTTCACCTGGTCTCGGTTGTCAAAGCAGTTAGTGGGTAGAGCCTGTTGTAAAAGAATCCAGCCTGTTGAAAAATTCGTCACAAAGATCAATTGCCATCTTGTATACTATAAATCAGGAGCCTTGCCATAGATAAAGAGGAAAGTTCAATGAAAGGCTTACTTAGTTCGATCATCGTATTCGCATTACTGATCCCGGTGGTCGCGATCGCCAATGCTGCTTCGATCACGCCACCAGCAGCTGCCAATGAGTATTCTGCAGAGCGTGCTGCGCTGATGAGCCTATACGAGAGCACTTGGGGCGTATATTGGTACGATAGTGAAGGATGGGGCAGCGAGAGTTCTTACTGTGAGTGGTATGGCGTCACCTGCGATCCATCAGGCCACGTGCTGTATCTCGACCTGGCAGGGAACATGCTGCTTGGCCCCATCCCGGCGGAAATTGACTCCCTGGCGGCGCTGCAAAGGCTAAACCTGTCCGGCAATCTCATTGAGGATCCTCTCCCTGAAGAGCTGGGCAATCTGGCCCAACTGCAGTTCCTCGATCTGTCCGGCAATGAATACTGTTTGAAAGGATGCGGCCGATCGCTTGGCGGCGCGATACCGGCGAGTCTGGGCAGGCTTGCCAACCTGCAAATACTCGACCTGTCCAGAAATGAACTGGAAGGAGCAATCCCGGCCGAGCTCGGCAACCTGGCCCAACTGCGGACGCTAGACCTATCCGGCAATCTTTTCTGCAAGAGTGATTATTTTACCGCGGAAATTACCTGCTACGGGGGACTGTACGGAGTTTTACCGGCGGAATTAAGCAACCTGTCCGCTTTGCAAGAATTCAACCTGTTGGGCAATAAAA
>JBJYWX010000007.1:0-4465 GCA_046259695.1 Promineifilaceae bacterium (SeqCode) | reverse complement strand
TTGAACTGCAGGCCCTGGGACGGCGCATCGTATCCGAGAACCTGTGGCCCAGGCGGCGGGAAGATATCGTGCAGGAACTGGCCCGGCACCAGGACGCGGGCCGGCAGATCATTCTAGTCTCCGGCCAATTCCAGCCCTTCCTGGATGCTTTCGTCGAATACGTGGGGGCTGATGTCGGGATCGGTACGCCGGGCAGCTGGCAGGGCTCTCGTTTCAGCGGTGGCCTGGCCGCGCCATTCACGATTGGCGAACGCAAAGCCAAACTCCTTCAGCAGCTCCTTGACGGCCGTCGCCTCATCGCCGCCTATGGTGACACCGGTCCCGACGCGCCAATGCTGGCCATGAGTGACCAGCCAACGGCCGTGTATCCCGATTCCCAACTTCTGCGCACAGCCCAGGAACGCGGATGGCGGGTCGTGCAGTAACTAGTTACCAGTTACCAGTTGCCTGTCAAATGTTACTGATTACTGATCACTGGTCACTGAATCCCGATTCCGCTACTATTAGTTCCCATATTATTTAGCATCGCATATGAAGATACTCGAAGGCCAGTTACCTGAGCAGCGTAAAGAATGGTTTGTGCTTTTAGGCCGGACGCCGGATGCGCCCCTGGCTCATACCTGGGACCTGAGCGTGCTGCTGGCCAAGGCCGGTGGCGGTAGCATTATCCTGGTCATGGTCATCGATGAAGATTCGGAACAGCAGCGCGCGGCGGCGCGCGCGGCCATCGAACGAGCGGAGGCGGATGTTGATGATCAATGCGGTTTCTACGCCGTGATAACGACCCGCGACAGCTACGGGGACGGCACCAACAACTTCGTGCGCATGTACAACGTCGATATCCTGGTTGATGATATCAGCGATCCCATCCACCATGACCTTGAAAAAAGCATCTGCGCCGTTGTCGCCGTGCGCGGGGATACGACCGGATTTAGTGAAGATGACGACGGTATTCAAAGCATCCTGGTTCCTACATCCGGTGGTCCGAACTCTACCTACGCCCTGAGCACTCTCTTACCTCTGACGCCGGAAATCAAGGTTACCGCCTTATACGTAGTGCCGGATTATCTTGGTGCCGATGAAGAAGCGCTTGGCCGCGACCGCCTGCGCGAAACGATTGAATTCGTCGATGGGGAGGGGCGTATCGATACAGATTTAATCGTCGCCCCCACGATCAGCCAGGGCATTCGCGAAGCGGCCAAGGACTATGACCTCGTTCTGACCGGAGCCAGCGCCGAAAGCTCGGTGGACAAGATGCTCTTCGGCAATATTCCCGACGAGGTGGTGCGCGAGAGCAAAAAACCGGTCGCCTTGATGCGCGAGCCGCATGATCCCGTGGCGCACTTCATGAGCGGCGTCACCTGGCGTTTGCAGCGCGTCATCCCCCGTCTGAAGCTCAGCGATCGTGCGGAAACTTACGTGCGTATCCGGCGCGGCGCACGGCCGAATCTCGATTTCTTCGTCTTGATATCCCTTTCGGCGATCATCGCCGCCCTGGGTTTAATCGTCAACAGCGCGGCTGTGGTCATCGGGGCCATGCTTGTCGCCCCCCTGATGTCACCCATCGTTGGTTCCGGCCTGGCCATGGTCCTGGGAAATGTGCGCTTTCTGCGCCTGTCCATCGGAGCGGTAGCGCGCGGGGCGGCTTTGGCGCTGGTGTTGGGCGCCGTGATCGGCCTGTTTCAAATCGGCAAACCACTCACGCCGGAACTGCTGGCGCGTACGCAGCCTTCGATCATTGATTTGCTGATCGCTTTATTTTCCGGCATCGCCGCCGCCTACGCGTTGAGCAAGTCCACCGCCGCGGCCGCGCTGCCTGGCGTGGCTATCGCCGCCGCCCTCGTCCCGCCGCTGGCCACCTCCGGAGTCGTCTTTACGGCCGGCTATTACGTCGAATCGCTGGGCGCTCTACTCCTGTTTGTCACCAACTTTATCGCCATTACAATCGGGTCAGCCGTGGTCTTTCTCGTCCTCGGTTTCCGGCCGACCCGAGCCGTCAAAGAGCGCAAGGAGGTACGCCAGCGCAGCGTACTCGTTGCCCTCGTCTCCCTGGCGCTTGTTTCGTTAATCCTGGTAACCACAACCTATCTTTTAAACGAAAAGAGCCGGGATGAAGCTCGCATACGAGAAGTCACGGAGGAGCAGTTACTTGAAGTAACAGGGGCTAAGTTGGGAGAGGTGAGGATCGTCAGTTTTGAGAACCGGCATTTGGCGTTGGAAGTTGTCGCCCGCTCGACAAAGCAGATCAGCTACCAGGAAGTCCGCGACCTGCAGGAAGCGATTGGCGAGCAGCTTGTCGCCGACGGTATCATCAACGATATAGAACTGGCCATGACCGTGATCCTGGTGACGGAGCTCGATCCGCTCACACCACCCACGCCAACGCCCGGTCCCTCGCCCACGCCGGAGCCGACGCCGATTGTTGAAGAAGCAGCCGGCGGTTAATCGATCCTAGATTGGTCCAATTTATTTCCAATGTAACCCAGCAATCTCGAACGATTGGACCAATCTTATTAAACATGCTAGACTTCTCGCGGCTCAACAAAGCCCTACGATTAATCAGTCAACCCGTACCACGGGCGCAGCCGCCGAACGTGACTCAGGCGGAAAGGAGAACGAATGATGCAACAAAAAATAACGGAACTTGTCATCAATCGCCGGCAGCGCTGCGTGCGACCCTTCACCGACTGATAAAGCCTCTTTTCATCCCTAATTGAATAAAAGACGCCGGACGGCCGTTGGTGTGAAAGCATGTCAGCGTGTCAGAATTTCAGCATTTCAACATTTCAGTTGAACAGCTGAACAGCTAATTATCTGACCTACTGACTTATTGACTTACTTGCTGACCAGCTGAGTCCCTGACCAGCTGACCAGCTTAAATACACCATGGACAAATACGACGAACTAAACCGTTATGAATATTACGAAGAGCAGTTTAACCCACTGCGATATGACCGCAAGGCGCGTCGCAAGCGGCGACCTGATACACGACACCAACCGAAGAAAAGCGAGAGCGAGCTTGTTGAGGAAACGGCGGAGACAATCGGACTGGAAGGTGGCTTCCAGACCAGCTACACGCCCTCGCTCTATGAAAGTACCTGGCTGATGCAATCGCTGGCTGAGTTTTACCAGCAGGAGTTGATCAGCGACGTGCAGGCGCTGATTAAGGGCGGCAAGGAGGCTAATGTCTACCGCTGCGCCGCCCACCCGGCCACAGGCGAGACCTGGCTGGCGGTTAAGGTGTACCGCCCGCGCATGTTCCGCAACCTACGCAATGACCAGCGCTACCGCCAGGGGCGCACGGTTCTAATGCCCAACGGCCGTCCTGTCAGAGCCAAAGATATACGCCTGCACAAAGCGATGGTTAGCAATACGAACCTGGGTAAGCAGGTCAGGCATACTTCCTGGCTTATGCACGAGTTCACTACACTCGAGCTGCTATACGAAGTAGGAGGTGATGTGCCGCGGCCCGTGGCCGCCGCCGAGAACGCTATCCTGATGGACTATATCGGCGACGATGCCGGGGCTGCCCCCGCCCTCAATGAGATCGATCTCGATCAGGATGAGGTACGGCCGTTGTTCAAATGTGTGGTGCAGAATATCGCCCTGATGCTGGCTTACGGCCGTGTGCACGGCGATCTCTCCGCCTACAACATTCTCTACTGGGACGGCGAGGTGACGCTGATCGACTTCCCGCAGGTAGTCAACAGCCGCGTGGACAGCGGTACGCGCCACGCGCTGGACAGCCGTACCAATCCCGACGCCTACGATATCCTGGTGCGCGACGTTGTGCGTGTGTGCGACTATTTCGGCCGTTATGGTCTGCGGGTCGACGGCCGGCGCTTGGCCGGTGACCTCTGGTCGCGTAACGCCGAAGACGACATGGAACTGCGCCTGGCCGATGCCTCGCGATACGATGAATAGGATGGGAGGTGTCGGATGCGGGTTGTTGGATTTCGGATTTAGACGATTGCGGAATTCGGAGGTCGGAATGCGGAATTAAATCACCTTGCGCATCCTCTCCAATGCCTCCTCCAGCGTGTCCCTTGGGCAGGCGATGTTGATGCGTTCGAAATCGGCGCCTTCTGGTCCAAACATGGCGCCGGAATTGAACCATACTTTGGCTGCTTCTTTGAGCAGCTTCGACCGTCTGGCCGGGCCAAGACCCAGGGCGCCGAAATTAACCCAGGCCAGGTAGGTGCCTTCCAGGGGCACAACCGTTAGCTGCGGCAGATGAAGGGTCAGATAGTCTTGTAAATAGCGGAAATTGCCCTCGATGTACTCCAGCAGTTCGGCCAGCCAGGGCTCGCCATGACAGTAAGCGGCCTCGGCGGCCACGAGGCCGAAGGGGTTGATCCCGCCGATGCCGTTGCGCGACATCGTCTCCCGCATTCGGCTGCGCATCTCGTCATCCTGGACGATGATGTTGGAGAGGTGCAGGCCGGCCAGGTTGAAGGTCTTGCTG
>JBJYWX010000006.1:0-4395 GCA_046259695.1 Promineifilaceae bacterium (SeqCode) | reverse complement strand
ACCACCTACGGCTCAGCCGCGCCCATCGCACCCTGGCCGCGGCCGCGCCGCAAAAGGCCGGCGCATCGCTGCCGCAGGGAGAGGCCGCGCTGCGCCGGGCACAGGCGCTGCGCCCGGCCGAGCCGGTCGTCTGGCTGGAAACGGCTGCTTTCTACGAGACCGCGGGCTATCTGGGGCGTCCGGACGTCGCGGCCCTGGACGCCGCTTATGCCCGCGCCCTCTCCCTGTCACCCAACCAGGCATTCATTTACCTGGCCTGGGGCGAAACGCTGGCCCGGCGCGGCGCGCGCGCCCAGGCGGACGCTTTGCGGCAAACGGCCGTGCGCCTGGACGCGACACTCGCCCGTGATGCGCCGTGGGCCGCCAGTAGTGAGGCATTTGAATGGGGCGGTTCTGCGGCCGCCTTGCCCGGCGTCATTTACCACTCACCGATTTGGAGGTAAGCATGAACAGCAAGCGACTCTTTTTTCCGGCAGCCCTCGTTATCCTGGCTTTGCTCGCCGGCGGCGTATTGGGGGCCCTGGCCCAGCGCAATGAGCAGCCGCCGCTGCCCGCCGGTCTTACCCTGGACACGGAAGGGAGCGGCATTGGCTACCAGGGACGGCTGGCGTCGTCCACCGGGGCCTCGCTGGACGGCAGCTACACGATGCGCTTCTTCATATACGACCAGGACGCCGGCGGCACCTCACTGTGGGACAGCGGGGCGATGCCGGTCGCCGTCAGTAAGGGCCTGTTCAATGTCGTCCTCGACGTAGACCAGGCGGATTTTAGCGGCCAGCCTTTGTGGCTGGAGATTCGCGTCAGCGGTGAAACGCTGTCACCGCGCCAGCCGCTGCTGCCCGCGCCCTACGCCCTGAGCTTGAAACCGGGCGCCGACATGATTGGGACGAACATCGCCCCGGCTGACGCCGTGCTGGCCGGTTATGCCCCGGCCACGGGCACGGCGCTGCTTGCCGACGCGGCCGGCGGCGCGGGCCTCTATGCCGGCAGCGACGCCACCTATGGCGTCTGGGGCGCCAGTCAAAACGGTTGGGGCGGCTTTTTCACCAGCGAAAACGGCCACGGCATTCGCGTCAACACTGATGGAGGCGATCATTATGATCATGGCGCCTATATTACCGCCGCTCAGGGGTACGCCGTCCTGGCCCAAAGCGAGAACAATATGGCGGTGCGCGGCGAGGCCGGTAACCTTTCGGACATCATACCGCCGTTGGGCACCGTCGGCGTGGCCGGCCTCGGCGCCAACAGGGGCGTATACGGCGCCAGCAGAGACGGTTCGGGCGTTTTTGGCCGTAGTTCAGGAAACTACGGTGTGTGGGGCAGCAGTGACACTTACCGCGGTGTCACCGGCCGCACAGATCGCTCTGACAACAACTACGGCCTGTACACACCGGACAACCTCTTTTCAAATAACATCCATACCAGCGGCGCGCTGATGCACGTCATGCGCAACAACGGGCAGGCGGACCTGGCTCCTGGCGATGTCGTGACCTTTAACGGCGTGGAGCGCGCCTCGGACGCCGTGGACGGGCCGCTGCTGCTGGTGGAGAAAGCGGGCGAGGCGTCCAGCACGTCCGTGGCCGGCGTGGTCTTCAGCCGCTTTAACATCGATGCCCTTGATCCGGCGCTGGAAGGGCCGGACGGGGAGACGGCCGTTGACCCGGCAGCGCGAGAGGTCACGCCGGCGGGCAGCGCCGCGCCCGGCGAGTACCTGCTGGTCGTGGTACAGGGGCCGGCACTGGTCACGGTTGATGCAGCGGCCGCAGCAGGCATTCAGGCCGGCGACCTGCTGGTCGCAAGCGATACGCCGGGCATGGTGATCGATGCCGCGGAAACGGCCCTCGGCAGCAGCCAGGCCGTACGGCAGACGGCCGTGCTGGGCACCGCGCTGGAGAGCTATGACGGCGCGATGGCCCAGATCTACGTCTACGTGACCCTGCCGTAGCGGTAGGGATTCTTAGAAACCGGGTTTTTTGCAAAACCCGGTTTCTCGTCGTAAGCGCGAGCTAGTTGTTCGATCCGGAGGAACGCTGCGGGATTTGCGGTATGAGCCAGGAAAGGAAAGAATCCTGGCTGCGGCTTTGCAGTGTCAGCCGGCCGGGCCCGGTCAGCTCGGCCACAATGCCTTCACCGCTGAAGAACGTGCTCTTCCAGCCCGCCACTTTCTTGACCTTATAATCGATCGATTCCTCAAAAGTCACCAGGTGGCCGGTGTCGACGATGTAGCGCTGTCCCGCCGCCAGCTCGATCGAATGGATCGCCCCGTAGCTGCAGACGATCAGGGTGCCCGTGCCGGTGATGCGCAGCATGATCAGCCCCTCGCTGCCGAAGAAGGTGTCCGCGCCGGACCAGGCGGTATCTACGTTGACGCCTTCGCTGGAGGCGAGATAAGAGCCGGACTGCACCAGCAGCGGCTGGCCTGTCATTTCGATCACGTTGATATCGCCGGGCAGGGGCGGGGCGACGGCGACGGTATCGCCTGCCTTGCCGGCGCGGAAGGTATTGATGAAGAAGCTTTCACCACCGAAAAGGCTGCGGCTGAGTGATTTCAACAGCCCGCCGCGGGCGTCGGTGCTCATCTGCAGGTCCGGCGACATGGCGACCATCGATCCGGCTTCGACCTGGAGACCTTCACCGTCTTCCAGGGTGACAAAGGCCAGGGCATAGGAGGGTTGGTAACGGATATCGACCTTCATGACTTGTTCTCCTTGATTAGTTAGGATAGGCAAGAAGATTCTATACCAGGTGGGCGGAGGGGCAAGCGTGACGCGGAGGAGCGAAGGGGCGCAAGAGAAACCGCGGCGCGCCGGTTGGGGGTGAAGATGCCACATTGAAAGGCGGCAAGGCATTCTGTCCCAGCTATTTTGACGACGGCCGTTTTCAAGCTAGACTCGGAAGCGACTAAACCGCTTTGCGCGGCCCTGGCTTTTTATCCGCCGCATGGCGGGTTCCAGTTTTTAGAGGTGAACTTCATGACCGTCTACAGCGCAGCCACTACGGGCGCACCAGGCCGGCGAGTTCTACTCGCTTTTGCCGTTTTTGTCCTCATCAGCGGGCTGGCCTCCATTGCCATCCGCGTTACCTACCACGAGATGGCGCCTTTCTGGTCCGGCGCGCTGCGCTTTGGCCTGGCCGCGCTCGTGTTCTGGGTGCTGGTGGGCATCAAGCGCCTGCCGCTGCCGCGCGGCCGGGCGCTGCTGGGGGCGGTGCTTTTTGGCGTGCTGACCGTGGGCCTCGCTTTTTCACTGGTGGGCTGGGGGCTGGTAGCGATTCCGGCGAGGATCCACCAGATTCTCATGGCGCTGATCCCGCTCTACACGCTTTTCCTTTCCGCCATTCAGGGCGTGGAATCGATGCACGCGCGCGGCGTCGCCGGCGCGCTGCTGGCCGTGGCCGGCATCGCCGTAACCGTGGGTCTCGGCGGCGGCGGCGCCCTCTCGCTGCCGCACGTGGCGGCTATCCTGGTCGGTAGTCTGAGCATTGCCGAAGGGGGCGTGCTGCTGAAACGCTTCCCGCACAACCCGCCGCTTATCACCAATGCCATCGGCATCACCGTGGGCGCGCTGATGTTGATTGTCGTTTCCCTCTTCAGCCGGGAAACCTGGACGCTTCCCACCCAGCCGGCGACCTGGCTGGCCTTCTTCTACCTTGTTTTTGTGGTCACGGTTGTTGCATTTATCATCTACCTGTACGTGCTGGACAATTGGACCGCTTCGGCGACCTCCTATGCCTTTGTGCTTATGCCCCTGGTGACGATGGCCGCGTCGGCACTTCTTCTGGGCGAAGAAATCACGTTTACTTTTCTCCTCGGCGCGGCGCTGGTGCTGGCTGGGGTGATCGTCGGCGCGCTGCTGCCGGCACCGTCCGCAGAGCAGGAGGTTGCGCTGGAAGCGTGCAAGACCAGCGCCGGGGAGGTGCTGCCGCGCTGCAGCTAGGCAACAGTCAACATAAAACAGAAGAAAACCATGGAGCTGAGAACGGGCGCGCCGGCAACCATGCCAGAGCATGTTTGCTTGCATCAGACGCTGATTTGCAATCAGCGTACTTTGAATAAGGCTTTGCCAGCGGGAATGGCATGTCCGGCGAGCTTGTCATTCTGAAGGCGCAGCCTGAAGAATCTCTTCGACCTCGGTTATTCAGCGGAGTTCGTCCGGGCGAAGACCCCAGGGATTCCTCACTGCGTTCGGAATGACAATTGCCCACTGCCCACTGCCCCCTGTCCACTGTCCCCTGCCCACCGCCCACTGATTGCTGTCCCTTGCCCCCTGCCCACTGATTACTGTCCCCTGCCCACTGATTACTGTCCCCTGCCCACTGCCTACTGCCCACTGCCTACTGTCCACTGCCTTACTGTCCACTGACCGCTGCCAAACAAAAACGGCGGCGTTGGCATTG
>JBJYWX010000005.1:0-4604 GCA_046259695.1 Promineifilaceae bacterium (SeqCode) | reverse complement strand
ATGCGACCACTTACCGTATTGTTGTCGCGGCGCTTTTGCGCCTGTTCCCAGTCCATCACCGGCCGGTGCAGCCAACGATTATCTCCGGAGAGATCCGTCTGTTCCAGGTAACTGTAGTCGTTAAGCAGGCCGATCTCATCGCCCATGTAGATTAGCGGGATCCCGCCGAAAGCCATAATCATGCTATGGAGCAGCAAAATACGCTTGATCGCCAGATCGATAGCCCCCCAGTCGGTTGTTTCCAGTCCCAGCTCCAGGCCGGCCAATGAGGCACAGGACCCGCTGATACGGCGGTCGTTGGTGCGTGGGTTGAATTGGAAGGTGTCGCCACGGGCAAAGCTGCCCGGAAAACGGCCGCTGTAGAAATCGCTGAGGAACGAGCGATGCAGGAAACCGTTCAGGCCGACGGCCTCTGCGTCTTCCTCCGTCACGGCCCAGCCGATATCGTCGTGGCAGCGCACATAGGCAAGCCAGGAAGTGCGCGAAGGTATCGGCGGCATCTCTTGCAGGGCATGCGTCATCAAGGCTACGCGGCGCTCGGCCAGGCTGCTCCATAACATGACCATGAAGACGTTATGATAGGCGACTTCACACTCCTTGTTGGTTGCTTCTCCCTTGCCCAGGTAGGGCACTAACTGCGGTGGCGGCACAATCGCTTCTGCTTTTAGAAGCAGTCCCGGCGCGGCCACGCGGCTCAAGGCACGAAAAGCTTGCAGGATGGCGTGTGCCTCCGGCTGGTTTTCGCAGTCGGTGCCCAGCCGTTTCCACATAAAGGCCACGGCATCTAGGCGCAATACCTCCACCCCTTGATTGGCCAGGTAGAGCATGATGTCCAGCATTTCGCCAAAGACGGCCGGATTCTCATAGTTCAGGTCCCACTGAAACTCATTGAATGTTGTCCATACCCAGCGATCGATTTCTGGATAGTAGCTGAAGCTGCCGGTTTTGAACTCGGGGAATATTTCGCGCAGCGTCTCTTCGTAGCGGTCGGGCATCGTCCGGTCCGGAAACATCAGGTAGTACGCCTGATAATCCCGATCGCCCGCCAGCGCCTTGCGTGCCCATTCATGTTCCTTGGCGGTATGGTTGCAGACGAGGTCGATGCAAAGGCTAATTCCTTCCGCGCGCAGGGCGGCGGACAGGGCGGCCAGGTCGTCCATATCACCCAGGTCGTGCCGCACCTGGCGGTAATCCATAACAGCGTATCCGCCATCGTTGGCCCCGGGGCGCGGCTGCAGCAAGGGCATTAGGTGCAGGTAGGTAATGCCCAGCTCTTTCAGATAATCGATTTGTTCCTGCACACCGCGCAGCGTGCCGGCAAAACGCTCAGTATAACAGACGTAGCCTGTCATCTTTACCTGTTGGAACCAATCGTCGGCTTCCAGGCGCTGCAAGTCGAGCAGGCGCAGGTCCGCGGAACGCTGGGCATAGGCGCGGGCAACAAGGTCGAGAAAATGATCGCGCCAGACCGCGTAGTCTGGGCGGCTGCCGTAGAGCAGGCGCAGCGGCCGTTCAATATCGGCCCAATGGAGCGCCAGCCGCTGGCAGAAAATCTCCTGTTCCAGCGGTTCCAGCAGGCGCAGCGGGCCTTCAAGCAACGCTGTCGTGGGAGAGGAGGGTAAACTTGATGGCATGGCAGCTGATACCTTCCTCAATCATCAAGCGGTTTGAGCCACATCGCAGATAAGGGCGCCAACCTCTGCATGTCTGCGCCAAAGGCAGCGTGCGCTTCAGGATCCAGCAAGTTCTTAAAGGAACCATCTGGCGCGTGAGGCAGCGTTTGTTCTTCCCCAGAAAGGTTGAACAATCCAATGATGCGCTCTCCTCCAGCACGGCGTAGGAAGCTAAGGATTGAGGAGCTACCCGTCTCGATCCAGCTAAACTCCCCCGCGCGCAGCGCCGGCTCGCTCTGTCGCGTGCGCAGCAAGAAACGTGTCAGATTAAGGTAGGATTGCGGATCCTCTTCCTGCGCGGCTACGTTCACTGTGCGGAAACCAAAGACATCGTCGTCTATCAACGGGGCATAGAGGCGCTCCGCCTCGGAGAAGCCCGCGTTGGTACTGTCGTTCCACTGCATAGGCGTGCGCACGCCATTGCGGTCATCCAGCCAGATATTGTCGCCCATGCCAATTTCGTCGCCGTAGTAAAGAATCGGCGCGCCTGGCAGGGAAAGGAATAAGGCATTGAGCAGGAACCAGCGTTTCTTATCGCCGTCAAGCAGCGGAAGCTGGCGGCGGCGGATGCCGAGATTCAAGCGCATGCGCGGCTCCGGAGCATACTGCTCCCACATCCAGCGCCGCACTTCCGGCGTTACCATTTCCAGGGTCAGCTCGTCGTGATTGCGTAAGAAGGTCATCCACTGCGTTCCCGGTGGAATGGGTGGCGTCCGCGACCAGATATCGACGATCGGCTGTTTATTGCCCGATTTCAGCGCCTGGTAGAGGCG
Organism: Promineifilaceae bacterium (SeqCode); assembly: GCA_046259695.1. Lineage (GTDB taxonomy): Bacteria > Chloroflexota > Anaerolineae > Promineifilales > Promineifilaceae > JAACFF01. The sequence continues at coordinate 2,158 of JBJYWX010000005.1, read as the reverse complement.
GGGCATGATCGGAAAGTGAAAACAGACATGGATTTCGTCTCCGTCTCCAAAATAGGGGAGCAGATCCTCGGGCCATTGGTTAGCCTCCGCCACCAGCACCGCTTCAGGGTATTCCTGATCCAGGAGGCGGCGCACCTTCTTGAGGAAGGCATGTGTCTCCGGCAGGTTTTCACAGTTGGTGCCCTCGCGCTCGTACAGATAGGGCACCGCATCGGCGCGAAAGCCATCTATTCCCATATCTAGCCAGAAGCGGATGATATCGAACATTTCTTCGTGCACGGCCGGATTGTCGTAGTTCAAATCGGGCTGGTGGTGATAGAAGCGGTGCCAAAAGTATTGGCCGGCGGCCTCATCGAAAGTCCAGTTTGAACTTTCCGTGTCGATAAAGATGATCCGGGCTTCCCCATACTTCCTGTCGCTATCGCTCCAGACGTAGTAATCCCGGTAAGGCGAATTTGGGTCTAGCCGCGCGGCCTGGAACCAGGCGTGATCGGCCGAAGTGTGGTTCATCACCAGATCGATGATCACCTTCAAGTCCCTATCGTGGGCAGCGTCTAGAAAAGCCCTGAAGTCATCGAGATCGCCATAATCAGGATTGATGCTTCTGTAGTCCGCCACATCGTAGCCATCATCCTTGAGCGGCGATGGGTACATGGGCATGACCCAAATGCAGTCCACGCCCAATGATTTGATATGGTCCAGCTTATCGATAGCGCCTTGGAAATCCCCGATTCCGTCACCATCGCTGTCCTGGTAGGCTCGGATATTAAGTTCGTAGAATACGGCTTGCCGGTACCATTTTGTATTGTTGTTCATTGACCAAACACGCTCAATTGATCGCCCCTTTTGGCGCGCCGTTGCCTATCACCAACAGCCCTGGTCGAATACGCCCTTGGCCTAACCCTTCACCGAACCGGCCAATAGGCCACGCACAAAGTAGCGCTGCAGTCCAAAGAACACGGCCAGCGGCAAAATCATGCTTACGAACGCGCCCGCAGTGAGCAGGTGCCAGTCGTTACCCCGCGATCCGGTAATCTCCGCCAGCGCCATCGTCACCACTTGCAGATTGGGATTGGCGCCGATGAAAATGAGGGCCACCAGGTAATCGTTCCAAACCCACAGGAACTGGAAGATCGCGAAGGAAGCCAGCGCGGGCACCGAAAGCGGTAAGATGAGCTTCTGGAAAATGGTGAAATGGGACGCACCGTCGATGAAGGCCGATTCCAGCGTCTCACGCGGCAGGGTGCGAATGTAGTTATACAGCAGGTACACGGCCAGCGGCAGGCCGAAGCCCGTGTGCGCCAGCCAGATGGCCAGAAAGGTGCCGTTGATTCCCAGAGCAGAATAGTCGCGCAGGATGGGCACTAGCGCGATCTGTAAGGGCACGACCAGCAGGGCAATGATCAGAATGAACAACAGGCGCCGGCCAGGGAAGTTCATCCAGGCGAAGCCGTAGGCGGCGAAGGCCGCAATCAAAATGGGAATCAGCGTTGCCGGCACGGCCACCGCGAGGCTGTTAAGGAATGCCCCGGTCATGTTTTCTCCAGGAATTACCGTGACATTTCCCTCGGCATCGGTGAATTCAAACTCCTTGCCAGTCAGCACCTCTTCGTAGTTCTCCGTTGTGAAGTCCCAATTTACCGTCCAAACCTGTTCCTGAACTTCAATTCGGCCCAGGCGCTTGTTGCCCACCCATTGCACACGCGCTCCGTTTGGCGTCTGAATGCCGGCCCGCAGCTCTTCAAACGTGGCCTGCACCCCCTCGACGCTCATCACGGTGTCGGGATCGAGGCCGAGTTCTTCGCGTGGATTCTCGATAACATCCACCGTTTCCCATTCGCGATGGGGGAAGACTGTCCACCAGCCCGAAGTCTGGATATCAAATCGCGTTCGCCAAGAAGAGACGAACAGACCTATGGTAGGAATGGACCACAGGAGAACAAGAAAGAGCAGGACGCCGTTTACGAGGCAGCCACCCCAGAATCGTTGTTTGCTTGCACTTGCCATCTTAAAAGGCCTCCTGTTCCCTGAATTGACGCAGGTTATAGATCATCACCGGCACGACTAGGATCAGCAAGATAAAGGCAATCGCCGAACCGTAACCAGAATTACGGGCTACAAACGACTGCCGGTAGAACTGCGTAGCAATCACCTCTGT
>JBJYWX010000004.1:0-6355 GCA_046259695.1 Promineifilaceae bacterium (SeqCode) | reverse complement strand
CCGCCAGGTTCAATCCGCCCAATCTGTCATAAATAGCCTCCCAGGTATAGTCAGAGACCCATTTGGGGTACTGGTAGCTCATTAGATCGGCCACTTTGGTGGGGTCCAGGGCCTGCCAGGTAATAGGATCAAAGCCCCAGTGAGCGTTTTCGTCGCTGCTGTCGTCTATCTGGCACGGATTGTACGGATAGGCGAGGTCAAGATCAGCCGGGCCATTGCAATCAACATGCAGCCGATCGTAGACGTGGCCAATCTCATGTGCGATCGTGAATGCGCCGCGAGGCTGGTTGTAATCCTCGAAGCCGGGCTGCGGATTGACCCACGTCTTGGACCACATGGTGCCGACGGGATTTCCCTGCCCGCCATAGAGGAAATTCTCAGAGGTATCATTGCTGTTGGCCTGGGCATGGACCAGGCCGGCATAGATGGTTGTGGCGGGGGAGCAGCCGGACGGAGGGTCACTATTGTCGGCCGTGGCCAATAATAGACTCATTAAGCTGTCACGATCGGCGGCGGTAGACATATCGAACGGCTCGAATTCGATGGCGTCCGGATTAATGATCCAAAGTTCGGTGTCGTCGGGTATGACGGTGAGCAGCATCGGCAGGATAGATTCGGCGCGGGCCATTTGCGCATAGTAGGCGTCGGCCTGCGCTTCGCTTTCATCCGGGTGGCCATAAATCAGCACATTGTCGCTGCTGTCTACAGCGGCCACGGGATAGGTGACCAGGCAGCTGCGGCGCGCCTCGGAGGGAAAGGGTTGGGGAAGTGAGGGAAAGAGATTGTTGCTGTAATCATCTTCGTAAACGGCCTGACCTGGATTCAGTTGCGCTTGCAGCTCCAAATCTTCAACCGTGGTCCAGCGTGATGGCAGCAGGAACAAATAGGAGCGGTCGCTTTCGCTGCGCAAGACGGTGTTGCCGTCGAGGTCAAGCGCGGCATTCTGAACCGGCAGCAAGGGCGAATCCGGCAGCTCGATGTTGCCATCGTAGCCGTGCAGCACGGCCGCAACCGCGCTGTTGGCCGCGCCGGACCCTTCTCTGGCATAAAAGCGCACGAGCGTTGGCTTGGCGGAAACCAGCGGCACCGAGTTAAAGCCGTCCTGAATGCCCTGGGTCACTTCGATGCGCTCGCCCACATAGTCGACTCCATCAGCGACGGAATCTTTGTGCAGGCGCTTGAACCGGCCGTCCACCCAGTAGACATAGTCGTTTGCGAAAAATAGGTCCCTCGGAGCGCCGATATCAAATGTCAGGATAGCGACCATGCCGCCACTGGTGCTGGTTCGTTTGAGCGCCCCGCTCTGCGTGCCGCTTTTCCCTTCGCCAAAATAGAGATCACTGCCATCAATTATGAGTGACTGGACAGGTAGCTGTCCCTCGTAAATAGTTTGCAGATCGCCTGCGCCGTTTTTGAAGCGCCTGACGATCTGTTGGCCGCCCAGTTCCGTCCAATAGACATAGCTGCTGTCCGCTGCGATATCCCTGGGAAAAGAGAGATTATCAGCGATGGTTTGTGGTTCACCGCCGCTGCTTTCTACCCGTCGAACGCGGCCCGGACTGCTTTCATCCCCCTCAGTCCAATACAGATAACCACTATCGACTATCATTTGAATTGGGCGCGAGGTCCCGGAAAAGAAAAGTTCGGCCACAAACTCAGTTTCACCGCTGGACATGTTGTAGCGACGAATACTGTTCATCGAATCTCGCAGAATGAAGTACACATAATCGTTGTCAACTGCCAGCACGCCCGGGACCACACCGGCGAAATCTGTCAATTGATCCTCCGGTGAACCGCCGTCAAGCGGCCGGCGGAATAGATCATGCCGGCCAAAAAGACCACTGGCGGCAACGTAATAAATGTGACTGTCGCCGGCCACCATGGCTGTCACGCCAAAGGTGTCGCAGCCTGTTTGCAGCCGATCCCTGTCCGCCGGTCCCGATCCTATCGGGACACGGCCATATGCCAGGTTAGGATTATTTTCACAGTTGATGTCGGGACTGCCGGCGGTGTTGTAATAAATATCGCTGTTATTGGCGGCTAAGAAATCCGCGTAATCGATTATTTGTACGGCCGAAGGCGCCGCCTGGCCGACCTGACTGATCAGCAACAGGGCCAGCATCAGCGAAAAAAATAGCAAAAACCGCAGTTTGTGGGAGCCCATGACAACCTCCTATGGGTTTCTACTCAAATTTATCGCAGGGGCGTTTCAGGGAGCGTTTCAGTTAGAGCCAGCGATGCTCTCTTTGGTGAAAAGGGATAATCTGTCCGGTTTGCCGGGCTTGCAGAAGGTGGACGGCATTTTCTGACTGGCGAATCTGGCGGCGATGAGCCGGCTTCCGGACCCCTTGCAAAAAGTGTTGGAGCGCTTGATAGCCCGCATCAACCGCAGACCTGGCTGCTTGCACATTCCCGCTTTGGCGCAGCACTTCAGCGTGAGCCAGGTACATATCCCAGGCTTCCCAGGGGAAAAAAGAATGGCGTCCGGCAATCATTTGTTGGACCGCCGCGGTTGAATAATGAAGCGCTCGGCTGAGCTGTCCTTGAGCGGCGCGCAGCCGGCCCATATAGACGAGATCATACACTTGGTTTTGGCGCTCGCCGGTTTGCCGGCGCAGGCCATAGGCCTGGCTGTACCACCGTTCGGCCTGATCCAGATGGCCCTTCTTTAAGTGAGACAGGGCCATGAGCGCCATCGTCCAGGCCAAACTCCAGGTGTCATGATGGGCTTGGCAATGTTGGAAGAGGCGGCTCAAGCGATCGGCGGCCGCGTCGTTACGCATCCGATAGCGATCCGCCTGAACGAGATAAATCTGGCAGCGATTAGCCATGGTCTGATTGCCTATTTGTTCGAAGAGGGCAATCGCCTGGTTGGCCCAGCGCTCCATTTGCGCGTGATCGTAATAATAGTTCCAACAGGCGGCAAGCGTATATGCGAGGCGCGACATCAGGGGCGCGGAGTCCACTGGCCCAAACTGGGTCATGCCATTTTGGATGATGTTGAACGCGCGATCAATTTGACCGAGGTTGATTGCTGCCCAGGCTCGTTCAGCCAGGGCTATGCTTTGACCTTCAAGATCGCCGACATTTGCCAACCGCTGCTGGGCAGTTTTCAGCGTGATCATGGCTTGCCGGTTTTCACCAACTCTTAGCTGGGATTGACCTTTAAGCGTGGCGGCCCGCCCGGCAAGGCGGCTGCTTTGTTGCTGTTGAAACCACGCTTGAGCTTGGTCGGCCGCGTGTATGGCACGCCGGTACCGTCCCTCACGGTAGTGTACAGCGCTGCGAGCTAACAGGAACAAACCTTGGGCGGGTTCAGCAGGCTTATCTCGCAGCCACAGTTCAACACGCTCCAGCGCCTTTCTTTGTGCAGACAGCGGCCAATTGACGGTTTCTGCAATCAGAATACGCTGCAAAATCGGATAGACGCTTTCTGAGTCGACAGCACCATCTTGTGCAGCGAAAGCAATCTGTGTCTCCAGCGCTGCATCGGCGCTGTGGTAAGCGTAAAGGGCCATCGACAGTTCAACTGTGTCCTTGGCCCAATCCTGAATCCTCTGTAACCTCTCTGGCGGGAGAACAGGTCCTATCCACGCTTGAAGTTGTTCAGGATTGAAGAGCAGATAGCGCAGATCTGGCCTAAACTGGGAATGTCCCACGCCCAATTTGGCTTCAGAGGAGGGCTGGTTCGCTAGCTCCATTAAGCGGTGAGTTGGGGGAATCCCTATCTCTTTTTCCAGGAATGTTTGGAATTCTTGATAGTATTCGGCGGCGGCCTGATAGTGGTCCATGGCCTGATGCGCGCGAATAACATATTCACGCCCTAACTCGAGGTATGGATTCTCTTGCACTAGGCGCTGGGCATATTTAAGGGCTTGATCGTATTGTTGGCTGCTGAACTTAACTTCGATAGCTGCTTGTAAGCACTTCTCCAGGAGGGAACGATAGTAGGTGCGACGGCCGAGAAGCCACATCTCAAATTGGGGTGAATCGGGCAGCTCTTCTCCTGCCATAAACTCATCGCGATACAAAGCGATAACCTGCGAGTCGAAACGACCTTGCCGCACGCTTTTTTCGAATTGGCGCGTATCAACGCTTATTGATTTGCCTACAGCCACAAATTCGCCGGCAACGGATAACAGTCCCTCTCCTGCCTTGTTAATGTGGCTTAGCAACGTGCGCAAGGTGCGCCGCGGATCGACCGTGCTCCTACAAAAGATTTGCGCCAGATCAGTCCGCCTGAGTGGGTGTTGGGACTCTGCAACATAGGCCAGCAGCGCACGCGATTTGCGCGGCATGCTCAACCGCCGGTCAAGATAGGTAGGGGTTCCGAGAAGCCGAAGCGCTGTTGATTTCACTACTCCTATTCTATCATGCCTTTCAGAGGACTCTGATCTTGGGGGTTTTTGCATATTCCCCAACCAGGTTCAATCCAGCGTTTGGGTTACGGGTATTGACTGGATTGGAAATCGTGCCAATTCTTGCACCATCGCCGCTATGTCAATCTGTTCCGGGGAGCTTCTGAACTCGAAACGACCATGAAAATTGATGTGCTGCCAGGCCACGGGAGAAACATGCTCTAACAAGGCGACCTGTCGGGCGTCACCCTGCTGCTCCTTCAGTTGAAGCAGGTCGGACAGAATGGTCGCGTTGTATTAGATGATGCAGTTGGTGATCAGACGGGTGCGTGCCCGCGCCAAACTAGACGAGCAGCTTGATCCGCAGGTGGTGTGCGGGCAGCATGGCTGGTGGCAGGCGTGCGCGGAGCTGGACGCGCCAGGCTACGATCCCTTCAGCGAGGAAGGAGCGAACTTCAACCTGATCATCGTCAACGAAGCGATCGATCCGGTGAGCGGCTCCGTGCCGCACAGGGCCTATTTGTGTGAGGTGAGGAAAGTGGACGAGTGAGGAGGCGGCAGGTGAGCAGGTAGCATGTGCACAGGTTGCAGGTCTCTGCGCCCGGCTAGACTCTATGATCCAAAGTACGCGCAGAAGGCCTCTTGATCCTCTACAAACAGGCCCGCGTCGCGGATATAGTTTCCTTCGCCATCTTCCCAGTACGGGCCGGCGATGTGGTAGACATTGCCGTAGCCGGGTACCTGGACGTTCCACGGGTTGCCCGCGTACTTCGTGCCCGTCGGCTCACCCGTTGCGGGGTCAAACGTCGTCCAACTGTTGTCCGTGAAGTGGGCGGTCAAATAATCATCGGGCATATCATCCCGAAAGATATTGTCATAACCTTTCTGCCGTTGGTGTTGTTCGACCATATTGCCTTCATTGTCATAATAGGTCGTGACGACCTCGTAGACCATACCGGCGGATACGACCTTGAAATCCCCCAAGCCAAGCGCGCTGCAATCTGCTAGCTCGTAGGCTGTCTCGAATTCATCTTCTTCCCTGGTTGGCGGTGCGGCGTAAACGGCCGTGGCCAACAAAAGCATGGCTAATAGTGCGACTAGAACAGTAAATGTGCGTTTCATGTATTTCTCCTGATTGATGATAATACTAACTGGCGTAGAGACCTGCTCGCAAAAATATTACAATAAACTTTTTTTATTAGCAAGAGCGATGGCCGAAACCAGGTTTGCAACCGCCTTTAAAGCGGCAAGAGTCTAGGCAATTTTGCCGTCTGACTGGTGCAAACCTAGCGTCGGCCATTTCATCAAATCTGATGCCCACCCGTCGCCACGGCCTTTACAAAGTAGCAATCTAGAGTTGCCTGGCACTTTTGCTCTGAAGGATGCCCGCTTCTCCTCTCTAGGACAACGCTCGCTTGACGAAGTGGCAGGCAACTGATCCGCGAAAATGTAGAGGGCGGCAGAGGGCGATTACCTGGTAGCAGGGCAGATGGCGGCTTACGTGCTCGGGCAGCGCATTGCCTGGCTGGAGATTCGCGATCTTTTGGAAGATCTACTGCAGAAGATTCAGCCACACTTAGATGCTGAGTTTGATAGGCTAACAGCCGCGAAAAAAGCGGCGCAAACACTCATGCCTGATCTTAATTTGACTCACCTACCCGAGTTGGATTAATAACAGAATTAGACCTCGAAGTTGTTCTTTGTAAATAGCTAGACAGCATGATATTCGCGCTTCTAACTCCTCCAAGACCCCAATTTTCACTTTCTGTTTGCCGGCAGATGAGTAAAGAAAAGCGGAGGGTTTTTCTTACTTGCAAAATAGGGTAGTTGATCAGAATACTGGATACACGGATACGCCCTACGGGCAGATCGACTCCCCTGGTGTCGGATAATCCCAATCGTGGATTGTCGCTGACTGTGCCCATACCAGCACTCCCGATGATTCCCAACAATTCAGCTGATTATTTTGCAGGAAAAGATAAAACGGATAGTCGAGA
>JBJYWX010000003.1:0-3627 GCA_046259695.1 Promineifilaceae bacterium (SeqCode) | reverse complement strand
GGCCGTGAATCCCGAGGTGCGCGAGGTCTTCCGCGTGCGGGCGCGCCTGATCAGCTCCCTGCGCCGCTTTTTTGATGACCATGGCTTCCTGGAAGTCGAAACACCCGTGCTGCAGCCGCTCTATGGCGGCGCGGCGGCCCGGCCGTTTACCACCTACCACAACCAGCTCCACCAGGAGCTGTTCTTGCGCATTTCTTTCGAGTTGTACCTCAAGCGGCTGCTCGTCGGCGGCTATGAGCGGGTCTACGAGATCGGCCGTGATTTCCGCAATGAAGGCGTCAGCTATAAGCACAATCCCGAATTCACCCAGCTTGAGTTCTACGCCGCCTATTGGGATTACCGCGACGTGATGGAGTTCACCGAGCAAATGGTCGCCTACGCCGCGCAAGAAACGTTGGGAACGACGACGATCACCTACGAAGGGCATGAGATTGATCTTTCCCCGCCCTGGCGGCGGATCACGATGCGCGATGCGATCAAACAGTATGCCGAAATCGACTACATGGCTTATCCCGACGCCGAAAGTCTGGCTGCGGCCATTCGCGCCATCGGCGGCGACGCGCCACAAGACGCCGCCTGGGGCAAGCTGGTGGACGGGCTTCTGGGCGATTTCGTGGAGCCGCGCCTGATCCAGCCGACTTTCGTGATGGAATTCCCGCGCGACATCTCGCCCCTGGCCAAAGGCATCCCCGGTGATCCGATGCATGTGGAGCGCTTTGAATATTTCATCGGCGGCCTGGAAATGGGCAACGCCTTCACCGAACTCAATGATCCTGTCGAGCAGCGCAGACGCTTTGAAGCGCTGCAAGAGATGTACGCCGCGGAGGATGATGAGATAAATCCCATCGACGAGGATTATCTGCGCGCCATGGCCTACGGCATGCCGCCTAACGGCGGTTTCGGTACGGGCATTGACCGCCTGGCCATGCTCTTCACTGATAACCACTCCATCCGCGACGTGCTGCTCTACCCGCATCTGCGCGAGAGGACGGCGGAATAATCTCGGTGCTCAGCTAGGGACCCGGCAGTTCGAAGCTGTCCAGCGGCAGCACGTCGCTGTCGGCCGCCGGCCCGCCCCGTGTCAGGGGCAAGCGCTGGCCCGTTTCGGCATCGTAGACCCCAACTGAAACGGCGTAACGGCCGCCGGGCAAACCGGCCAGTGGCACGGTAATCGCGTCGCTAACGACCTCGTTTCTTTCCCACCAGTTTGTCGGATAGGACCAGTCACGCGGCACGCCGTCGTGCTGCGCGACCAGCTCTCCCGTGGCCGTGTCCGTGACGTGCACAAAGATCTTGTAGGAAGCGGCCATGCGCCGCAGCGCCTGCCAGGTGAGCGTGATCTGTAATTCATCCTCGCTGGTCTCCTGGTTGTAGCCCAGCAGCGCCAGTTCCTCGCCCCAGCGCGCCTCCAGCTTCCTGGCCAGCGGCGGCGTTTCGAAACTGCGCTCGAGGGCCGTCACGCGCACCTCTCCTAGATCGGCTGTTTGTCCCACCGCTTCTCCCACCGCTTCTCCCGCCTGTCTCCCATTTTCGCGCAGGACCATCCGCAGCCGGTACGTTCCGCCAGGCAGGTAGGGGGAGAGCGCCAGGCCGTGAGCAACGTGCACCAGCTCGCCCTCAGGCCACTGCCGCGTGGGGTAGCCGGGCGCCAGGGGCAGGCAGCTTTCCTGCGCTGTCTCCCCGCTTACGGAAACCAGTTCCAGGCAGGCCGCCAGGTCGCGCGTGACGGGCCCCGTACTGCCCCACACCGCGTCCAGTTCAAGCGACCCACCGGCAGCAACGCTTTCCGGCACGCTGTCCGAGCCAATCAATCCCAGCGCGGTGCCCGTGCCCGGCTCCGCCAGAAGTTCGGCCGTCCAGGGTAGATCATCACCCGGCGTTCGGGCCGCGGTGCCGTACACCAGCGTCTCCTCATCTTCAAAGATGGGCGACCCGGCGAACCACGCGCGCCAGGCGTCGACTTGTTCCTGGTCCAGCATGTCGCGGTGGATGACAACATACTCTATGCCCGCCTCAACCAGCGAATTGAGCTGAGTCTGCACGGCGGCCAGCTCATCGGGCGGGTCGCGGCGGCCGTAGATGCTGCTCAGGAATTCATTGCTGTCTATAAAGGCGAACATTTCCCTGGAAGGGCGCGAGACGTGGCCGATCACCAGCGGCCGGCGGTGGGTAAGCTGGTAGTAGTTAAAATAGGTGTCGAACGTTTCGACGTGCGCCGGGATATCAACGATCGCCCCCGCGCCGCTGCCGGCGATTCTACCGTACCAGGCCGGCGTGTGCGCGGGCAGCATCGCGAACTGGGTCAGATACTCAAAGAGAATGATCGTGGCAATAAGCGCGCCGCGCCCAAGCGCCTGGCGCCGCGTGATCCCGGCCAGCAGAATGCCGCTCCCCATACCGGCCAGCAGCGCCGCCGGCACGCTCAGGATCACATTGAAGCGGTCTGGAAATCGAACGAGCTGCGCCAGGAACAGCTGCTCCAACCAGCGGTAGGGCAGGGCCACTACAGGCCGGCCGGCGACGGTTAGTTCCGGGCCGAGCGCCAGCAGGACGTAGACCAGGGCCGCGGCCAGCCAGAAAGCGCTTTCCCTGGGGCGCTTGAATACCGCCAGCGCGGCCAGGATCAGGACGGCGTAGCCCACGCTGCGGGTATAGACATTGTTGCCGGCAAACGGCCGTGTCGCCACGGCTACCTGCTGCCCCCACAGCGGGTGATAACGGCCGGGCACCAGATAGGCCAGCAAATCGCTGCCATACGCCTCTTCCTCTACCAAGATGTCCGCTGCCACGTCACGGCCGAACTGGTAATCGAGCAGGGGCAGCAGCAGCGGCGCCATGAGCAGCAGGGCGACCACGGCCGACAGGACCAGCAGCCCGACGGAGCGCCACGGCCGGAATGCGCGGCGCTGCCACAGAAGATAAAGGAGATACAGCGCCAGCAGCGGCGCGGACAGCAGCAGGAGCTGCCAGCGCGTGATGCCCAGCAGGGCCACAAACAGGCCCGCCAGGAGCGCGTCGGACAGGTGCTGGCGGTAGAAAGTCCGCCGCAGAAAAATCATCGCCAGCGGCAGCCAGCAGATCAGGATCAGATTGGGATGGTCAAAATGGGAGAGAATGTGCGGCCAGAAAGCGGCCACCAGGCCGGCGATAAATGCCGCGCCAGGGATTAGCCCATGCTCGCGCGCCAGCAAATAGAGCGCCAGCCCATTAAGCGGGATCGCCAGCCAATAGACCAGCGTGTAGGCCGTCTCGGCGCCCAGAACGCCCTGCAGCGGCAGCCAGGCGGCGATATGCAGCCAGGCTATATTGTGATTGAGCAGGTTGGCGCCCACCGGATAGTAAAGTCTATCCGTGAAATAGATACTCTTGCCCGCCAGCAGCGCCGACGTCACCCAGTCAAAGGTCCAAAGATGGGCGTAGGCATCCCCTAACTTGCCCGGAACCTGCCCGCCCAGATCGGCAAGCAGGGGCCAAGTTATAAAGACGCTCAGCAGGGCGTAGGCTAGCAGCGCAGCAAGCGCCTGCTGCCAGGCGGCCGCGTGCGGCCTTGTCTCACTCATTTGCAAACTGCCGCCGATACCATTTACCGCCGCAAACAACAAAGGGCGCGCCCCGGAGCGACTAACC
>JBJYWX010000002.1:0-4902 GCA_046259695.1 Promineifilaceae bacterium (SeqCode) | reverse complement strand
CTCGCTCTGCGATGTGCCGGCCCTGATCAAGCAGTTGAACGACAAGCGCGCGTAAGGCAAGAACGCGCGCATCGGGTAGGCTTTCGTCTGGATTGAGGAGCGCCGAGATGGCGCAACTGAAACGGGCGGCATATCGCTGCTGGTGCCGCCCGTTCTGTTTTTGGGATGGGTAGAATCCTAAATGGCTCCCGGTAGAAAGAAGAAGCCGATAGCCAGGATGAGGAAAACGGCAAGCAGCATCGCGCCCTCGAACCAGTTAGAACGGCCGTCCATGGCGACCAGGGCGGCAATCACCGATGCGGCAACCATAGCGATCACCTCCGGATGGTTAAACTGAAGGGTCATCGGATGGCCGACAGCCAGGCTGATAAAGACCAGGAGGGGGGCAACCAGTAAGGCGATCTGCAGGCTGGAGCCTAGGGCGATGGAAAGGCTCAGGTCCATCTGATTTTTCAGGGCTACCTGCACGGCAACAAGATGTTCGGCGACGTTGCCGACCAGGGGAACGAGAATAATACCCACAAAAAACTCGGTCAGGCCAAAGGTCTCTGTTACCACATCCAGTGAACTAACCAGGAACTCGCTCATGATAGCCAGGCCAGCCACAGCCAGGGCCATTACGCCGAGCGCACGGCCGGTTGACCATGCCGGTCCGGCATGCGCCGGTTCAATCGCCGGAGCATGGGCGATGTCCTCGACCGGCTGTCGCAGCGTGTAGATAATGGAGAGAACGTATAGGAACAGCACTACCACGGCCGTTGTCAGGCTAAGCGCTTCAACGGCCGGGAAATCACCGACGATTTCCTCTGCAAAGAGTGAGGGAACGCTTATGGCGATAGCGGCGAGGATGACCAGCGTGGCATCGGTTGAAACCCGGTTGCGGTTAAATCGCTGCAAGCCGTTGCGCAGGCCACCGAGCAGCAGGCTCACACCAAGGACGACGAGCAGATTGCCCAAAATTGACCCGATTATCGAGGCCTTAACCAGTTCGATGCGTCCGGCAGTGAGGGCAACGATCGTAATGATTAGCTCTGCCGCGTTGCCCAAGGTAGCATTCAACAAGCCGCCAACGCGTGGGCCGGTTTTCTCCGCCAATGCCTCAGTGGCGTCGCCCAGGATGCCCGCAAAGGGAATGATGGCCAGCGCCGACGCGCCAAAGATCACCAGGTCGCCCCAGTGCAAGAATTCGGCCAGGATGGCGATGGGAAAAAATAGTAATAGCAGCCGAATTCCCTTCATCGGTACCTCCTCAGGTGAGTGGAAACAACCACGCCGGCTAGCGTAAGCGAATCCCGTCAGCCTGCTGCTGCCGCAGCCGTCCGTTTGCCCAAGAATCCCGCGGCAATGAACAGGATAGCCATGGCGGCTACGGAGCCGACTATCACCATCACGATTACCTCGGGGTCGGTGAAGTTAGTGGATGCTATTAAGAGGGCGGCAGAGATGTTTCGCTGGCCGGTACCCAGGCCCATCACGGAGCGACCGGCCGGGCCGCCGCTGCCCAACAGGTAGCCGACAAGCAGCGCCCCGCCGATGAGCAGCGCCGCGGCCGCAAAGGCACCGGTGCCGGCTGCTCCGGTTAAGTTGCCGAAGCCGACCAGAAGGCCCAGGATGGAGGCCAGAATCAGACTCAGGCTGGAGGCATGGTTCATGTGCGGTGCAAGGGAATCGGCCGTTTCCGGAGTCCATGCTTTGACAAAAAGCCCGATCCCGAGAGGAATGAGCATCAGGAAAATCAACGGCCGCGCGATATCCCAGGCGCTTACGGCGACGCCAGGAATCAAAAGGGGCAGGACAACAGGGGCGAAGGCGACGGTTACTACCATAAGCAGCACCATCAGGCCAACGGAAAAAGCGAGATCGCCTTTGGCTATCGCCGCAAGTTTGGGCAAGAATGGTGCGCCGGCGCAAGCGGCCAGAATGATCAACCCGGCGCGCAACCCCTCGCTAAGCCCCAGTACGGCGGCAATACCATAGGCGAGTGCGGGAACAATGATGAAGTTGGCGAGCAAAGCCAGCACCACCAGTTTCGCATTCTTCAGCGGCTCTATGATCTGCCCAATCGTAAGACTGAGACCCGTGCCGAACATGCTAGTCAATACAAATGCCAGAACAAACAATTGAATGAGCAGGCTGAGTGTTTCATCCATTGGGACTTTCTCCTCTGCGCTGAGCGCCGGGCCATGATTTTCTATGGCTGGGCTACCAGCTCCTTAGCTTGCTTGATCCACAAGCCGTAATCAACATGCTGGAAAGCCGGCGCGTGGCACACTTCGCGCAGCCTTTCAACGGTGGCCGAGGCCAAAGCCTCATAAGTGCAAATGCCGGCCGCATAGAGGCGCCTTTCCAAAACGGGCCCAATGCCCTCTAGCGGTTCGAAATTGTCCGGCTCGGTGCCGTCCCAGACCCTGCCCATTGAGCCTGTCTCTTCGGCCAGGTGCAGCGCGCCGGCTTTGATCGCCGCAAAGTCAACGTCCTGAAAAGCCTGGGCTTCCAATATCTCGGAGAGCAATGCTTCCGGCAGCATGCCTACCTCCCAGAAACTGCCCACACCGGCCTCGTACAGGCGCTGCTCATAGACGGTTCCTATCCCATCGATAAGTTCGAGGTCTTGCGGGCAAGATACAAATTCGGCTGCTTCCAGTTTGGGCAGCCTATGGCGGGAGCGTTGGACGCGCTTGCCCGCCGCGCGCAGTTTGGCCTCAGCGATCCAGGCTTTAAGATCGCCGGCGCGGACGCCGGCATCTTTGAAGAGGACTGCCAGAGCGTCGGGATCTGCGTCTGACAGGGCGCTGTAGCTGTTGAAACCACCATCGTGCAGGACGGCGAGGGATTGCGGACCGACACCGCTTATCAGCAGCAGGTTGTCTCCCTGGCGGCTGTGCAGCTTGTCCTGCAGTTCCTTCAGGCCCGCTTCGTCGCCCGCGACAGCAAGGCGCGCCTGGGCGATCCAATCGCCATAATTGTCGCGGCGCCAGGGGGGCGCACCGATGACGACGGCAATTGTTTGCTCGTTGCTCTCGGCCAGTTGTTCAAAGGTGAGTATGCCGGCGGCGCGCAGGCGCGTGGCATAAGTGGGCCCGATTCCCTCAAGCATTGTCAGGTCATCGCCAATATGCACTTGTTTGGGTTGTTCGGCCAGCACAGCCGCTTCTGAGATCCAGACGGTTGGTTCGACCTTTTGCCAGGGCTGAACGCCTAAGGCATCGGGCAGCGTCTCGGCATCCGCGTTTGCCAGGTCAGCGTAAGTGTAAATGCGCGCCGCCGCAAGGCGTGCTGCCAGCGCCGGGCCAATCCCCTTGATCTTCGTGAAATCGTCTACCTCGGGCGCCGCGGCCATGATATCGATGGTTTGAGCGCGATCGGCCATGGAGAGCTCAGGTCCGGCTTGCTCCGGGAGACTGGCTTGCAGGGCTGCGAATGCACCTTGAAGCGCCGCTAGCTCCTTGGCACAGGCTGCCGCCTCGGCGGCGCGACTTTCCAGATCGGCGAGAGAACCCTTCAATTCACCGGCCTGTTCTTTCAGGTCGCGCTTCAGATCCTTGATCTGTGCCTTGAGCTTGGCCGCTTCTTCGGCGCTCTCTTCGCGAGCAAGGGCCAGCTCAACCTCGGTTGCCTGAAGATCTTTTTCAAGCTGGGCGACCTTACCCTCAAGATCCTGCCTGTTCCCGACCATGATCAGCCAGGTCAGCAGCCAGCCGACGAAGACGCCAATGAAGAAGGTTATCCAGGGTATATAAGCTGCAGACATGCCAATGTGCTCCTTGCTTGTAGCGGCGCCGCGCCGGCCGCCGCCGAACTATGTTAACAGTGTAAGCCCAGCCAAAGCGGCAGCGCAGGAAACGCACACGGTACGAGCGAAACATATCGCGGCGTTTCCTGCGCGGCGCAAACGAAAGACTGGTTAGTTATGGTCGCCCTTTTTCGGCCAATCTCTTGCTGTTGACACGCCTGCCCCGACCTTAGGTGTTGGCCAGATCGTGTACCGGTACAACTAGAGACGGCCGCCGAGGGGATGGATTCTGGATTAACTATCGGCAGAGCCTGGCTTATCGCTCTTTTCCTCTTCCACATCAGTGGGTGGTAGGGGCTTGGGAACGATTGGCTCGGGAACGGTTTCCTTACTGTCTTGCCCACGAGCAGCGTAGCCCCATATCGTAACAATGACACCAATGCCTATTAGAATCCAACCGCTCGCGGCCTGCAGATCCCGTTCCTCTGCGCGGAAGTAGAAGATCATCACGCCCCACAGTACAAGAAGGGCATTGATGAGAACGGGCCCCCATTCAAAGTCCCGGCCGCTGCGGGCAAAAAGCTCACCATAAAGGCCCATGGCGCCGACTAAGATGATGCCAATGGCAAAGAGGGTGAAATCAAACGTGGTGCCAAATATATCAACGAAGCGCAGCAGTAATATGAGCGCGCCGACGACCAGACCGACAACAGCGCGATAGCGGCTGTACTGCCCGGTGCCGCGGAGCAGCTCGATGATACTGGCTACCAGAATGTAAATGCCGGCCACAAGGGCGAAGTTGCCCGCAGCCGTATCGGCGCCAATCAACAAGTAAATACCGAGAACAATGGCCAGGATACCCTGGACAAGCCGCCACCACCAACTATTTCCGTTTCCCATTTTTAACCTCCCTAAATGATATCCGGACGCCCGCGCAGCTTGACAGGCACGGTCGCCCCACGAAGAAATGAAGTCGCTTCTATTATGGCGCAATTGGGAGCAATATGAAAGTAGTGGGCAGCGATTACATGCACAAAAGACCCGCGGCGCAGCGCTTAACTATTATGTTGCTGGTGGCCGCAGCGCGCTCGCCGGACAGAAATTTGAATCTGCTCAGCGGCCGTTTATGTTTCTTGACCCAACTGCTCAATGTAGGCGAGCGACTGGTG
>JBJYWX010000001.1:0-10175 GCA_046259695.1 Promineifilaceae bacterium (SeqCode) | reverse complement strand
TAGGGATGAGCGCTTTTTTGACTACGACGATGCCTGTGTTCAGGAGCACGATCGAAAAGCTTACGGAAGCTGGCCTACGTGAGAATGTCAAGGTCATGGTCGGCGGCGCACCGGTAAGCCAGGCATATTGCGACGCCGTGGGCGCCGATGGTTTTGCGGAGAACGCAAACGCCTGCGTGCGCAGGACCATGGAGCTGCTAGGCCTGCCGGTATAATTGATGGGGCCAGCGTTGGGGCGGTAATGGTGAGCCAACAGAAACTGCGAACCCCCGGGGCGCCCGGCACAGTACGGGCTGTTTTCCAGAAGCACCGGGGCGAGAAGGTCTGGAAAAGGAGCTAACATAGGAGATGTTTCGCTTTCTACAAAATTACCCACATGCACTCGAGGTCATGTATGATGCGCTGGAACGCGGGATACTGCCGTTCAAACAGTGGCTGAAACCTGATTCACGCCTGGCGCCGGCCCTGACCTGGGTCGAACGGATTGGCAAAGAAATGGTGTTTGATTGCCATATGTGCGGTCAGTGCATTTTGCATTCGACGGGCATGACCTGTTCGATGAGCTGTCCCAAGAACTTGCGTAATGGGCCGTGCGGCGGCGTGCGCGCGAACGGCCACTGTGAAGTCAAGCCGGAGATGAGGTGTGTCTGGGTGCAGGCGTATGAGCGATCGCTGCATATGCCCCGTTATGGCCATGAGTTGATCAGACTTGAACCTCCCGTTAACAGGCAGTTGGAGGGTACATCTTCTTGGATTAACTTTTTATATGACATCGACCAGGAGCTGCCGCAAGGCTGGGTCAATACATCTAATATCGGAATTATTCCGGTGGATTCCGAGCAGGACGCGAGAAAACTATGGAAACTGAACTTAAAGGAGGCGGCCGCTTAGAGCGGGTGCTGCGATCCGGTCGTTTTGCGGTCACGTCAGAACTTAATCCCCCCGACAGCGCTGATGCGGAAGACGTTTACCGCGCCGCGCTAATCCTGTCCACTGTTTGTGATGGCATTAATGCCGTAGATGCCTCGGGCGCGCACTGCCACATGTCCAGTGTAGCTATCTGCGCCCTGCTCACGCGCGCGGGTTATGAGCCAGTCTACCAGGTTGCCTGCCGCGATCGCAATCGTATTGCCATTCAGGGCGATTTATTAGGCGCGGCGGCGATGGGCGTACACAATGTCCTATGTATTACAGGCGATGATGTAAGTGCCGGCGACCAGCCGGAAGCAAAGCGGGTGTTTGATCTGGATTCGATCCAGCTTCTGCGCACGGCGCGCACGATGCGTGATGAGGGGGTATTCCTGAGCGGTCGTAAGTTGACAACGCCTCCGAAGCTGTTCCTGGGAGCTGCGGCCAATCCATTCGTACCGCCTTTCGACTGGCGCCCTTTGCGGCTGGCGAAGAAGGTGGAAGCCGGCGCTGACTTCATCCAGACGCAGTACTGCTTTGACGTGCCTCGCCTGGAGGAGTACATGCGGCGCGTGCGTGATATGGGGCTGCATGAGAAGGTTTATATACTGGTAGGCGTGGGGCCGCTGCGATCTGATAAAGCGGCGGAGTACATGCGCAATAACGTGCCAGGCGTTCATATCCCAGATGTGATTGTGGAACGCCTGCGCAATACGCCCAAGGAACGGAAACGGGAAGAGGGGAAGAAGATCTGCGTGGAGATTATCCAGCAGGTGCGTGAAATTGAGGGCGTCAAGGGTGTGCACGTGATGGCCTACCGGCAGGAAGAGTTGGTGGCGGAGATTATCAGCGAGGCGAATTTGCTGCCACGTCCGTTGGGCAAGGGTCGCAGGACGGGTGTGTCCAGCCGCCAGGAAGCAATGGAAATGGAGTAGGCCGCGCGGCGGCGGCACAGGGCAACCCTAGAGAATGCGGCTGACGGTCGTTTGGGGTAAGATGCGGGAGATGTCAGCCATGCGGCACTCGGCCGTGGCTTCGGTGAGCACAGTGGCAGCGGAAACGGCCGCTGCGCGGCGCACGGCTTCCGGCCAGGATCGCCCGAGAGCAAGATTGTGGACCAGGGCACCGGAAGCGGCGTCACCGGCGCCAGCAGCATTAACGACTTTCTGCGCCGGCGCCTGGGCAAAATAGACAGCGTTCCCCGTAAAGGCATAGAGCCCATTTTCACCACAAGTGATAACCAGACTTTTGAGCGAAAAACGGTCGATCAGATCCAAGCCCGCGCCGATTATTTCTTCCTGATCAGACAGCGGCGACCCGAAGGCGACATTCAATTCTTCGCGATTGAGCTTAACAACTGCCGGGGCAGCAGCGAGTACGGGCTCCAGAGGGAGGCTGGAGGTGTCGACCAGGCTGGGCACACGCTTTTCATGGGCAAGTTCCACGATCTGGGCGAAGAACCGACTGTCCAGCGCCGGGGGTAAGGAGCCACCGCATACCATCCAACTTGCCTCCGACAACTTTCGGCGCAAGATGTCCAGGAACGTGTCCAGATCGTCCGGCTCGATGCGCATGCTGCCGGCGATAAGGTGTGTATGCCGTTCCTGCTGCCGTTCCACGATCACATGGGCGGTGCGCGTTTCGCCACCGACCCAGACAGGCAATAGCTCGATTCCATAATCTACTAGGAGCTGCTCGAGCCGGCGGCCCGTTTCTCCGGCGAGGAAGCAGAGGGCGCGGGAGGGAATGCCCTGGCAGCTGAGAGATACGGCGACATCGATTCCTTTGCCCCCAGCGGCGGTTACGGCGTGGTCGATGCGCAACGGCCGTCCCGGTGTCCAGGTCTCAATGATGAAGACGCGGTCGAGGGCGGAATTGGGGGTAACCGTAAGGATCATGAATCGTCTGGGGCGAATAGCTTCTGGACGGTCATGCAGTAGGCACTGACATTAATGCGATCTACGGCGTCCATAGCACAGTAAATGTCACGGCCGACGACAAAAATGCCATGCCGCGGCATGAGCAGAGCAGCGGCCGCTTTCTCGATCATGGGTAGTTTATCGCGCAGATGAAGGACGATGTTATCCGCCTGTTCCTGCGAATAGTTCGGGACGCTATCGATGAAGCCAATCGTGCCGTACTTGTCCGTGTAATACATCATGGGTTCGATCGGTTTGCCCATGACGGCGAAAGGTTGTACGTATAAAGGGTGGGCATGCACGATACCCTTGACCTGGGGATAGGCGCGGTATACGGCGAGATGCGAGAGCCCTTCACGCGAGAAACGAGGATGGTGTTGCAGGTCATCGGTGTGCAGTGAGCCGGAGATGATATCCTTTGGCTCCAGCTGCCAATGCCATTTGTGGGCGGCCATCGTGGGTGAGAGATAGACCTTGTCGCCCTCGCGGATGCTGATGTTGCCGCCGGCCATGTCGGTCAGGTGTCTCTCAAACATAACGCGGCCCATATAGGCAATTAGCTCTGGTGCGGTTCTCATTGATTGTACTCCCGGGCAGCTCGTGGCCCGATCTGTCTGCCCTGGCCAACCCGTGGAGATTATCGCACATTATGAGCCATGCCAAATGTACTGCAGGCGCAATAGATATAAAAGGCGCTTAGAAACGGTAATGGCTAACGAGCTGCCGGGCAATGTTCGCAGCCACAAAAACGTGTACAATTGGTTGGTTGGTTACTTTGAGAACCATTAACCCGAGCATCTGGGCCGGGCGGGCCAAGCGTTTGGGAATTGGCATATAGCAAGCCGCAGCGCCGGGGTCTTTGGTGATCGGGCCCAGGATTGGAGTTAAGATCCAGGCTACAGCTGAGGCGGTAAAAATAGGAGAACTCTCAGGGTTACCTGGGAGTTCTTCTTTGTTATGGGGCCTTATCGAAAATGAAAGCCAGAAATAGGCTAAGAGCGATTGATGTTGCGACCTGGGCGAGCTTCACTGTGGCCGCCGCGAGCGGCGTGATCCTGGCGATCTGTTTGCCAGAGATTTCAGCCACATTCTCAACTGACCTGGCCGAAGGAGGTGGGATCGAAACCGCACGCTCCATGGTTCTGTTTGTCGTGCTGCTACTGGCGGGCGTGCTGGCGCAAAGGTGGGGCAAGAGACGGTTCCTGGTTTTGGGCCATTACCTGATCAGCGCAGGGCTGCTGTTGGCAAGCCTCGCGCCAAGCTACGCGGTGCTGGTGCTAGCAATGATGATTGGGGGAGCTGGCATTGGATTCCTTGAGGCGCTGCTGAACCCGTTAATTGTGGAAATACATCCACGCGAGCCCGGCAAGTACCTGAATTTTGGCCATGCCTTCTATCCGATCGGAATAATGGCTGGGGCACTGCTGTTTGGTGAGCTGCTGACCATCGGCACATCCTGGCGCCTCATTTTTCAACTGGATGCAGCGTTCGCGTTTGTCGTGGCCGTGGCCTACACGGTGCTTCGTTTTCCCAAGCACTCACGGGAAGAGACAGCCTATGGGCGACTATTCTCAAGCATTCTCAGCCTGGGCGGATTCTGGCTGTTCGCAGCGGCGATATTTCTCGGCGCAAGTATAGAGTCGGCGTTTACGTTTTGGAGCCGGAGTTACGTGGGGATCTATTTGAGTGATGTCCCACGCGCCGGTGCGCTGGGAGTCGTGGTCTTCGCCGCAGCGATGGCGGTTGGCCGATTCGCTTCAGCTTATATGGCGAATAAGATTACGCTTAACAGCATCATGATGATGTCGGCCGTATTGGGCATCGTTGTAAGCGCGGCGCTGCCATTTGCCGCTACGCTGCCGACATATTATTTCCTGCTAGCGGGCGCCGGCGTGGCTGTCGCCTGCTTTTGGCCGACAATTATGGCCGAGGCAGGCGAACGCCTGGCGGTGAACAAAACGATCCTGTTTGTGCTGCTTTCTTGTGTCGGCATTGTCGGGTTTGGGTTAACACCTCTGGTTATGGGGGTTATTGGAGATGCAAGTGATTTGCGCGCCGCGTTCGCGATAATACCTGTCCTCTTTGTCACCCTAGTTGGAGTTCTTGCTGTGCAGCGGTATCTACTGGCGAAAGGCGTTGTGGCGCAGTCTGAGCCCGGATGATCGAGGTTCCCGGCCCGGCCGCTGGGGCAGATGAAGCCGGGGTTGTAGATACACGCGGCAAAGGACAAAAGACACATAAAACTGGCGAGTGAGTAGGGCGCTCAGCTTATCACCACATTATACCTGCCAGGCTAACTTTGGAAATATGTGACCTCTATGTTACAATTGGGTCACTAATGGTCACAGATACCTCTATTTGGAATGCCCTCGCAGATCCCAAAAGACGACAGATAATTGCCCTCCTGGAGCAGAAGCCGCGCACAACGAGTGAATTGTGCGGCTACTTCGACGTTTCACGTTTCGCCGTCATGAAGCACCTCAAGGTGCTGGAACAAGCCAATCTGATCACGAGCCAACGGCAGGGCCGGGCGCGGTGGCACGCGCTGAACAGCGACCTTCTCGAGTTCCTGGGGGCCAGGCTAGACGAGATCGGCGGGGCGCAGCGCCTGACCAGTGCGGTCGATTTAGTGCCAAGAAGCGGCCTGTCGGGGCCGCAGGCTGCGGAACTGGCAGAGGCCACCCGGATAACGCTTGGCTTGTTTTTGGAAGCGGCACCAGAAGCGGTCTTTGCGGCTATGGTAGAGGGGATCAACCGCTGGTGGCAACCACGCGCGAAAGCAGGTTCAACGATGTTTATAGAACCTTACGCGGGTGGGCGTTTCTATGAGGCGTTTGAAGATGGGGATGGGGGCATCCTCTACGCCCAGGTAACAGCCATCACGTGGGATAAGGAAATGTGTCTGCGGTGCACGTCCGAGTTTGGCGAGCGCATAGCGGATGTACCGTTCCTAGATAGTATCGTGCGCCTCGTGCTGCAGCAAGCAGGTGAGGGGAGTATGCTCAGCCTTACGCAGAACATTGCAGGCGGCGCGGACGAACTAGCGCGCCAAGCTTTTGAAGACCATTGGCGCCATGTGCTGGAACACAACCTATCAGACCTGGTTAAAACGGGACTGCCCTACCAGCACGAACCCTGACGGGCCCTCTTTAGTCGAACAGCGTGAAGTTCGTTCGGTGCGCCAGGTGGCGAGCCGATCGTGACTCTTCTGCGCCACCACAGAGGGTTAAACGAGATCTGGTTAGGACGGAGGTATGCTATGAAGATGGACAGCTCACACGTTATTGGCGAAGGGCATTGGATTGCCCACGCTTATTATGGCATAGGTCGCATAATGGCTACTGAAACGAAGTGCATTAGCGGCGAGGATACGCAGTATTTCCGCGTGCAGACGGCGGACAGCACCTATTGGGTACCGACGGATCAAATAGACAGCGAAATGCTGCGGCCGATATGTTCGGATGACGAGCTGCGGCAGGCGATTGAGATTCTGCAACGGCCGCCGCAAGAGATGTCATCCAATCACGTGGCGCGGAACAATCGCATCCAGCGCGTGACCTTGCAGAATTCACCGAACGGGGTGGCGCGATTGGTACGCGACTTGCGCGCGCGGCAGCGCCAGAAAGGGGCGTTGAACTTAAAGGAGAGCAGCGCGTACAAATCGCTGAAGAAGAGACTGATCGATGAGTGGGCGGTTGTGAAGGGCATTAATGCAGAGAAGGCTGGCCAGCGCCTGGATGATATGTTAGAAGAGTGCCGCCTGTCTGCGGAATGATAGCGGGCTTCGTCTCGAATCAAGGCGGACAGGGGCCAGAATTGCAAACTAATTAAATAACTTCCCGGGGCCGTTACGGCCGTAGGAATTATAAAGGAGTAAGATGATAGTAGAAACTGAAACGAAAGACGGAAATCGAAATGGCGCTGCGACTTTAGAGGTGAGCAGTGAGACGGAACTTTCCTTTGCTGAACTGCTCGAGCAGTATGAGCCGGAGACGCTTTCGCAAGGCCAGTTCGTGCAGGGTAGGCTGCTGCAGATTAGCAACAACGTTATCCTGGCGGATGTAGACGCCAAGCGCACGGCCGTTGTGCCTCCAACAGACCTAGCAGATCTAAATGAAGACGAGTTGGCGAAGTTAAAGGTAGGGGATGAGGTCACGCTCTATGTGATCCGTACACCTCGCGGCGATGACGATTTATTGGTTTCGCTTACGCGCGGTTTTGAACAGCGCGATTGGGCGAAAGCAAAAGAGCATCTAGAAAGCGAGGAGCCGCTGGAGCTCGAGGTCGTGGGGCACAACAAAGGCGGCTTGATTGTTGATTTCGGCCACCTGCAAGGATTTGTCCCCGCTTCCCACGTGCCTCAGCTGCAGAATGTTCACGACCATCGCGCGCTTATATCGCGCAAAGGGGAGTTGGTGGGGGAAGGGCTGCTGCTCAAGGTAATTGAGGTCGACCGGCAGCGGCGGCGTCTAATCCTTTCAGCGAAGAAAGCGCAGAAAGAAGTACGGCAACAACGCCTCCTAGAACTCAAGTTAATGGAAGGGGAAACCATTCGCGGCAGGGTTACTAACCTGGTTGGATTTGGTGCTTTCATCGATCTTGAAGGCATTGAAGGGCTTATCCATGTCTCAGAGATCGCATGGCAGCACGTCGATAGCCCGGCCGACTACCTGTCGCTTGGTGATGAAATTGAGGTGTTAATTCAGGAAGTAGACATCGATCGCGAACGCGTGAGCCTAAGCCGCAAGGCACTTTTGCCCAGCCCCTGGGATGAGTTTGCAGAGGAGTACCAGGAAGGCGGGCTGATTGAAGGTGTTGTTACAAGCGTAGTCGACTTTGGCGCCTTCGCGCTCGTGGCGGACGAGGTTGAAGGTTTGATCCACGTTAGCGAAATGTATGGGGCTCAGGATTTTTCACCGGCCGACCTGCTTACACCGGGCGACACTATCCTGGCACGCATTATCGATATCCAGCCTGAACGCCAGCGCCTGGGATTAAGCTTGAAGCAGGTGACAGAAGAGGAAGAACTGCAGTGGATCTGGCGCCGCCAGCAGACAAGCAGGGCAGCAACTGTTGATGAAGAAGAGTAGCGCCGAAGATCTGAGCCAAAACGGCAGACGGGCTGCGAGTGAATATGCTGTGCAGCGGGTCGGCGAAAATGCCTTTGAGATATGGCATGAAAACAGGCTGCTTGCTACCCTGTCAAAAGAGGAAGCCTGGCCGGTAATGATCGGCCAGGTGCATCCTGAATCCGTCATAAATGAGGAGGGGGGCGATCCGGGCAGCGATCAACGAGAGGGCAGGGCGTAAGGCCGGCCGGCAGCGCGTGTCGACGCGAGTGCTGCGTTCGTCACCTGCCGGCGTGCCCGGATAATCTCAGCGCAGCCGGGGGAACAGCCAACGGGTTGGTGAGGAAATCAAAATAGTGTTGTGCAGCAGCGGGTAGCGCTTTCCGCGGAGGCCCGCACGGCAAGCGCCAAAAAGCTTAGTGCCCCTCATTCTACCGGTATGAACAAACCGGGGCTAATTCGTATCCGCTGAGTATTGGTTATTGCCATACCAAGCGGTTCCACTATACTGAGAATAAGGAAATTCATATGGCCAGTAACGGAAGTATGATCGATCCTGAGACAGTAGCTCACCTTTCGCTCCTAAGAAATCATATTGATATCCGGAGAGTACCGTTTAGTGATCGTGGTTCAAGGCTGCTTGTCCTTCAGGACGCGGATACACCAAGTTTTTATGTGAAGTTGGCCGAGAGGTTGACTACTATCCAGCCGGACATCGAGGCCTACCTGCGCCGGCCGCCGTTTATCCAAGATCTCTGCCTGATTGATGAGGCGGGCAACATGCTCGACTTTCGGGTAATGACGTATCCCCATATCGTGCATCTACAGACGGATATCGGGGACTTTGCGCTGGTATTCCAAGATGAAAGGACGATCGCAATTGGTCTGCCGCCCAAAACCACCGCGGGCGTGCGCTTTCACGTGCAACCGCAATTTTGGGAGACAACGACCGGGGGCGGCGTATTCAAAGGGGTACGCAATCTGGTTTACTCAAGCAATTGTGAGACCGTACGCAATGAGATCACACCGGACAAGGGCGGCTATATGGTGGATTTCATTTTGCACACGGAAGATGACAGCGCGGTATCTATTACTATCAGTGACCTGCATCGTTTACAACCCAGCCCGGAGGCATTTTCCACTATTGCCGCCAATGCTGAGACTCGTTGGCGAAGCTGGTTTGAACGCGTGCCGCAGGTCAAAGAAAAGTATAGGACTACCTACGCGTACGCCTGGTGGATCATGGCCAATAACCTGATTGGTCCGCAGGGACAGATTGTTTATGAGGCAATGATGCCGTCTAAACTTTCCTATGTGGGCTTATGGCTGTGGGACAGTGCGATGCATGCCCTGGCATACCGGCACGTGGATCCTGACCTGGCACGCAACCAGATTCGAGCGATGCTCTCTTGCCAGTTGGAAGACGGCATGCTCCCGGACGCTGTTTATGACGACGGCGTCATATCGACGATCGATCATCCGATCAGCGCGGAAGTGACCAAGCCGCCGATTCTGGCCTGGGCGGCGCTCAAACTTCATGAAACCGACCCGAACCCGGAGTTCCTGCAAGAGATCTATATGCCACTTGTACGCTGGAACGCGTGGTGGTTTGCCATGAATGATGACGACGTCGACGGCCTGGCCCAGTATAACCATCCGTACTCTTCTGGCCTGGACGACAATCCCCTTTGGGATCGCGGTATGCCGGTAGAGTCGCCCGATCTCAACACATACCTGTGCGTGCAAATGGGTTCGTTGGCGGATATTGCGGAAATTCTAGGTATTGATTTTGAGGCGCGCATGTGGCGCAAACGCGCTTCGGCAATTGTGCAGCGTATGATCCACGATATGTGGGATAGTGAAAGCGGTGTTTTTCGCGCGCTGCATGAAGAACAACCCTTGCCGGTGGTCACACCTTTCAACCTGTATCCTTTGTGGACTGGGCAGCTGCCGACGGAGATTCGAGAGAGGCTGGTGGGCCATCTCACTAATCCGCAAGAATTTTGGGGGGCATTTCCGCTGCCGTCAGTGGCCTATGATGATCCAAGTTTTGATCCAGAAACGATGTGGCGCGGTCCGGTATGGGTGAATATCAACTATTTCTTTATTGAGGCGCTGCAGCAGGTTGGTGAGATCGAACTGGCTAAAACACTGCGCGAGAAGACTCTTGAGCTCATCATGCGGCACAAGAGCATTTACGAGTATTACAATGCGCTTAGCGGTGAACCACCCCCGACGGCGGCCGATGTGTTTGGCTGGACGGCGGCAGTGTTCATTG